>DAOMWV010000191.1:0-5693 GCA_035436725.1 Hyphomicrobiaceae bacterium
GTCCGGATCTGACGGAATGAAGCGCGTCCGTCCAGGAAACTTCTGATCGAGAAATTCGATGATGATGCTGCTCTCCGGCACGGTCCAGTCCTGCGCGGTATCGACCAGCACCGGGAACTTCGCCATCGGCCAGACATCGACGAGGCGCTGCCTGTCCTCCGTCTTGCCGAGATCGATGAACACACCCTCGAACGGCGTGTCGTTCTCATAAAGTGCGACGATCACCTTCTGGCAGTAACTCGATAGCGGATGGTAGTAGAGCTTCAGCATGTCTCAACCCTTCGCCGCACGTTCGATCGCCGCGATGTCGAGCTTCACCATCGTCATCATCGCCTCGAACGCCCGTTTCGATACGCCGGCGTCTGGAGACGCCAGCAATTCGAACATGCGCGCCGGCACGATCTGCCACGACAGCCCGTACTTGTCCTTGAGCCAGCCGCACGCCACTTCCTTTCCGCCATCCGCCGTCAGCGCCGCCCACAGCCGGTCGACCTCCTCCTGCGTGTCGCACGTGACCGACAGCGAGATCGCCTCGGTGAACTTGAAGTTCGGACCGCCGTTGAGCGCCTGGTACTTGTTGCCCATCAGCGTGAAATCGACGACCAGCACCTCGCCTTTCTTGCTCGACGGATTGTCCGCCGGCGCGCGCTGGACATGATCGATCCGTGAATTCGGCAGGAGCGACACATAGAACCGGGCCGCCTCTTCGCCGTTCTTGTCGAACCAGAGACAGGGTGAGAGCGATCTCATGATGGGGCCTCCGCCTTGCGCATCCCGACGAGCGCGAAATGCGCGCCTTGCGGGTCACGCGCCTGGATGATCCACGCGCCACCCGGAACTTCCATCGGCCCGACCATGAGCTCCGCGCCCTTTTTCACGGCGCGATCCATCGCTGCATCGATATCCTCGACGACGAAATAGAAGAGCCAGAACGACTGCAGCGCTTCCTTCATCGTCATCATGCCGCCGACGGAATTGCCAGCAGGCTTCTCGCCGAACAGCAGGTACGTCCCCATGGGTCCCATATCGAGCGTGTCCGTCTTCACCCAGCCATATTGCTCGGCGTAGAACGCGAACGATTTCTCCCAGTCCCCGCTCATGAGTTCATGCCAGCCTACGAGACCCGGCGTCATGCCGTGCTGCGGCTCCAGCATGGCAGCGTCGTCCGACGTAAAAAGCGCATACATCGCTCCCGTGTTGTCCGACACCATGGCGAACCGGCCGATACCGGGAATGTCGTCGGGCGGCCTGTGCACGACGCCGCCGCCGGACTTGAGGCGCGCACAGGCCCCGTCGATGCCCTTGACGCCGATATAGCCGATCCACCCCGGCGGCATCCCGTCAGCCTCGTCCGGAATGGTCATCATCCCGGCAACAGCGGTCTCGCCGGCGAGCCCCATGACGTAGCGCATCTTCGCCTGGGGGTAGTCCCTCGTTTTCCAGCCGACGACGTCCGCATAGAACGCCGTGGCCGCGTCGAGATCGGACGTCATCAGTTCTTACCAGACGAACGCTCCGCGTGGCCGTTCCATCGCCATACTCCTTCCGCCGTTGCCGACGATTGATGTTACGTTACCGGTCGACGATGACGCTGAAGCCGCCGTAGATCAGCCGCTCGCCTGAAAATGGCATGTCCGTCATTTTCATGCGCGGGTCCTTGAACGCCTTCGCCATGCCTTCGTCGCGTGCCGCCTTCGACGGCCACTCGATCCAGGAGAACACCACCGCCTCGTCACCTTCGCGCTTGACCGCGGTGAAGAAATCGTTGGTCTTCCCGGCCTTCACGTCGTCTTGCCAGGCTTCCACGACACGCAGCGCGCCGTGCTCGCGGAAGATCTCCGACGCCTCCTGCGCCAGCTTCAGATATGCATGCTTGTTGCCCGCAGGCACCGGAACGAGAAAACCGTCGACATACGTCATGATACGCTCCTTGCTCTTGAAGAGATGACGTCCATCCTGAACATCTCACGGCTGTGAAGCCGGGACTGCGGCAGGATCCATCCAGAACACTTCCCAGATGTGACCATCGGGATCTTCGAAACTTCGGCCGTACATGAAGCCGGCGTCCTGCTTGGGCGTCGGGTCGAGCTTGCCGCCCGCTTTGCCCGCCCGGGCGACGAAATCGTCGACACCCGCGCGCTCGTCCGTCGTGAGCGCCAGCAGCACTTCCGACGATCGCCGCGCATCGACGATGTCCTTGCTCGTGAACGACCTGTATTTCGGATGCGTCAGCAGCATGGCGAAGATCGTCTCCGAAAACTTCATGCACGCAGCTGTATCGTCGGAGAAATCGGGTTGCTTGACGAAGCCTATGGCCTCGTAGAACGCGACGGAATCAGGGAGACTGCCGACCGGCAGGTTGATGAAGATCATGTGGGCCATGTAACGCCTCCTTACCCTGTTTTGACGATGCTAACCCCGTAAGTTACAATACGCAACCATGAAGTTAAATAAAATAACTAAAAACAGAACACCAAGGTCGGCTCCATCCGGAACGCGCGGAACGGAGCGGCGATCCTATGACGACGCCTGTGCGGCCGCTCACGCACTCGACCTCGTTGGCGAACGCTGGGCCCTTCTCGTCATGCGCGAACTCATGTTCGGCCCGCGCCGCTTTTCCGAGTTGCGCACAGCCCTGCCCGGCATTTCGGCGAACACCCTCGATCAACGCCTCGAAGGTCTCGAACGTTCCGGCATCGTGCAACGCCGCAAGTTGCCGCCGCCCGCCTCCGTCCAGGTCTATGAACTCACGGCCTGGGGCTACGAGGCAGAGCCGGTCTTCGTGGCCCTCGGCCGCTGGGGCGCGCGATCCCCCCTGCACGACCCCGCCCTGCCCGTCAGCACGAATTCGATATTGTTGTCGTTCCGCACCATGTTCGACCCGGCCCGCGCCGGGACGGCCACCGCATGCATCGGCCTTCGTCTGGGCGACGAGGAGTTCATGGCGCGCATCTCCAAGGGTTCGATCGATGTCGGCCGATCGGCCCTCGACGGCGCCGATGCAGTCATCACTGCACCTGCCGCGACCGCGATCGCCGCAGCCGTCTACGGCGGCATACCGCTCCGTACGCTCGAAGACTCCGGCGCACTGTCGGTCACCGGCAACCGCCGCTTTGTTGAGCGCTTCGTCACCTGGTTCACATTGCCGGACAAGGCCGTTTAGGACGCTCTTCCGCCCCACCAGTCGCGCGGCTTGAGGCGTTCGGCCCGCTTCGACCAGTCGTCGATCTTCAATGCGAGCCCGCGCAGCGGCGACAGAGCCAGCCTGAGCCACGCCCGGTCGATCCAGCGCGAATAGTCACGATTGAACGGACAGACCCTGAGACAGATCGCGCAATCGGAGGCGAGTTTCGCCCAGTAGCCGAAGCATTTCTCCGCATCGGACGTCCACTTTTTCACGCCCCGGATCGACGACCGGTTGGCCGGTGCGGCATCGGGCGCACCGAACGGCAGCGCTTTCACCGGACACGCCGCCGCGCAGCGCGTGCACTGGTCACACACGTCGCGCACGCCCAACTTGCGCGGCGCATCGTGCGCGAGCGGCAGGTTCGTGAAGATCTTCGAGAACCGGAGCCGCGGCCCGAACTCCGGCGTGATCACGAGCTGGTTGCGCGCATACTCGCCGAGCCCCGCCTTGACCGCGTAGGGAATGACGAGCGCCGTATCGTTCATGCTGGGAACCGCCTCGTAGCCGAGGTTGCGGATGTAGGCGGCGAGCTGCATCACGATCGCCGCTTCGTGGCTGTACTCGCGCCCCGTCGCAGCCCCCGCCAGCGCCGACGGATAGGTCCTGACGAGATCGTAATCCATGCCATGTCCGAGCACGATCACACTTGTGATCCCGTCGGGCAGGTCGTTCGGTGCCTCGGAGAAGTCCCGGACGTCGACCCGGCTCGCATAGATCCAGCGCGGATCGAAGTCCGTGATCCCGCAGAGATCCGCGCCGAAAAACTTCGCGAGCCGCTTTATCTCGGCTGCCTGCGCGCGTGTGTCACCGACGTCAACGCGCTGTGGCGCCACCGGCGTATCGGCTGCGATGGGTGCCTGAAATCCTTCGCGTCGTCCGCTGTCCTGCGACCGCGCTGAAATGATGTCCGACACGAGCCACGACGCATTCCTGAGCGCGAAGTCTTTCTGATTGAAGCCCTCGCCCCTGCGTGGTGCCGCTTCCATCCGGTAGCTGCGAAAAAAACCGTCCGTGTCTTTCGACTTGATCGACTCGTCCCAGAACGCGCGCGAAAACACGTCGTCCTTTTGCCGGAACAATTCGAACTCGGCGCTGACCTCTATGCCCGCCGCACGATCGGAGTCGCGATACTTTTCCGCCCAGATCTCGAGCTGACGCCTGCGATCCGCCGCGTTGTGTCCGATGCCGGCTGAGGGCTGCGTCATGCAAAGTCCTGTCTGCTGTCCCGGCCGCGACACTAGGCGTCGGGCGAACGGACGGCAACGGACAGCCGTCAGCCTCGCGCGCGCTGCACCGTCGTCCGGACGGGCCCCTCGAAGCTCACCCCGATCTGGCCGTCCCGGCGCCAGCGCAACTGACAATCAGCCTCCGACCGGATGCGGTTGGTCACAAAAACCAGCCTGAACAGGTTCGGCAACGCCACTGCAGCCTCGAGGTCCAGTTCGATCAGCGCCCCGTACCTGGAAATGTCGCAGAGGCGGCAGGCGATTTCCGGCGCCCCTTCTTCGACGGTGATCGTCCCGGAGCGCTCGATCCGCTCACGCTGGCTCCAGCGCCGGTCCGCGCGCGTCACATCCCGGCGTACAACCCTGCGGTCGGGGGTGAGCACGGGAGCCGACGGCGTCGTAGCCGTAGCCTGGGATACGGATGGAGACGATGGTGAGACTTTCGGCGCACCGCCACCGGACGTCTCGGTCCGATCAGCTATCGATGCCGGCGACCCGCTTCCGACGATGACGAAGTTCATGATTTAACGCCTTACGCGAATTTGCACACACTGCAATTATCGCGCGAAGCCGCCACCATGCGGTTAAAGACCCGTCTCCATTTTCAACCCTACGGTTAAAATGCGCGAACGACACACGCTAAATTGCAACGTCGCAAACGAGAGGTGAATGCGCGCCGTCAGCCTGCGAGTGCGGCCATCGCAGCGTCGATGTCTGCCGGCAGACCGACCGGCGTGGCCTTGATCGACTTGTCGATGCGGCCGACCAGTCCCGACAAAACCTTGCCGGTGCCGATTTCGTAGACTTCCGTCACCCCGGCCTTCGCCATGGCCTCCACACATTCGCGCCAGCGCACCGTGCCGGTGACCTGCTCGACGAGCCGCTGCCTGATCTCGGCCGGATCGGAAATCGGCGCCGCCAGAACATTGGCGATGACAGGCACGACCGGCGTCTTCATCTCGACCTTTGCGAGCGCTTCCGCCATGGCCTCGGCCGCCGGCTGCATCAGGCGGCAATGGAACGGCGCGGACACCGGCAGCGGCATGGCGCGGCGCAAACCATGAGCCTTGCCGACCTCGCCGACGCGGTCGATCGCCGTCTTGTGGCCGGAGAGCACGACCTGCGTCGGATCGTTGTCGTTGGCGACATCGCAGACGTCCCCCTGCGCCGCATCGGCCGCGATCTTGCGGGCGACGTCGAGCCCGACACCGAGCAGAGCCGCCATCGCCCCCACCCCGACCGGAACCGCCTTCTGCATCGCCTGGCCGCGCAGCCGCAGC
>DAOMWV010000192.1:0-5649 GCA_035436725.1 Hyphomicrobiaceae bacterium
CGAAGGCGCGACGGCGAACGATCTTCCGGGTGCTGTCCCCGAAGAGGTGAAGGAAGAACGCTGGCACCGCTTCATGGCTCGCCAGCAGGAAATCTCCGCTGCCATCATGTCGAAGCGCATCGGCCGCGACATCGACGTCATCGTCGACGAGGTCGACGAGGAAGGCGCCATCGGCCGCTCGAAGTGGGACGCGCCGGAAATCGACGGCAGCGTCTTCGTCAACGGCCTCACGACGGCGAAGCCCGGCGACATCGTCCGCGCACGCGTCGTCAATGCCGATCACTACGACCTCTGGGCCGACCCGCTCTGATGTCATCCCGGATGCAGTGCAGCGTGTAACGGTGCACTGCTGATCCGGGACCTCGCGCACACCTTGCCGTGCCGCCAACGGCGGCACGTAGCCGAAGGCGTCGGCGGTAGCCGCCCCGTCCGGCGCGCGCCACTCACTTTGACGCCAACGGCGGCACGTAGGCCTTCGGCCGTCGGCGGTAGCCGCCCCGGCCGGAGCTGCCCCGCGCTCTTCAGCGCGGAACAGGCAGCGTGAGGCCCAACTAGGTAATCACCTAGTTATGCTCGCCCCCGTGAGGTGTGCTATAAATCTGCTATGTCCCGGAACGTGGGTGAGACGCCGAGCGCCACCCTGCCGGCGACACCGGTGCCCGGCAGCGAACCCACGGCAGCCGGACAGAAGAAGCCAACCCGCCAAGGAGAACTTCGTGACGCCAGACGACACCGTCTGGGAGGACATCCGCCGTGCCTACGAGCACTCAGACATCTTGATCCCGGAGATCCTGAAAACCTACCGCATCGACGCTAAAGCGCTTGCCGCCCGTCGGAAATCCGAAGGCTGGACGCCGCGCAAGGGCGTCGCCGGCCGGAAGCACAAGCAAGCCCCTGACGACGCGTCTCTACAACTCTCCCGCGCCACCGCAGAGCCGGAAGCGCCCCACGAACCGGAACCGAAAGACACCTCGCCGTCGGCGAAAGCCCCGAAGCCCCCGACGCCCTCCCGCCGCCGCGCTCTCGTCGCGCGCCTCTCGGCAGCCATCGACAAGAAACTTGCCCTGCTCGAACGCCGCATGGATCGCGTGATCGACGCAGCCGTAGACGAGCCGCCGTCGTCCGCCGACATCGAACGTGACATCCGCGCCATCGGCGCGCTCATGAAGAACCTGGAACAGGCCACCGACAATGACCGAGCCGCTACCGGAAAGTCAGGACGCGGCGGCACCGGCACATCGCGCGACCGCACCCGCGACGCCACCGCATCATCCGACACGGCGGACCGGATCCGCCGCGAGCTTGGCGAGCGTCTTCAGCGCCTTGTCGAAGCTGCCGGCAAAGACACGTAAGAAAATACTGGACGGTCTCGACGACCGGACACTCGAACATCTCTACCACGACTGGATGGTCTGGGCGCGCGACGATCAGTTGCCCCCGCGCACAGGCCATGACGGAAAACCCTGGCACACCTGGCTCATTCTCGGCGGTCGCGGATCTGGAAAGACACGCACCGGTGCCGAATGGGTCCGTGCCAGGGCCTTGGGTCTCACCGAACTGGTCGAACACCGGGCGCATCGCATCGCGCTCGTCGGCCGCACCATCGGCCAGGTCCGCGACATCATGATCGAGGGCGTCTCCGGCATCATGTCGGTGCACGCCCCCGACGAACGCCCGTCGTTCGAAGCCACCCGCAACCAGCTCGTCTGGCCCAATGGAACCATCGCCCAGATCTTCGCCGCCGACGATCCCGAAAACCTCCGCGGTCCCCAGTTCGACGCCGCCTGGTGTGACGAGCTCACCAAGTGGCGTCGCGCCGAAGCCGCCTGGGACAACCTGCAGTTCGCCCTTCGGCTCGGCCCGCATCCGCAGGCCTGCATCACCACGACACCGAAAAACTCGAACTTCCTGAAACGACTCATCGCCGACCCCGCGACGATGACGACGCGTTGCCGCACCATCGACAACGCGTCCAACCTCGCCCCGGGCTTCATCAAGGAAATGCACCGCCGCTACGGCGGCACACCGATCGGTCGCCAGGAGCTCGACGGCGAGATCGTCGAGGAACGCCTGAACGGCCTCTGGAAACGCAGCTGGATCGACCAGAACCGCATCGAAGGCAAACCCGAGATCGAGCGCATCGTCGTCGCCGTCGATCCGCCCGTCACCTCGGCCGCCTCGTCCGACAGCTGCGGCATCATCGTCGCCGGCCTCATGCCGGATGGCCGTGCCGCCATTCTCGCCGACCGCACCATTCAGGGCCGCACGCCCGACACCTGGGCGCGCGCCACCGCATCCGCCTACCACGATTTTGAAGCCGACCGCATCGTCGCCGAAGTCAACCAGGGCGGCGATCTCGTCGTCTCCGTCCTGCATCAGGTCGATCCGACCCTGCCGGTCCAGAAAGTACGTGCGACGCGCGGGAAGTGGCTGCGCGCCGAACCCGTCGCCCAACTCTATGCCGAAGGTCGCGTCGTCCATGTCGGAACATTTCCCGAGCTCGAGCGCCAGATGTGCGACTTCGGCAATGACGGTCTTTCGCAGGGCCGCTCCCCCGATCGCCTCGATGCACTCGTCTGGGCGCTCACCGATCTTCTTCTCACCACCCGCCGCACTCCCCTGATCCGGCGGCTCTGAAAGTTGTCGTCATGGCCGCGAATGCGGCCACCCGGCAAATTTACCGCGAGCATCGCCAGACCGGCTCGATCCGCATGTTTCGTCGCTCGCCATCCGCCATCGATCATTGGTTCCTTCATTTCCTTCTCCCCTTGGGGAGAAGGTGGTCCGAAGGACCGGATGAGGGGGCCTTCGACACGTCTCTCCCCGTCGAGGCAGGGGCGACCCACGTACCGATCTCTCGACCCGCGCAACCCGGGTGAGGGGACTTTTCTACTCCGCCCTTTCGACGGATCAACTTATGCAACCCAACCTCGACATCGTCCCGCGCAGCTTCCTCTCGCGCCTCGCCACCCGCATGTTCTCCAAGTCTGTCATCCCGGACGCGATGCAGCGTGAGGCGCAGCCGAACGGTGCATCGCAGATCCGGGACCTCGCACCACAGCCGAGCTACATCAAATCCCGTCCGCCCTTCCTCTCCTACGCCGACATCGGCCAGCCCATCTGGGCTCCGCGCGACTACGCAGCTTTCGCCCGCGAAGGCTTCATGCAGAACGCCGTCGTCTACCGTTGCGTCCGCCTGATTGCCGAAAACGCCGCAGCCGTCCCGCTGCTCCTCTATTCCGGCGATACCGAGATCGAATACCATCCGCTGAAAACCCTGATCCGCGCGCCACACCCGACCGCGACCTACCCCGACTTCATGGAGAGCTTCATCGGCTTCCTCTTGGTCTCGGGCAACGCCTACATCGAGGCCGTCTCCTTCGGCGGCGAGATCCGCGAACTCCATCTCCTTCGCCCCGACCGTGTGAAGATCGTGCCGGGCGCCGACGGCTGGCCCGAAGCCTGGGACTACACCGTCGACGGCCGCACGACGCGCATCGAAGGCGAAGCCGCTCCCGGCATCCGCCGCGTCCTCCACATGCGCCTCTTCCATCCCGTCAACGACCATTACGGCCTCTCGCCGATCGAAGCCGCCGCCTGCGCCATCGACCTCCACAACGCCGCCGCCAAATGGAACAAGGCGCTCCTCGATAACTCCGCGAGGCCATCTGGCGCACTCGTCTACACCTCTCGGGACGGCAACCTCACGCCCGACCAGTTCGACCGCCTCAAGAGCGAGCTCGAGAACAACTTCCAGGGCTCCGGCAATGCCGGCCGCCCTCTGCTCCTCGAAGGCGGCCTCGACTGGAAGGCCATGTCGATGACGCCAAAGGATCTCGATTTCGTGGAAGCGAAAAACGCCGCCGCCCGCGAGATCGCCCTCGCCCTCGGCGTGCCACCCCTCCTGCTCGGTATTCCTGGCGACAACACGTATTCGAACTACGCCGAAGCCAACTCCGCCCTGTGGCGCCAAACCATCATCCCGCTGGTCGAGCGCATCGCACTGCAACTCGGTAATTGGCTCTCGCCAGGTTTCGGTAACGAAGCCCTGCGCCTGATCGCCGACACGGACCAGTCGCCAGCTTTGGCAGCCGAGAAGGACGCATTGTGGAAGCGCCTCGAAGGCGCGTCATTCCTGACGACAGACGAGAAACGAATAGCAGCGGGGTACGGCGCGAACCCAAACCGATTGTCGGAAAAAGTCTTCAACCCCTCCCAACCTCGCGACGACCACGGCCGCTGGACGGATGGTGGTGATGGAAGCATCGTTCATGACGCATCGCGCCGTCGCGCCGGGCCGAGCGGAACACCTGCGCAGGAGGCTCGCTTCGAAGCCGCAGCTGCACAGGCGCGCGACGCCCTCCGGCGCTTGCAGGAACTCGATCCGACTTGGCGGAGACCTGAGAGTGTAACGAACCCGACGAGCATAGAAGGTGCCATCGCACATCAGGAAGCAATTGCACGCGCGGCCGAGGCGCGACTAAGTGAAATCCTCCGCGATGCCATCCCCGGTACCAACCCGTCGTGGGGCAAAAATAGGCTCATGAAAGAGCTATATGATAGAGGTTTTAGAATTGAGGGACGCACCCGTGCACCGGGAACGTTCTACTCAAACCCAAATACTGGTGAAGAGGTCAGAATAATGGAACGGCCGCCGGGAAGACCATATAGAACGGAAAATCTGCAAAAATACAACAATGATCACTATTACAGATACAGGACTGGCGAGGACCAACCCTGGGGCTCGCATATAACAATTCCCAACAAACCCTAGGAGCTCGCGAAATGTTCACAGCACAAGAAACCGCAGAGCGCCTGCTTTCCGAATTGGAAGAAGCAGGTGCGGAAAATGTCGCAACCCTCCTCAACACGATTTTCGCGCCCACTGGTTCAAATTCTGAGCTTGAGACAGTAATGCTCGCAGTAGAACAGTTGTTAAAATCGGGGGATATCACACTTGAGACGCTCCCACGTCGCCCGAGGCAGCATACGGCAGCTGTGCCGCTCAACGTAGACGGGCTGCCCGCACTAATCAGCTATTCAACCGAACGTAAGTGTTGGACATTCGCAAGCGACGGCGTCCCCGAAATCGTGCTGACCGAAAAAGGAAGAAGCCGGAGTAGAGCGATACTAGAGCGGCGCGGCTACCAATGGTGGCGTCAGTCGAAGTAGCACCGTCCCTCGGGCGCACTCGTCTACACCTCGCGTGACGGCAACCTCACGCCCGACCAGTTCGACCGCCTGAAAAGCGAACTCGAAACCAACTTCCAGGGCTCCGGCAACGCTGGCCGTCCGCTGCTCCTCGAAGGCGGCCTCGACTGGAAGGCCCCGCCGGCGCAGGCTGGCAGCATCAACAGCGTCGATGACGCCGAAAGATCTCGATTTCGTCGAAGCGAAAAACGCCGCCGCGCGAGAAATCGCCCTCGCCCTCGGCGTGCCCCCGCTCCTGCTCGGCATCCCCGGCGACAACACATACGCCAACTACCAGGAAGCCAACTCCGCTCATTCTTGATGCGCCTTCGGATGCCCACACAGCATCCGGCGCGGGCGCCAGACCATCATCCCGCTCGTCGAATGCATCGCACTCCAACTCGGCAACTGGCTCGGTGCAAGTTCTGCCCTCTCCCCGTCTTCACGGGGAGAGGGTGC
>DAOMWV010000193.1:0-5587 GCA_035436725.1 Hyphomicrobiaceae bacterium
AGCGGACGACCTGCTCCCGGCCGCCCGCACGCTCGCCCGCGAGATCGCCGACAACACCGCGCCCGTCTCCGTCGCCCTCAATCGCCGCCTGATCTGGTCGATGATGGGAGCCGAGCATCCGATGGACGCACACCGCGTCGACAGCCGCCTGATCTACGAGCGTGGCGGCACGTCTGATACGCGCGAAGGCGTGCAGTCATTCCTCGAAAAGCGCCCTGCGCAATTTCCCGGCCGCGTCACGACCGACATGCCGCCCGCGTTTCCCTGGGAGAAGAAGCGCGAGTTCTAGGTGCTGTGCAATGCCTGTCGCGACCTACCGGTCCGACTTCACGAACGCCACGACCCGCTCGATGACATGACGATCCGCGATCACCTTGCGGTGCCCGAGCCCCTCCGTCACGTGCAGATCGCCGCGCGCGAGACCGGCAATCGTTTCACCCTCTTCGAAAGGCACGATGTCGTCGCACCGGTCGTGCACCACCAGAAGCCGGCACTCCGAGGCCGCGACGAATCTCCCGATCAGAACATCGGCGAGCGCCATTCCTGCCAGTTCCTCGGTCCGTGAGACGAGATGCGTCCGGATCGAAGACCGGAAGCCGAACAATGTCGCGAAATCGTCGACGAGTTTCCCGACCTGGTTTGGCGGCGCAATCATCACCGCATGGCTTACGCGGATTCGCCCCGTCACAGTCGGCAGTCCGCCGAGTGACGCCCCGAAACTCGCCCCGCCATGCGAATGCGTGATCGCTGCATCGAACGGCCCCATCGCCTTGTCGAGCGCGATCATGACCCGCGCACCGAGATCGATCCTGTGTGTATGACCAGAAGACTGCCCGTGCCCCGGCATGTCCATGGCAACGACATCGAACCCGGCCTCACGCAACGGCTCCACGAAGGCCGCCATCGACGCCGCCGCTCCGGTCCAGCCGTGCACGAGCACCACGCGCGCTTGTGTCGGTGAATGCAGTGCCCGCCAGAGATAGGTCGCGATTCTCTCTCCGCTCGCGAGCACCACATTGCCCTGTTCGGCTTCCGTCAGCACGGCCTCGCCGGCACGTTTGAACGCGGCCTCCTCCGGGTCTTTCGGTCGCCACGGTGGCGGATAACAAAACAGCCGCCACGCAATCTTGTTCGCCATCGTCGGCGCCACGACCGACACGGTATTGATCGCAGCCCCGATCGCCAGCGCCACGATGCTGCGCTTCTTCGACATGACAATCACAACCTCACGCAGCAAAGCCGCCCCAGCGAATGCTAGAGCGGCTTTGAATGCTCAACCAGAGGAATCCCGCAAGTTCCTGCGCGATGCAAAGCGTAGGACCCACGGAATAAGCACGCGCGACTTCGCGCGTAGCCGAACGGCGCCCGCGGAAGCGGCCCCGTCCGGAGCCATCCCGCGCGCATCGCGCGCGGGACAGCGCGGATGCGAAGTGGGCATCCGAAGCGCCATCAAGTGCGCCGTGAGGACAGCAATCAGTGATTATCTCGCGGCAGGCCCTTGGTCTTGGCGATGCGCTGATATTTCACCGCTGGCTTCAGCACCATGCCTTCGCTGAGTTCGTCGACGATGCCGCGCTGGATTTCCTGCCACGGCGTCTGGCTCTCCGGATACTTGTAGCCGCCGGCCTTGGCGAGCGCGTCGTACCGCTTCTTGATCTCCTCCGCTGAGATCAGGATATCGGCCGTCCGCTTCTTGAGATCGATGCGCACACGATCGCCGGTCTTCAGGATCGCGAGCCCGCCGCCGGTCGCCGCCTCTGGCGAGGCATTGAGGATCGACGGAGAACCAGACGTGCCCGACTGACGGCCGTCGCCGATGCACGGCAGCGACGAGATGCCCTTCTTGAGCAGATAATCCGGCGCGCGCATGTTCACCACTTCCGCCGCACCGGGATAGCCCACCGGCCCTGCACCGCGCATGAAAAGGACCGTCTTGTCGTCGATACCGAGCTTCGGATCGTCGATGCGCTTGTGATAATCCTCCGGCCCATCGAATACGACCGCCTTCGCCTCGAACGCCATCGGGTCCTTCGGATTCGACAGGTAGCGCTTCTTGAACTCTTCCGAGATCACGCTCGTCTTCATGATGGCGCTGTCGAACAGGTTGCCTTTGAGATTGAGGAAGCCTGCGGACTTCACCATCGGCTGGTCGTACGCCTTGATGACGTTACGGTCCCACGTCTTCTTGCCCTTGCAGTTGTCGTGGAGCGTCTTGCCGTTGACCGTCAGATGCGACTTGTTGATCTTGCCTTCCGCGATCAGTTCCGCGACGACCGCTGGCACGCCGCCCGCGCGATAATAGTCCTCACCGAGATACTCGCCAGCCGGCTGCAGGTTGACGAGCAGCGGAATGTCGTAGCCGTGCTTCTCCCAGTCGTCGTTGTCGAGCTCGACGCCGATGTGCCGCGCGATGGCATTGAGATGGATCGGCGCGTTCGTCGACCCGCCGATCGCGGAGTTGACGACAATGGCGTTCTCGAACGCCGCCCGCGTCAGGATTTTCGACGGCGTCAGGTCCTCGTGCACCATCTCGACGATGCGTTTGCCCGTCAGATAAGCGTTCTCCTGCCGGTCGCGATGCGGCGCGGGGATTGCGGCCGAACCCGGCAGCG
This sequence comes from Hyphomicrobiaceae bacterium, assembly GCA_035436725.1. Lineage (GTDB taxonomy): Bacteria > Pseudomonadota > Alphaproteobacteria > Rhizobiales > Hyphomicrobiaceae > JABFRJ01. The sequence goes on from DAOMWV010000193.1 coordinate 2,613, forward strand.
ACATGCCGAGCGCTTCGGCGAGTGAGTTCATCGTCGTCGCCGTACCCATCGTGTTGCAATGTCCAGCCGACGGCGCACTCGATGCGACGAGCTGCAGGAAGCCCTTCTCGTCGATCTCGCCCTTGGCCAGCATCTCGCGCGCCTTCCACACGATCGTGCCCGAGCCCGTCCGTTCGCCGCGGAACCAGCCGTTGAGCATCGGCCCGCCCGACAGCACGATGGCCGGAATGTCGACCGTCGCCGCCGCCATGATCTGCGACGGCGTGGTCTTGTCGCAGCCCGTCGTTAGCACGACGCCGTCGATTGGATAGCCGTAGAGCACTTCGACGAGGCCGAGATAGGCAAGGTTGCGGTCGAGCGATGCGGTCGGCCGCTTGCACGTTTCCTGGATCGGATGCAGCGGGAACTCGAACGCGATGCCGCCGGCTTCGCGGATACCCTCACGCACGCGGTCGGCGAGGAAGATGTGATGCCGGTTGCAGGGGCTGAGATCCGAACCTGACTGCGCGATACCGATGATCGGCTTGCCCGACTGCAGCTCCTCCATTGAGATGCCGAAGTTCATGGTCCGCTCGAGATAGAGCGCGGTCATGTCGACATTGTCGGGATTGTTGAACCAGGCCTGCGACCTGAGACTCTTCTTGCCGCTACCGTTCGGTTTCTTGGCCATTGCGTTCCCTCGGGGTTATGAATTCGTATGATTAAATGATAGCCCGGTCCCGAACCGGTGCGAAAGCGGGCCGTCGCGCAAAATTCGCAACTCTCGTCGGCGCCCCCGGCCGCTTGCCAGCCGGACCGCCTGACCCTGCCACCTCAGATGTCGCCGAAATCCCCGCCCCGCCCCTTGCCGGATGCGAACCGCGTCGCGCCCGCGAGCCCTTCCGCCCTGAAAACGTCCGCCGAGGTGGCCCATTCGACCGCCAGCGCATCCCCGACCTCGAGCCCATGCGTGAGATAGACGTTCATCCGGTCGGCTCGCACACAGGCTTGCGGGAAACGGGCAATTTCAGCCGCCAGCGCCTCCGCCTCCCTCCGCGCCGTCCCGTGCCTCACGATACGCTCGGCGAGCCCGATCCGGCCGCACTCTTCCGCCTCAACTTTCCGCCCCGTAAGGATGATCTCGAGCGCGCGCCCCTGGCCAACGAGCCGCGGCAGCCGCACCGTACCCCCGTCGATAAGCGGCACGCCCCAACGCCGGCAATAGACGCCCATGTAGGCACTTTCCGCCATCACGCGGACATCGCACCAGAGCGCAAGTTCCATCCCGCCTGCGACCGCCGGCCCTTCGATCGCCGCGATGACGGGCTTCGACAGCATGAGCCGCGACGGCCCCATAGGTCCGCGTGACGGCTTGGATCCGTCTTCATTGAACTCGAGCCCTGCAAATGGATCGGTCGCAGCATCAGCGCTCGCCGACTTCAGGTCGTAGCCGGCGCAGAACGCGCCACCCTCGCCCCAGAACACGGCGACACTGGCCTTGGGATCCGCGTCGAACGCGAGGAATGCGTCGTAAAGGGCCCGCGCACTCTCCGGATCGACCGCATTTCGCGCCTCCGGCCGGCTGTGGATCACGGTCCACACCGGTCCCGACTTCTCGATACGAACGCTCATGCCGCTCTCCCTTCTCAATTCGCCCGGCGCCCATGCTAAGCGACTGCGTCCGCAAATGAAAATGACCGCTCCTGCAAGGCCGCCAAGCCATGCGTTCGTCGGGTTTGCGGAGCGACCGCCGCAGTGCGATACTTCACGTCGATCGACAATGGAGGAAAACCGATGACTTCCGACCGCCGCCGCGCCGCCATCGTCGGCTGGGCCCACAGCCAGTTCGGCAAATCCGAAGACCCCGATGTCGAGACCCTGATGGCCCGCGTCTCCGATGCCGCGCTGGCCGACGCCGGCGTCCCCGCCGAGGCGGTCGACGGCATCTATGTCGGCGTCATGAATTCCGGCTTTTCCAAACAGGGGTTTGAAGGCGCCCTCGTCGCCTTGGCCGATGAAAAGCTGACCTACACACCGTCGACCCATCTCGAAAACGCCTGCGCGACCGGCTCCGCCGCCATCTACACCGCCATGGACTTCATCGAGAGCGGTCGCGGCAGGATCGCTCTCGTCGTCGGCGCAGAGAAGATGACCGCACTCCCGACCGCTCAGGTCGGCGACGTGCTCCTCTCCGCCTGCTACCGCAAGGAAGACAGCGATGTCGAAGGCGGGTTCGCCGGCATCTTCGGCAAGCTCACCCAGAGCTATTTCCAGCGTTACGGCGACAAGTCCGATGAACTCGGCCGCATCGCCGCCAAGAACCACAAGAACGGCGTCGCCAACCCCTACGCCCATATGCGCAAGGACTTCGGTGTCGAGTTCTGCACCACCGTGTCCGACAAGAACCCTTACGTCGCAGGCCCCCTGCGCCGCACCGACTGTTCGCTCGTCTCCGACGGCGCAGCCGCTATCGTGATCGCCGACGAAGACACCGCCCGCACCCTGAAACGCGCCGTCGCCTTCCGCGCTCGCCGCCAAGTCAACGATGTGCTCGCTTTGAGCCGCCGTGATCCCATCGCCTTCGAGGGCGCGCGCCGCGCCTGGGCCGCAGCGCTCGCCGACGCGAACATGAAGATCACCGACCTGTCCCTCGTCGAGAGCCACGACTGTTTCACCGTCGCCGAACTGATCGAATACGAAGCCATGGGCCTCGCAAAGCCCGGCGAAGGCTGGAAGGTCGTGCGCGAAGGCACCGCCGAGCGCGGCGGCAAGCTGCCGGTCAACCTCTCCGGCGGCCTGAAGTCGAAAGGCCACCCGATCGGCGCTACCGGCGTTTCAATGCACATCATGGCCGCGATGCAGGTTACGGGCGAAGCCCCGAAGGACATGCAACTCCCCGGCGCGACGACAGCCGGGGTCTTCAACATGGGCGGCGTCTCCGTCGCCAACTACGTGTCGATCCTGGAGCCTCTGCGCGCATGAACAAATCGAAGACG
>DAOMWV010000194.1:0-5571 GCA_035436725.1 Hyphomicrobiaceae bacterium
CGCCACCGTCTATGCCAACCACTGCACCAACGACAGCGCGTTTTACGTGATGGCCTGGTATCTCACCGGCATCATGATCGTGAGTGCCGCCGGCGCACTCGCGGGCCGTCGCTGGCTGGCCTGGTGACAAATCCGGGAGATTGATCTTCGAGGCCTAAGGAGCGTTCAGGCAAGGAAGACCTGCGCCCCGACCATGAGCATCAGGAGTAGAGCGTGAACGACCTGTCCCCGCTGAATACAGCAACCGCAGCCGCCACGAAATTTCTCGATCCCGACACCACCGCGAAGGGAGAACCTCGCGCCACCGTTCCTCTCGTCACACTCGAGACGCTCTGGATCAACACCGGCACGCTCTGCAACATCACCTGTCGCAACTGCTACATCGAATCGAGCCCGACCAACGACCGTTACGAGTACATCACCGCTTCCGAAGTCGCGGCCATCTTCGACGAGATCGACACCCTGAAACTCGGCACGCGCGAGATCGGTTTTACCGGCGGCGAGCCATTTCTCAATCCCGGCTTCGGCGATATGCTGGAGGACGCGCTGCGGCGCGGTTTCGACGTGCTCGTGCTCACCAACGCCATGCAGCCGATGCAGCGCCCCAAAACCAAGGCACGCCTGCTCGACCTCAAGGCGAATTACGGCGCGCGACTGTCGTTCCGCGTCAGCCTCGATCACCACACGAAGGCCCTGCATGAAGCCGAGCGTGGTCCCAATTCCTGGGCGAAATCGCTCGCGGGTCTCGACTGGCTCTCCACGAACGGCTTTCCGGTCGCCATCGCTGGCCGTCTCTGCTGGGGTGAGACAGAGGAACTGGCACGCAAGGGCTACGCCGATCTGATCGCACGGCACGAATGGCCGATCGATCCGTCGGACACGGCCCGGCTCGTGCTGTTTCCAGAAATGGACGTCGAGGTGGACGTCCCCGAAATCACCACCGCTTGCTGGGGCATTCTCGGCAAGGCGCCGGCCGATATCATGTGCGCGAAAAGCCGCATGGTGGTGAAACCGAAGGGTGCTGCGACCCCGCAGATCCTTCCCTGCACACTCATAACCTACGACGACCGTTTCCACATGGGACCGACGCTTGCCGCTTCGATGACGAGCACGGGCGGAATGTTCGAGAACGGCGCGGTCAAGCTCTGCCATCCCCACTGTGCGAAGTTCTGCGTCCTCGGCGGCGGCAGCTGCAGCTGACGGACGACGACGCACCCCGGCCACACCGCCTCCCCGAAGACGGGGATCTAGCGATACGTTGCCGCACGTGGATCGAGGGCGACAGCACTCCCGACAAGACGGGCGCTCACCCCCTGAGTTCCGCCCCGGTCGCTTTCTTGACGTCCGCGACGATCTTCTGGCCGACCGCATCGATCTCGGCGTCCGTCAGCGTCTTGCCGACCGGCTGGATCGTGACGGCGATGGCGATCGACTTCTTACCTTCGGCCATGCCCTTGCCCTGGTAGACGTCGAACACGCCGACGTCGCGGACGAGCGCCTTGTCGGCCCCGAGCGCCGCCTTCACGATCTCCGCCGCCGTGACGCTTTCCCCGACGATGAACGCGAAATCGCGCGACACCGGCTGCAGCGCGTTGAGATCGAGTGCCGGCTTGGCACGCGACGCCTTCCGCTTTTCTGCCGGCAGGTCCGACAGGAACACTTCGAACCCGACAGCCGAACCCGACACGCCCATCAGCTTCAGCGTCGCCGGATGCAATTCGCCGAAATGCGCGAGAACAACTTTCGGCCCGAGCCTGAGTGTCGCCGAACGGCCAGGATGAAACCACACAGGCGCATCGCGCGTGACTTGCGCCTTGGAAGCGTCGACGCCAGCGGCCGCAAGAGCCGCCAGGCAGTCGGCCTTGGCTTCGTAGAGATCGACATTCTGCCCGGCACCGTCCCAGTGACGCCCCGCGCCCGCGAGCCGCGCCGCCCCGGCGCGAACACCGGCCGCTGCCGTAACCTGCTGGTCCGGACCGTCACCGCGATAGGTCTGCCCGACCTCGAACAGCGCCACGTCGTCGAACCCGCGATTCTGGTTGCGTCCGACAGCGGCGAGGAGTCCCGGCAACAGCGACGGCCGCATCACGGTCATCTCGGAGGAGATCGGATTGGCGAGATGCAGGTTCGCAGCGCCGCCGCCGAAGTGCTTCGCTTCGCCCTCCGCGATGAACGACCACGTGATCGCCTCGACAAGACCACGCCCGGCGAGTGTGCGCCGAGCGCGCCGAACGCGCTTCTGCAATGGTGTCAGTGTCGCCTTCGTGACCCCGCCCGACAGGCGCGGCAACGCCGCAGCCGGCACGTTCTCCAGCCCCGCGATGCGCGCGATTTCTTCCACGAGATCGGCCGGGCCATGCACGTCCGGCCGCCACTCCGGCACATGCACTTTGACCTTGTCGCCTTTGCCGTCGACCCTGAAGCCGAGCGCGTCGAGCGTGCGCCGCATCTCCGCGTCCGCGACCTTGAGCCCCATCAGCCTCTCGACGCGGCCGAAATCGAAATCGACCGAAAAATTGCGGATCGGCTGTTTGCCCGCGATCTTGCGCTTCGACGGCGTACCGCCCGCGACATCCATCATCATGGCGGTCGCGAGATCGAGCCCGCTCTCGACGAACGACGGATCGACGCCACGCTCGAAGCGGTAGCGCGCATCCGTCTGGATGTTGGCTTTGCGTCCGGTCTGCGCCGTCCGCAGCGGATCGAAATACGCGCACTCGATGAGAATGTTCTTCGTCTCCTCCGTCGAGCCGGTGTCTTCGCCGCCAAGAATACCGCCGAAGCCGAGGACGGCACGATCGTCAGCGATCACGCACATCGTCTCGTCGACCGCATACGTCTGCCCGTTGAGCCCGAGAAAGTTCTCGCCGGTCTTGCCGAGCCGCGCCCGGATCGCGCCGGCGAGCTTGTCCGCATCATAGACGTGCAGCGGCCGTCCACGATCGATGGAGACATAATTGGTCACATCGACGACGGCATTGATCGGGCGCTGGCCGACCGCCTTCAGTCGCGCCTGCATCCAGGCCGGCGACTGGCCGTTCCTGATACCCTTCACGTAGCGGCCAGCGAAGATCGGGCAGGCGCTTTCCGCACCGGCCGGAAATTCCAGGCGGATGTCGACCGGGCAGTCGAACGTGCCCTCTACGCCCTCGATCCTCTTGTCCGGCTTCAACGTGCCAAGCCCTGCCGCCGCGAGATCGCGGGCGATCCCGCGCACGCCCGTGCAGTCCGGACGGTTCGGCGTCAGCTTCACTTCGATGACAGGATCGGACGCACCAATGACGTCGACGTAGCGCTTGCCGACGTTCTCGGCGAGCTTCTGATCGAGATCGACGATGCCGGTGTGATCCTGGCTGAGTTCCATCTCACGTTCGGACAGCATCATGCCGTTCGAGACGATGCCGCGCACCGGCTTCTTCTCGAGAGTGATCCCGGTGCCGGGGATATATGCTCCGAGCGGCGCGAACACGCCGACCATCCCCGCCCGCGCATTCGGCGCGCCGCAGACGACCTCGACGGTCGGCTTGCCCTTTTCGATCTCGACCTGAAGCACGCGCAGCTTGTCGGCGTTGGGATGCTGTTTCGCCTCCACCACGCGCGCGATGGTGAACTTGCCAAGCTTGGCCGAGGGATCGTCGATGCCCTCGACTTCGAGCCCGATCCGGTCGAGCGTCGTCTTGATCTCATCGATCGAAGCGCTCGTCTCGAGATGATCCTTGAGCCAGGAAAGCGTGAATTTCATAATTTGAGCCCTGAAAGAGGGAAAACCGGTTCAGCTCGACATCCCGCCCGCGAGCGTAGGCACGTCGAGGCAGGCGAAGCCGTAATGACGGAGCCAGCGCAAATCCGCATTGAACATGTCGCGCAGATCCGGGATGCCGTACTTGAGCATGGTGATGCGATCGAGCCCCATGCCGAACGCCCAGCCCTGATACTTGTTCGGATCGAGCCCGCACATCTCGATGACTTTCGGATGCACCATGCCGCAGCCCAGAATTTCGAGCCACTGGCCGGGCTTGCCGATCGCCTCCGCGCCGACGTCGACTTCCGCCGACGGCTCGGTGAACGGGAAGTGCGACGCACGGAAGCGCATCTTGACCTGATCGACTTCGAAGAACGCCTTGCAGAACTCTTCGAGACACCACTTCATGTGACCGAAGTGCGTGCTCTCGTCGATCACGAGCCCCTCGATCTGATGGAACATCGGCGTATGCGTGGCATCGGAATCCATGCGATAGACGCGGCCTGGCGCGATGATCCGGATCGGCGGCTTCTGGCTGAGCATCGTGCGCACCTGAACCGGCGACGTGTGCGTTCTGAGCACGAGCGGCGCCTCGCCCCTGCCGGTCCGGTCGGGCGATTTCAGATAGAAGGTATCGTGCATCTGCCGCGCCGGATGCTCGGGCGGAATGTTGAGCTTGGTGAAGTTGTAGTCGTCCGTTTCGATGTCCGGCCCTTCGGCGATCGAAAAGCCCATGTCGGCGAAGATCTCGGCGATTTCGTCGAACACCTGGCTCACCGGATGGATGCGGCCGTCGGACAGCGCACCCGCCCTGACCGGAAGCGTCACGTCGGCGCGCTCGCTTGCGAGACGGGCCGTCAGTGCCGCGCCCTCGAGTTCGCCTTTGCGCAGGTCGAGCGCCGCCCCGATCTTGTCTTTGAGCGCGTTCACCGAAGCACCGAACGTCTTGCGTTCCTCGGGTGGCAACTTGCCGAGCGTGGCGAGCAGCCCAGAGATCTGACCCTTCTTGCCAAGCGCCGCGACGCGCACCGCCTCGAGCGCGGCGAGGTCGCCTGCTCCGGCGACTTCTCCGAGAAGTGACGCTTCGATCGCGCCAAGATCGCTTGCCGACATGAGCCAGCCTTTCAAAACGGTGTCGATTGTCAGGGTTCAGAAACGCACGATGCCGCAAGGGGCGAACCCCTTCCGGCATCGGGTCGTCTCTCGCAAGAGAAAACGTCTCAGGCTTTGATGGCGGCCTGCGCCTTGTCGACGATCGCCTTGAAACCGGCGGCGTCGTTCACGGCGAGGTCGGCAAGGACCTTGCGGTCCACCTGGATGCCGGACTTGTCGAGGCCGTGAATAAATCGGGCGTAGGTCAGGCCATGCTCGCGAACAGCGGCGTTGATCCGCTGGATCCAGAGCGCACGGAAATTGCGCTTCTTCACCTTGCGGTCGCGATAGTTGTACTGCATGGCCTTTTCGACGGCCTGCTTGGCAGTACGGATGGCATTCTTGCGGCGGCCATAATAGCCCTTGGCGGCCTTGAGAACTTTTTTATGCTTGGCGTGGGCTGTGACGCCGCGTTTGACGCGTGCCATGGAAATGTCTCCGGAACTTCAGGATTGTCGGGTTGGTCCGCGATCAGCGGGCGTACGGCATGTACTTCTTGACGATCTTGGCGTCGGAATCGTCGAGCACCATGGTGCCGCGAGCCGTGCGAATGAATTTCGCGTGCCGCTTGATCATGCCGTGACGCTTGCCCTGGGCGGCGGCTTTCACCTTGCCGGACCCGGTCATCTTGAAGCGCTTTTTGGCGCCGCTCTTGGTCTTCAACTTGGGCATTTTGC
>DAOMWV010000195.1:0-3501 GCA_035436725.1 Hyphomicrobiaceae bacterium
CAACGACAACGACATGTCGATCGCGCCGCCCGTAGGGGCGCTTTCGAGCTATCTCGCGCGCATCACGTCGTCGGGGACCTACCTGCACCTTCGCGAGATCGGCAAGCAGCTGGCGCACAAGCTGCCCAAGCAGTGGGAGCGGCGGGCTGCGCGTGCCGAGGAATACACGCGCACGTACTGGACCGGCGGCACGCTCTTCGAGGAGATGGGGTTCTACTACGTCGGCCCGATCGACGGACACGATCTCAACATCCTGCTACCCGTCCTGAAGAACGTGCGGGATGCGAAGCAGGGCCCGATCCTCGTCCACGTCGTGACCAAAAAGGGCAAGGGCTACGCTCCGGCCGAGGCGAGCGACGACAAGTATCACGGCGTCAACAAGTTCAACGTCATCACCGGAGCCCAGGTGAAGGCGAAGCCGAACGCGCCGAGCTACACGAAAGTCTTCGCCGAGAGCCTGATCGCGGAGGCGAAAAAGGACAAGAAGATCGTCGGCATCACGGCGGCGATGCCATCGGGGACCGGGCTCGATCTCTTCGGGGAGAAGTTCCCCGACCGCATGTTCGACGTCGGCATCGCGGAACAGCACGGGGTGACGTTCGCGGCGGGTCTTGCGGCGGACGGCTACAAGCCGTTCACGGCGATTTATTCGACGTTCCTGCAGCGGGCCTACGATCAGGTCGTCCACGACGTCGCGATCCAGCAACTGCCCGTGCGCTTCGCGATCGACCGCGCAGGTCTCGTGGGCGCGGACGGGGCGACGCATGCGGGCTCGTTCGACATCGGCTACCTCGGTGCACTGCCCGGGTTCGTCGTGATGGCGGCGGCGGACGAAGCCGAACTCGTGCACATGGTGGCGACGGCGGCCGCGATCGACGACCGGCCCAGCGCTTTCCGCTATCCGCGTGGCGAGGGTGTCGGCGTGGAAATGCCTGCCGAAGGCATTCCGCTCGAGATCGGGCGCGGGCGCATCGTGCGCGAAGGCACGAAGGTTGCGATCCTGTCGTTCGGCACGCGGCTCGCCGAGGCGTTGCGGGCGGCGGACCAGCTCGGTGCGATGGGGCTTTCGACGACGGTGGCGGACGCGCGCTTTGCGAAGCCACTCGATACCAAGCTGATCGACCGGCTCGCGCGCGAACACGAAGTTCTGGTGACCGTCGAGGAAGGTGCGATCGGTGGTTTCGGGTCGTTCGTGCTGCAGCATCTCGCGCTCTCGGGCGCGCTCGACCACGGGCTCAAGGTTCGACCCATGGTTCTGCCCGACACGTTCCTCGATCACGACAAGCCGGAAGCGATGTATGCCGCCGCCGGCCTCGATGCCGCCGGCATCGTCAAGACCGTGCTGTCTGCTCTCGGCCGGGCCGAGGCGAGTGCCGGGCGGGCATGACGCCGCGGCCCATCGCCGAGCGCGACGACTGCCGAAAATGTAGCTCCCTGAGCCCCGAGCTCTCCGGTTTCGAGCGGTGAACCGCTTCGACGCGCGACCGACGCACGTTACCTTTCATCATCTCCCCTACGTCCCGGTCGACTGTGTGGCCGCTCGATACGGTCCCGGCGATCGCCCGGTCGCCAGCTTGCTGCGGCTTGCGAATTGACAACGGCGCACCCCTTACAATATCTACTAGATCGTTCTAATTGCCGGAGGGCGCCGTGCGAAACAAAGTCGTGACGACCGAGCAGGCCGCTCGCCTCGTGAAATCCGGTGACCTCGTCGTGGTCGGGTCGTCGGCAGGGCTCAACTGCCCCGATGCGGTTCTCCGCGGCATCGGCGAACGCTTTCGCGCCGAGGGGCAGCCGCGTGACCTGACCATGTTCTGCCCGATCGCTGCCGGCGACATGTACGGGATCAAGGGGATCGATCATCTCGCACAGACGGGGCTTCTCGCCTCTATCGTCGCCGGTTCCTATCCGAGTGGACCTTCCTCGCTGCCGTCGCCGCTGATCTGGGAGATGCTCGGGCGTAATGACGTGGCCGCGTACAACCTGCCATCCGGTGTCATGTACGACATGCTGCGCGATGCCGCTGCACACCGCCCAGGCGTGCTCACCAAGGTCGGGCTCGGCACCTTCGTCGATCCGGAGCGTGACGGTGGTTGCATCAACGACGCCGCACGCGCGCGACTAGAGCTCGTTCGCCGCGTCGCATTCGATGGCGAGACGTGGCTGCATTACAAGCCCGTGACGCCAAAGGTCGCGATCATCCGCGGCACGACCGCAGACGAGCGCGGCAACATCTCGATGGAGCACGAGGGCGCCGTGCTCGGCATGGTCGACATAGCTCTGGCCGTCCGGAACAATGGCGGCATCGTGATCTGTCAGGTCAAGCGCGTGACGGCTGCCGGCTCGATCCCGACACAGCAGGTGCATATTCCGTCGACGCTGGTGGACTTCGTCGTCGTCGATCCCGAACAGAAGCAGGCGACGTCGATCTCATACGATCCGGCGATTTCAGGGGAGACGCGCCGTCCCGCCTCCTCGTTCAGGCCGGCACCGTTCAGCGTCGACAAGGTCATCGCGCGCCGGGCGGCGATGGAGCTTGCGTCGGAGTCGGCCGTCAACCTCGGCTTCGGCATTTCTGCGCTCGTACCGGAAATCCTGATCGAGGAAGGACACGGCGATGCTGTCACCTGGGCCATCGAACAGGGCGCGATCGGCGGCGTACCGTTGACAGGCTTCGCGTTCGGGTGCGCGGCCAATGCCCAGGCGATCTTTCCGACACCGCAACAGTTCACGTATTTCCAGGCCGGTGCGTTCGACTGTTCGCTGCTGTCGTTCCTCGAGGTCGATCACACCGGCAGCGTCAATGTCTCGCGGCTCGCAGGCAAGCCGTATCTGACGGCCGGTGCAGGTGGCTTCATCGACATCACGACGCGACCGAAAAAGCTCGTCTTCTCGGGTTACTTCACTGCTGGGGGTCTCAAGGTCGAGGCGGACGGCGGGCGTCTCAAGATCGTGCAGGACGGCAAGATCCCGAAATTCGTCGAGCGTGTCGGCCACGTCACCTTCGACGGAGGACGGGCCCGCGACCTCGGTATCGACGTCACGTACGTCACGGAGCGCTGCGTCATCAAACTCAGGGAGGGCAGCCTCACCGTGGTCGAAGTAGCGCCGGGCGTGGATCTCGAACGCGATGTGCTGCAGCGCGCGGCCGTGCCGCTCCGTGTTGCAGATGATCTCAAGGCGATGGACGCGCGGCTCTTCCACGAGCAGCCGATGGGGTTGAAACTTCCGCTCAACGAACGGGTCCGGGCATTGGGCGCTGCCGTCGGCGGAGGTCTTTCATGACGGAGATCGTCACCAGCAACGAGACATTCGAAGCGTCACGCGTTGCACCCCACGTCATCCTCGTCCGCATCGTGGCGCGTCCGCTCGGCGTCTTTACCGTCGCGGGGCGCAGGGCGCTCGCCGCCTTCCTGTCGACGGTCGATGCGGCGCATGGAGCACGCTGCGTGATCCTGACGGGGACCGGCGCGTCGTTTTCGGCGGGCTCGAACATCAAGG
>DAOMWV010000195.1:3511-5500 GCA_035436725.1 Hyphomicrobiaceae bacterium
TGGCTCGAAAGCGCGCGGCAAGCCGAGACGCATCTCAACGAGACGATCGAACTCGGGCCGGTTCCGGTAATCGCGGCCTGCAATGGCCATGTCCTCGGCGGCGGCGCGGTCATGGCGCTCGCGTGTGACATCAGGATCGCCTGCCGCAGCGCCACGTTCGGTGTGCCGGAGGTCATGCTCGGTGCGATGCCGACGGCTACCGGCACGATGCGTCTGCCGATGCTGGCTGGCCGCGGCGCGGCGCTCAAGCTCATACTCACGGGCGAGCCGATCACTGCCGAAGAGGCCTACAGGCTCGGACTCTTCGAAGAGATCGTCGACGATGGAGAGCTGATGCCGCGCGCCCTTGCGATTGCCACACGCATTGCGGCCGTGTCGCCAATGGCTGTTCGGGCGGCGCGGCGCTGCCTTGCGACGGGACTGCGGCAGGGCTATGATGCGGGTCTCGCGCTCGAGGCTCAGCTTACGACGCCGCTCGGGCTCTCGGACGATGCGATCGAGGGCAAGGCGGCCTTCGTCGCGAAGCGCCCGCCCGTCTTTCGCTAGGGATTCACGCGGGAACCTCGACCCAACTCCTCAGCGCGGACGACGACAGGATCGCGTCGATCAGCCGTTGGGTGGCGAGCGCGTCCGCGCCCGTCACGATCGGTGACCGCTTTTGCTCGACGGCATCGAGAAAGTCCTCGATCAGAGATTTGTGCGGTCCGGCGGAGAACGCCATCGGATCGGCACCGCTGCCGGTGCCGGCATCGCTGACGATTTTTTCCTCGCTGCCGGAGAGATACGAGACGGTGAGCGCATTGCCGTCGAGAACCGCCGTACCCTTCGAGCAGACGAGACGGATCGTCTCGGCGCTTCCGGGATAGGCCGCCGTCGTCGCCGTCAGTGTCGCGACTGCACCGGAGGCTGTGACGAAAAGTGCGGCCGCGAAGTCTTCGGTTTCCATGCGATGCAGCGCCGTCGTCCGTGCCAGACCCGCGACTTTCGTAACCGGACCGATGAGCGAGCGGAAAAGATCGAGTGTGTGGATCGCCTGTGTCATCAGGACGCCGCCGCCATCGCGCGCCATGGTGCCGCGCCCCGGCTCGTCATAATAGCTTTGCGGCCTCCACCACGGAATCGTCGCCGACGCCGCTTCGACCGACCCGAGTGCGCCCGCGCGCAGGATTTGTCCGAGACGGACCGCATTCGGCTTGTGCCGGTGCTGGAGCACGACGCCGAGTGTCACACCGGCGGCTTTTGCCGTGTCCACGATGGCGGCGGCCTCGCGACTCGTCAGCGCCAGAGGCTTCTCGATGAGAATGTGCTTGCCGTGTGCGGCCGCGCGTCCGGCGAGTTCGATATGAGATGCAGGGGGCGTGAGCAGGAGGATAGATTTCACATCTGGATCCTCGAAGATATCATCGAGGCGCCCCGTCGTCCGCCAGGGAAACTTGCTATTGAATGCGTCGCGCCGCTCCTGCGACCGGCTGAATGCCCATCGGACATCGACGCGATCGCCGATGTCATCGAGTGCGCGCGCATGCGGCTCGACGGCGAGACCCAGTCCGACAATGGCAAGTCCATGCCCACTCATGTCTTGTCCCCGAAGAACCTCAATACCGCGTCCACCTGACCTTCGAGCATAGCCCGACCGGTCTGCGTGACAAGACCGCGCTCACGCGCGCGCAGCAACATCGGAGACACTTCGGGTTTCAGGATCACGTCGACGACGATGGTGCCGGCGTCCACGACGTCGATTTCGATCGGCAGGGGATCACCCGGCTGCATGCCCACGGGCGTGCAGTTGGCGACGATCCCGAACCCGCGGGGATCGGCGTCACCGGACACGACGGGAAGACCAGGCGCATGCTCGGCAAGTCGTGCGATCAACCGGTCGACGCGTGCGGTATCGGGATCGCACAGTTTCAGGGACGCGACGCCTGCCTGTGCGAGCGCGAATGCGACCGAGCTGCCGGCTCCACCCGCCCCGACCACGAGCGCGCGCCG
>DAOMWV010000196.1:0-5367 GCA_035436725.1 Hyphomicrobiaceae bacterium
GGGAGCCGGCCGGATGCGACGGGTCATCCCACTTGCGTTTTTCATGAGTTACGCTGGCTTCTTCGGGGCGGTTTCGGCAAGGTAGGACATGGCAGCGGTGACGCCGCCCGCGTTGTGGGGGACGCCCGCGAGTTTCAGCCCCATCTCGCAGCCCGACAGCGCTCCAACCAGCGTGAGATCGTTGATGTCGCCCAGGTGTCCGATGCGGAACGCCTTGCCGGCGATCTTGCCGAGGCCGGTGCCGAGGGACATGTCGAAGTTTTCGAGAACGATCTTGCGGTAGCGATCGGCGTTGTGGCCGTCGGGCATGAGGACCGTGGTGAGAACGGGCGAATAATACTTCGGGTCCTTGCAGAGAATTTCGAGGCCCCAGCCTCTGATCGCGCGGCGCGTCGCTTCGGCGTGGCGGTTGTGACGCGCGAAGACGTTGTCGAGGCCTTCCTCGTGCAACATGTCGATGGCTTCGGCGAGAGCATAGAGAAGGTTGGTGGCGGGCGTGTAGTGGAAGAAGCCGTTCTTGTTGTGCGGAAGCATCTCTTCCCAGGACCAGAACAGTTTCGGCATCTTCGACTGCTTCGACGCAGCGAGCGCCTTGTCGGAGAGCGCGTTGAAAGAGATGCCGGGCGGAAGCATCAGGCCTTTCTGCGAGCCGGAGACGGTGACGTCGACGCCCCACTCGTCGTGACGGTAGTCGGCGGAGGCGAGGCCGGAGATGGTGTCGACCATCAGAAGTGCGGGATGCTTCGCGGCGTCGATGGCTGCGCGGACTTCGTCGATGCGGGACGTGGTGCCGGTCGAAGTCTCATTGTGGACAACGCAGACGGCCTTGATGGCGTGCGCCGTGTCTTCGCGGAGGCGCTTTTCGATGGCATTCGCGTCGACGCCGGAGCGCCAGTCGGACGTGATGAACTCGGGCTTGAGGCCGAGCTTCTCCGCCATCTGCTTCCAGAGGGTGGCGAAGTGGCCGGTCTCGTACATGAGGACGTGGTCACCTGGGGAGAGGACGTTGGCGAGGGCTGCTTCCCAGGCGCCGGTGCCCGAGGCTGGATAGATGACGACGGGGCTTTTGGTCTTGAAAATGGTCTTGATGCCGTCGAGCACGCGATGGCCGAGCTTCTGGAAGTCGGGGCCGCGGTGGTCGATGACCTGGGCGGACATGGCACGGAGCAGGCGGTCGGGTACGGGTGAGGGGCCCGGGATCTGGAGGAAGTGGCGGCCGGCAATGCGGGGCGGTGTGTTGGTGGCCATGGTGCGTCAACTCCCTGAATTCTTGTTCGTCGTGTCTCGATACACGATCGTGCTTGATCGGATTTGAATTTTGAATACAAAATGCAGTTGTAAGTGCCGTGCGTCAAGTGTGATGTTCGTCCGTGTCGTTTGCTGTCCCATCCAAATGGGTGGGGTCACGGCGGCGCGGGCCATTTCAAGGTTAATGCGCGCAAAGGCTGCAAAAATGAAATTCTGCGCGTTTTTGGTGTGGGTAAGAGGGTGATGGCCAACGATCTGGTAAACGCTTCTGTGAGGCCCATCCAGGCCCCGGGAAAGGCAGCAGCCGGAGTCCAGGCTCAGGTCCCGGTTTTCGAGCGGCAGCTCCGCTCGGAGGTCGAAGCCGCGGGAGCGGACGTGTTTACCGATCTCGCAGCTCGCGGGCGGTATGCGACGGACGCTTCGATGTACCAGATCCTTCCGACAGCGGTGGTGGTGCCGAAGACGATGGCGGCGGCCGAGGCGGCGCTGGCGGTGGCGCGCGATCACAAGGTGCCGGTTACGGCGCGCGGCGGGGGCACGTCGCAATGCGGGCAGACGATCAACACGGGGCTGATCGTCGACTGTTCGAAGCATCTCAACCGCGTGCTCGATCTCGACGTGAAGAATGCGCGCTGCGTGGTCGAGCCCGGCATTGTGCTCGACGAACTCAATCGCAGCCTCAAGAAGCACGGCCTGTGGTTTCCGGTCGATGTCTCGACGGCGTCGCGGGCGACGATCGGCGGGATGACGGCCAACAACTCGTGCGGCGGACGTTCGCTCAGGTATGGCACGACGCGCAACAACGTCATATCCATCGACGCGACGCTGCCGGACGGACGGCACGCGCATTTCGGCGAGATCGCCCGTGATCTCTCCGATGTTCCGGACAGTGCGCCACACAAGGCGATCCTGCGCGACATGCTGGCGCTCGGCGCGCGCGAGGCGGACGAGATCCGCGCGCGCTTCCCGCAGGTGCAGCGGCGCGTAGGCGGATATAACCTCGACGAGATGGTTCCGGGGAAGAACCGGATCAACGCGGCGCATCTTCTCGTGGGCTCCGAGGGGACGCTCGCGTTCTCGCGGGCCATCGAGCTGAAACTCTGGCCTGTCATCGGGGCGAAGGGGCTCGGGGTCTGTCACTTCGGCTCGTTCCACGAGGCGATGGATGCGGCGCAGCACATCGTAAAACTTAAGCCGATCGCGGTGGAGCTGGTGGATCGCACGCTCCTGGAACTGGCTGGCGACATCGCGATGTTCCGGCCGACGCTCGATGCGTTCCTCAGGGGTGAGCCGGATGCGCTGCTGCTCGTCGAGTTCGCGGAGGATCAAGCGGAGAACGGGCGGCGGCTCAAAGAGCTTTCGGATCTGATGGGCGATCTCGGGTTCGGCTGGGACAAGACGGGCGCGCGCTGGGGCGGCGTCGTCGAGGTGCTCGATCCGGCGCTGCAGAACGGCATCGCGAACCTCCGGACGTCCGGGCTCAACATCATGATGAGCATGAAGGACGCGCGGAAGCCCGTGTCGTTCGTCGAGGACTGCGCGGTGCCCTTGCCGCATCTTGCGGATTACACCGCAAAGCTGACGGCGGTGTTCGAGAGGCACGGTACGCGCGGGACATGGTACGCGCATGCGTCGGAAGGGTGCCTGCATGTGCGGCCGGTACTGAACCTTAAACTCGATGTCGACGTGAAGGCGATGCGGTCGATCGCGGAGGAGGCGTTCGCACTGGTGCGCGCCTACAAGGGATCGCATTCGGGCGAGCACGGCGACGGCATCGTCAGGAGCGAGTTTCATGCGCCGATGTTCGGCGACCGGCTCGTGCGCGCGTTCGAGGAAGTCAAGGACCGCTTCGATCCAAAGGGGTTGATGAACCCCGGCAAGATCGTGCGGGCTCCGAAGTTCGACGATCGCTCGCTGTTCCGTTACGGGCCGACTTATCGAGCCTCGGATGCGAAACCGCACCTCGACTGGTCCGAGTACACGGGCGCGGCCGGTGGCCTGCAGGGCGCCGTCGAGATGTGCAACAACAACGGCGCGTGCCGCTCGCTCGAGGGTGGTGTGATGTGCCCGAGCTACCGGGCGACGCGCGACGAAGCGCATGTCACCCGCGGGCGGGCCAATACGCTGCGCCTCGCCTTGTCCGGCCAGCTCGATGCGGCGGGTCTTGCGAGTGACGCGGTGGCGGACGCGATGGCTCTTTGCGTGTCGTGCAAGGGGTGCCGGCGCGAGTGCCCGACGGGCGTCGACATGGCGCGGTTCAAGATCGAGGTGCTGGCGGCGCGGCGCGCGGCCAAGGGCATGAGCGTGCGCGACCGGCTGATCGCGTACATGCCGCACTATGCGCGGGCAGCGAGCCGGGTGGGGTGGGTGCTCAATCTGCGGGACCGTGTGCCGGGACTCGCGGCGCTGAGCGAGAAGATGATCGGGTTCTCGAAGGACAGGACGTTGCCGAAGTGGCGGCGTGACGTTTTCGACCCGGACGAGATGGCGTCGGGGCCGCAGGGCGGGCGTGAAGTCGTGCTCTTTGCCGACACTTTCAACCGGCACTTCGAGCGCGAGAAGCTCGATGCGGCGCTCAAGGTGCTGCATGCTGCCGGATGCCGCGTGCACATTGCGGCGCCGGTCGACGGATCCAGCCGTGCGCTCTGCTGCGGGCGTACGTTCCTCGCTGCCGGTGCGGTCGACAAGGCCCGCGAGGAGGCGGTGCGGTCGCTTGCGACGCTGGCGCCGTTCGCGCAACGCGGCGTGCCCATCGTGGGGCTCGAGCCGAGCTGCGTGTTCTCGTTCCGCGACGAGATCCCGGCGATGGTGGCCGGCAGCGAGGCGAAGGCGGTTTCGGGGCAGATGATGCTGATCGAGGAGTTCCTGGCGCGTGACAAGCCCGTGGCGGACGCGCTGAAAGCGAAACTCAAGCCGTTGATGCGGGAAGTGCACCTGCACGGGCACTGTCATCAAAAGGCGTTCGGTGCCATGGGCTCGGTCGAAAGTGCGCTGAAGCTCGTGCCCGGCATGAAACTCGACGTGATCCAGTCGAGTTGCTGCGGGATGGCGGGTGCGTTCGGCTATCAGGCAGAGACGGCGGAGGTGTCACGGGCGATGGCGGAAATCGCGCTGCTGCCGGCTGTGCGGAAAGCAAAGCCCGATGCGATCATCGTCGCGGACGGGACATCGTGCAGGCATCAGATCGCGGATGGTGCGGGGCGGGATGCGGTTCACGTCGTCGAGGTGCTGGCGGAAGCGCTGAGGTGAGAGAGAGCCGGCGCGACTGCATGCGACACGATCGTGTGCATTCGGGTGGGAAATTGCACCCATGTTGCTCAGGAGCGGTGCTAGCCTTGCGGCATGGCAATGTCATCGTGAGGTCGGACAATGACAAACGAGACACATGAACTCTTATTCGCTCGTGACATCGCGGCGCCGCGCGACAAGGTCTGGCGGTGCTGGACGGAGCCACAGCTTCTCAAACAATGGTTCTGTCCGAAGCCGTGGTACGTGTCGGACGCCCGAATTGACGTGAGGCCGGGTGGCGAATTCTACACACTGATGAACGGGCCGGATGGCCAGCAGTTCGGAGAGCCCGGCGTCTATCTCGATGTCGAGCCGGGGCGTCGGCTGGTTTTCACGGATGCCTTCAGGCCGGGCTGGGTTCCGGCATCGCGGGCGTTCACGGTGGCGACGGTGACGTTCGACGATCTCGCCGGCGGCGCCACGCGCTACGAGGCGCGCGTCCGGCACTGGAGTGCGGAGGCGCGGGCCGAGCACGAGAACATGGGCTTTCAGGAAGGCTGGGGCAAGGCGGCCGATCAGCTGGAGGCGTTGGCGAAGAGTCTCTGACCGACGGCGTCCGACACGTCTTCGGAGCTTTCGTGTCGGCGCTCCGGGTGCCGACACAGCACCCGCGCTCTCTAGTTGGCGCTTCGGGTGCCTACCCGCACCCGCGCTCTCTTATCCGCGCTTCGGATGCCCACCCGCATCCGCGCCGCGTCAAAAATCCGAGGCGATGCCGCCCTTCTCCCAGTCGCCGTAGCGGACGGGGTCGGGGCCGCCCTGGCCGCCATATTCCTGCGCCCTCGCCTCGGCTGCCTTCGCGGTGGCGGCGCGGCGTTCCTCGGCTTCGGC
>DAOMWV010000197.1:0-5330 GCA_035436725.1 Hyphomicrobiaceae bacterium
CGGAACACCGATACGCCCCTGATGCCTCCGCTGCCGTCCCCACGTCGTCATGGTCTCACGCGTCCCCGCCGGTTCCACCCGAACCCGCCGTTTCCCTAGGTCCGCGCGGCGGCCGCGATGCGACCGCGCTGCGGCGGAACTGTGTCCGTAGCCTGAACCTGCCGCATTTCAGGGGCGAATCGCTGGCCACGCCCACTTATGGCACCCGCCTTCGATCCTGCAAACGAGCCCCGCGCCATCGGCAGTTTTGAACCTGCCCGCGCCGCTGGTAGGGTGCCTCATCCCGTTAACCCGAGTGGAGGAATGCGTTCAATGGCTCATGCGATCAGGGTGCACAAGTACGGCGGCCCCGAAGCGATGGTCTACGAGGAGATCACCGTCGCCGATCCCGGTCCCGGCCAGATCAGGATCAAGCAGACCGCGATCGGTGTGAACTTCATCGACGTGTATCATCGCACTGGCCTCTATCCGCAGCCGGCCATGCCGTTCATCCCCGGCTCCGAAGGTGCGGGCGTCGTCACCGCCATCGGCCCCGGCGTGACGCTCCACAAGATCGGCGATCGCGTCGCCTATGCCGGCGCCATCGGTGGCTACGCGAGCGAACGCCTCATGCCCGCCGACCGCGCCGTACGAATTCCCGACGGTGTCGACGATACGACGGCCGCCGGCATGATGCTGCAGGGCATGACGGTCCGCTATCTCATCCGCAAGACCTACAAGTGCGGCCCCGACACGACCGTGCTCTGGCACGCAGCCGCCGGCGGCGTAGGCCTAATCGCCCTGCAGTGGCTCAAGCATCTCGGCACGACCGTTATCGGCACGGCGGGCGGGCCGGAGAAGTGCGCGCTGGCGAAGGCGGCGGGTGCCACTCACGTTATCGACTACAAGTCGGAGAACTTCGTCGACCGCGTCAAGGAACTGACCGGCGGCCGCAAGTGCGACGTCGTCTACGACAGTATCGGCAAGGACACGTTCCCCGCCTCCCTCGACTGCCTGAAGCCGCACGGCCTTTTCGTCACCTTCGGCAATGCCTCCGGTCCGATCGACGCCTTCAATGCCGGCATACTCGCTGCCAAGGGCTCGCTCTACATGACGCGCCCGACGCTCGGTACCTACACCGCTTCCCGCGCTGACCTCGAGGAAACCGCCAACGATCTCTTCGACGTCGTCAAGCGCGGCATCGTCAAGATCAACGTCTCGAAGACGTATCCTCTGAAAGACGTGGCCCAGTGCCATCGCGATCTCGAAGGCCGCAAGACCACGGGCTCGTTGGTGCTGATCCCGTAATCTGGCGCTGGCCGCGTCATCGACGCCAGCACGATCCGTGCCCTCGTCCCGCTGGAAGCCGGGCGAGGGCACGTCGCATTTTCGGCGATGATGCGTCCGGGCGCATCTGCCGCGCACCGGGCGAGAGCCTGGGGCCGCTGACATCTGCCGCGCTGTGCGATTAAACTGCCCCCGAACATCGAACGGGAGATCAACACATGGCAACGAACAAGGTCGCGGTCGTCACGGGTGGCGCGAGCGGCATCGGGGCGGCAACCGCGATCCGCCTGGCCGAGGCCGGCTACGACGCTGCCGTCGTCGACCGCAACGAGGATGGCGGCAGGGCAACCGTGACGGCCATTGAGAAACTCGGCCGCAAGGCGAAGTTCTACGCCTGCGACGTCTCCGATCCGAAGGCCGTCGAGGTACTCGCCGACACGGTCGAACGCGAACTCGGCCCCGTGCACGCGCTCGTCACCGCAGCCGGCCTTATTCCGAGTAGCGAATCCGTTCTCGACATGGACATGGCCGCCCACGACCGCATGTGGAAGGTCAACTACGACGGTACGCTCTACTGCTGCCAGTCGTTCGCCCGCCGCATGATTCCGCGCAAGGCCGGCGGCATCGTCACGATCGGTTCGATCAACTCGAAGCAGCCCATGCCGCTTCCCGCCTACAACGTCGGCAAGGCAGCCGTCGAACGGCTGACGCAGTTACTCGCCGTTGAACTCGGTCGCCACACCATCCGCGTCAACTCTGTCGGCCCAACCTACGTCATGACGCCGCCGTTGCGTGAAAAAGTTGCAAAAGGCGAGCGCGACCTCCCGAAGATGATGAGCGTGCACGCGCTCCCATACCTGCCCGAGCCCGTCGATATCGCCAACGCCATCGCCTTCCTGCTCTCCGATCAGGCCCGCGCAATAACCGGCATCCTCCTGCCCGTCGACAGCGGCTGGCTCTCCGGCGTGCCCTATCTGACCTACTCCGGCGGCGTGCCGTGGAAGGCATAAGCGCGGCCGTTAGCCTCATGCCCGCGATGGCGTGGCGCGTGGCGCCCGGCGCAGCTATGGTCAGATCGCGTTTTTGAACAGATCAGCACCTCGAGGACTTCGGGACCGTGAGAATGAAGAAAGCCTTTGCCGTCGCTGCAGTCGTTGTTGTGTCCGTGCTGCCCGCCCGAGCAGACGACTGCCGCGAGCGGTTTGCACGCTACCTCGAAGCAACCATTGACGCGCGCACGCCCGGCAAGGCGCACATCGTCACCGAGATCAAGGGTGGTCCCTCGACCGAGAACGAGTTCCTGTTCGTCTCCCAGGACCACCACATGCACAAGACCCTGAAGCCGGCCGGCATCGCATGGACGTTGACCTACAAGGGCGCCATGTACACCTCGTCGGACGAAGGCAAAACCTGGAAGAAGTCACTCACGTTCGATCCGGCCAAGCGCCGCGCCGAAACCGAGGCGCTCCTGAAGGATCAGGCGGCGTCCGCGCGAAACACGAAATGCGCCGAGGACGTGATCGACGGCCGCCCGCACGACACCTTCGATACCGAACTCGGCAATACCAAGTTGCCCGGCATGGAGACACAGGCGAAATACTGGGTCGACCGGGAATCGAAGCAGACCACCAGGACCGTCTCGACTATGAAGGGCGGCGGTATCGAATCCCGCTCGACCCAGACGTGGCAGACCGTCCATGATCTGCAATTGCCGGTCCCTCAGTAGCCCGTAAGCGGGATCGAGTTCATTTCGACCTCGGTATCGAAGCGACGACCCGCGGCGTGCCGAGTCCGTTACCCGAGGTGGCTCACCGTGTCCGTCTGCCTGAACTGCGCGGCAGTTGTCGTTGACGTTCTTGACGGTCCTCGCCCTACCGGGCCGAAGGCCCGAATGCTTTGACAATGGCGCGCTGCCTCGTCATCGTTTGAGCCCATCCACGAAGAACGGCTCGGGGTACGCTCATGACCTGGTCCATCGTCGCCTTCGACACATCTTCCGGCGCGTTCGCCGTCGCCGTCACGACGCGCTCGCTGGCCGTCGGCGCCAACTGTCCGTTCGTGCGCGCGGGCGTCGGCGCTGTCTCGACCCAGTCCATGACAAACCGCTATCTGGCCCCTCTCGTTCTCGACGCACTCGAAGCCGGCGCCGCGCCCGCTGATGCCGTCGCCAGGGCCATCGCCACCGATGGCGGTCGCGGCGTCCGCCAGTTGCATGCCGTCGACCGCCACGGAAATTCCGCAGCATGGACCGGAGACAACTGCGTCGAATGGTGCGGCAGCCGCTCCGCCCCCGGCGTCTCGGTCGCCGGCAACATGCTCGCAGGCGCGCCGACCGTCGAAGCGACACTCGAAACCTGGCTCGCCCGCGCCGATCTCGAACTCCCCGAACGACTTCTTGCCGCCCTCGATGCCGGCGAAGCGGCCGGCGGCGACCGTCGTGGTCGCCAGTCCGCCGCCATGAAGATCGTCACGACGGAAGACTTCCCCGATCTCGACCTCCGCGTCGACGATCATGCAGAACCGCTCGTCGAATTGCGCCGCCTCACCGGCCTCTGGCGCGCGCATTTCCCCGATCGGAAATCGTGGATGCCGACCCGCGCCAACCCCGACGGCATAACCGATCTCGACGCCATCGAGGCGACGTGGCGGAAGGCCGGTCTCGACATCCGCTTCCGCCGCTGATCGCGACGTCAGTCGATCCGCACCGGCAGTGCCTTGAGCCCGCGCAGGATGACGGAGTCGTGCCACGCGAGATCACTGTCGTCGGCCCGTCGAATGCGCGGGAACCGCTCCACGAGTTGTCGCACCGCGATCTGCCCTTCGAGCCGCGCCAGCGGCGCTCCGAGACAGAAGTGGATGCCGTGCCCGAAGGCCATGTGCGGGTTCGGAGCGCGCGAGAAATCCATCTTGTCCGGATCGGAAAAAACGGCACCGTCCCGGTTCGCCGCATTCGTGAACGCGAGCACTCGCTGCCCCTTCTTCAGGAGTTTGCCTCCGAACTCCACATCCGATGCGACCACACGCGCCAAAGCCCCGCTCGGCCCGTCATAGCGTAGCCACTCCTCGATCGTCGCCTCGGCGAGGCCTGGATCTGCCCTGAGCCGCTCCATCTCACCAGGAAATCGGAACGCGTGATAAAGCCCGTTTCCGAGCATGTTCGTTGTCGTCTCGTGTCCGGCGAACAGCAGCAGGATGCAGGTCGCGATCACCTCGTCCGCCGTCATCGCCTCCTTCTCGTCGCGCGCAACCACCATCTGGCTGATGAGGTCGTCACGCGGTTCCGCCGTGCGCTGGGCCACGATGCCCCGGAAGTAATCCGCCATCGCACGTGCGCCGGCCTCGGCCCGG
The DNA here is from genome assembly GCA_035436725.1 of Hyphomicrobiaceae bacterium. GTDB lineage: Bacteria > Pseudomonadota > Alphaproteobacteria > Rhizobiales > Hyphomicrobiaceae > JABFRJ01. The sequence goes on from DAOMWV010000197.1 coordinate 4,615, forward strand.
CGATACTTGTCCTCGCTCGCCCGCGCGATACCGATGAAGAGCGCGATCTCGTCCGACCAGACCTTGACGTGCTTCAGGTCCTCGCGCGGCACGCCCAGAAGATCCATGATAACAGACGCCGGCAGCGGATAGGCGAAATCCGCGATCCAGTCCGAGACACCGCCGTTGTCACGAGCCTTCATCTCCATGTCGTCGAGAAGCATCGACACGATGTCCTCGATATTTGGCGTGATACTCTCGACCGAGCGTGACGTGAACGCCTTCGTGAAGAGGCGCCTCAGTCGCGTGTGATCCGGCGGATCGCGGAACACCATCCAGTGCCCGAGATAGGTCATCAGGTTCGTGTAGCCTGATCTCTGCTCGGGCGCCGCCGCGAAGAACGGTGCCAACCTGTTCGCCGACACCTCGGCGTTGTTCATCGCGATCGTCTTGACGTCGTCGTAGCGGGTCACGATCCACGACTTCATGGGCTGCGAATAATGCACCGGATCCTCGCGCCTGAGCCTCTCGAAGATCGGAAACGGGTCCGCATTGGTCCTGGCATCGGCAAAATCGACGACGGGCACGTCTGCCTCCAAAATGAAGGATTCCGGAATGTCACGACGGGGATCATAGCCGACCGATTACTAGCCAAACAACTGTTTGTTTGATATGTTCATGTCATGCAGAAAAGACCCGCGCGACGTTCCGTCCCGTCCTTGCATGCCTCGGCCGCT
>DAOMWV010000198.1:0-5265 GCA_035436725.1 Hyphomicrobiaceae bacterium
CGCGTGCCCCGCATCCCCGATCAGCGCCACGCGCCCGCGCGCCAGCGCCGGCAGCTTCACCGGTGCCCCGAGTGACCATTTGAGCCATGGCACGGCATCGGCGAGCCCTCGCGGCACCTGCGGAAAACTCCGGAGTGCCCGCACGACGTCGTCCCGCTCCGCCGCGATACTCCAGCTCCGCTCCGACCACGCCGATTTCGCGATCAGCACGACGTTGATCCGTGCTCCCGCCGACACCGGGTAATGGATGAGATGCGCCTCCGGCGTGAGCCATGCCCCGACTTCAGGCCGCGACCCTAGCCGCCCAGCCGTCTCGAGCGGCAGCACGGCACGATAGGCCACGTAACCCGACGGCACCGGCGTGATGTCGGGATACATCTGTGTCCGGACCCGGCTCCAGACACCGTCCGCCCCGATGAGCGCATCCGCCACCATTTCGTCGCCATTTCCGAACCGCACGGTGACGTCGCGTTCCGTCGCCTCGTAGCCGACCACTTGCCGCCCCGTCACGATGGCCACGTCGGGCGCCCGTCGCGCGGCCGCCAGCAGCACACCGTGAAGATCCCCGCGATGGACCGTCCAGTACGGCGACCCGTACCGCTCGACGGCTGCGCGCCCGAGAGGCACCCGACCAAGCTCCCGCCCGGACGCGCCATCGCTGAGCACGACAGCCTCGGGCGCAACGGCGTGTGCACCTACGCCATCCGCCACACCGAGCCGTTTCAGGGCATAGACCGCATTTGGGCCGAGTTGCAGGCCGGCGCCGACCTCGCCAGGCTCCGCCACCTGCTCGACGATCGTCGCCTTGATGCCGCGTGCCACCAGCGCCAGCCCCGATGCCAGCCCGGCAATTCCTGCCCCTGCGATGATGACCTTCATCGGCCGCCCCTGCGGCGTCTTGCGCGATCGGAAAAGTGCAACGCGGTCTTCCGATAAATTCGCGCGACGAACCAGTATGTCAGCCTGCGGCGTCCGCCGCCTCTGTCACGATGGCGTTGACCGGATCGGTCTCGTCGGCGTGAAGCCGGGCGTCGAATACGAACAGCGTCGAGCAATACGGGCAGAGGATTTGCGTGTCCTGCCCCATGTCGAGGTAGACGTGCGGGTGATCGAACGGCGGCCGCGCACCCATGCACTTTAGTTCACGTACGCCGACGAAGACCTTCTCCGCGCCCACGTCGTTGGCGAGATGAGGAACGATATGTGCGGCCATGAAGATCCGGTCTCCGCGAAAGTCGTATCGAATGCCGTGTCGGGCCGGATCCGTCCGGCACCTTCGAACCGGCGCGACCATACCCTCTTGCGCGCACGAAATCGAGACCTCATAGGTCGCACCCCGGACCATTGCCCATCGCACAGCAGGACGACTGGTAAAACCAGAATTTTCGCGCCATACCATCGACTTAGATCAAGACAACGTGAGGACCCGCCGCCATGTCCGGCTCCCGCCCAACAGTACATACCTTCGACTCCGACGGCGTCACCATCGCCTTTATCGACGAGGGCCCGCGCGACGGTGAACCGATCCTGCTGATTCATGGCTTCGCGTCGTCCGCAAAGGTGAACTGGGTCGACACGCTATGGGTCAAGACCCTCGTCGCTGACGGCCGCCGCGTCATCGCCGTCGACAATCGCGGTCACGGCCAGTCCGAAAAGCTGTACCGGCTGGAGGATTACGGCTCCCCGCTTATGGCCGAAGACGCCCGGCGCCTTCTCGACCACCTTAAAATCGACCGCGCCGACGTCATGGGCTATTCCATGGGCGCGCGCATCACCGCGTTCCTGACCCTCGCCTATCCCGACCGCGTCCGCTCCGCCATCTTCGCCGGCCTCGGCATCAACATGGTGCGCGGCCTCGCCGGCACCGGCCCCATCGCCCACGCCCTCGAAGCGGACAGCATCGACGACGTGACCAACCCGACCGCCCGCACATTCCGCGCGTTCGCCGAACAGACCGGCGGCGACCTGAAAGCCCTTGCCGCCTGTATCCGGTCCGCCCGGGCCGTCATATCAGCGGAAATGCTGGCCGAGATCAGACGTCCCGTCCTCGTCGCCGTCGGCACCGAGGACGTGATCGGCGGCTCGGCGGAAGAACTAGCCGCCATCATTCCCGGCGCGAAGGCTCTGCCAATCCCGAACCGCGACCACATGCGCGCCGTCGGCGACCGCGTGTACAAGGAGGGCGTGAAAGCGTTCTTGAAGGAACGGACCTGATATGCCGTCACCCAAGCACGGCGACATAACTATATGATATAAAGAGAATTTTGTTGCACCCGGCGATTGGCGCACTGCGCAACTCGAAATCCGCGCCGGTCCGACAACAATGAACGCAGGAGAAAAATCGGTCGCCCTCTTGAATGGCCCGAGGTGCGGCCCCAAATACCGATCACATCCGGGCCCCTCTGGCGTTTACGGCGGTAGACGCGATGTCGGATCGTGAAATCTGCATCGCAAACGCGGCGAGGTCTTGCCCCATTGACGGGGGCGAGGCAGTGCATAATGGGCCCGCTCAATGGATTTTCTTTTCTCGACTTTCGTCGGCACGCCAGTTTGGTTCTGGCTGGCCTTCCTTGCACTTGTGATCGCACTCACCGCGTTCGACCTTGGATTCCTGAACAAGGAAAACAAGGAAATGGGTATCGCCGAGAGCCTCAAGCTGTCGGCGTTCTATATCATCATCGCTCTTCTCTTCGGTGTCTGGGTCTGGGTCCAGAAAGGCGCTGAAGCCGGCGTTCTCTACTACACCGGCTTCTTCATTGAAAAAGCGCTGTCGATCGACAACGTCTTCGTCATCAGCCTGATATTCACGTACTTCGCCATCCCTCGGCAATACCAGTACCGCGCGCTGCTGTGGGGCATCATCGGTGTCATCGTGCTGCGCGGCATCATGATCGCGCTCGGCGCGGCACTGGTCGAACAGTTCTACTGGATCCTCTATTTCTTCGCCGTCTTCTTGATCGCGACCGGCGTGAAGATGCTGTTCGCCGGCGATGAGCCTATGGACATCTCGAAGAACCCCGTCGTGACGTTCATGAACCGGCATTTCCGGGTCACTCCGGAGCTGCATGCCCAGAAATTCGTCGTCAAGGTGAAGGACGAGAAAACCGGAAAGCTGGTCACCGCGATTACGCCGCTTCTGGTTGCCCTGATCGTCATCAATATCGCCGACCTGATATTCGCCGTGGACTCGGTGCCGGCGATATTCGCGATCACCACCGACACGTTCATCGTCTACACCTCGAACATCATGGCGATCCTCGGCCTGCGTGCGCTCTACTTCGCCCTCGCTGCTATGGTCCATCGCTTCCACTATCTGAAATATGCCCTCGCACTTGTCCTCGTCTTCATCGGATCGAAGATCTTCGTCGCGGACTTCTTCACGGAAACCGGCAAGTTCCCGCCGGTCTTCAGCCTGGGCGTCACCGTCGCACTGATCCTCGGAGGCATCGTCTACTCGCTCTGGAAGACGCGGAGTGAAGGCCATCCTGTCGACATCGCACGCGCTCCGGAGCCGAAGACATGACTATCAAGTCCGTGTTCCTGTTCACGCCGGCCGAACTCACCCAGGCCGATCGCGGCCCCGCAGCTTACGCCATCTCACTGGCACGGACCGCCTCCGCGCACCTGACAATTTTCACGGTCGCACTCGATGTGACGACACCCGGCCAGCACACCGACGCCGCGGCCGTCGGGTTGGCACTCTCGCGTGCGGCGGATGCGGCGGGTGTCCGGCACACGCTCGTCACCAAGCACTCGCACGCGATCGGCGTTCATGAGGCGATTGCCGAACACGCCCGATTGCATGATGTGAGCGTGCTGGGCAGCTCTCTGTCCGGCCTGCTCAGCGAGAAGCAGATCACGGAATCCCTGCTGTTCGAGAGCGGCCGGCCTGCCATCGTCGTACCGGGCTCGCATTCCGCGCCGTTCCGGTGTGGCACGGTTGCCGCCGCCTGGGACAACACCGGAGCGGCAGCGCGTGCACTTGGCGACGCGCTGGCACTGCTTCGTCCGGAGCGGATGCATCTGCTGACGATCACTGGCGAGAAGCCTGTATCGACCGACATCGGCAACGCTTCTCTCGTCGAGTTGCTGGCGCGACGTGGCGTCGCCGCCGATCACAGTGTCGTCCCGCTCGGCAACCGCACGATAGCGGCCGCCCTACAAGACGAAGCCATCGATCGCCGCGCCGACCTCCTGTGCATGGGTGCATACGGACATTCTCGTTTCAGGCGTTTCGTGTTCGGAAGCGCGACAGCGGATCTGCTTCGCAACAGCAAGATGCCGACCCTGCTGTCCCATTGACACACGCCGGACCTGCACCCGCCACTCAGGTGCACGGCACGCGGCACGGCGGCGAAAGCCGTCGTCCGCATCTGCTTTACCGCGGCACGACGCGCCTGCACCTCCTGCAATCATGCCTCGTTCTCGCTGGCAGCATGGATCACGCACGCGAAACGGTGCAATCATCCCGCTCGGCCAAGGCGCGAGGCGTCGTTCGCCGTACGGGAGGATGAAGATGAAAGCAGCTGTGATCGGAACGGCAGGCGTCGAAATCCGCGAGGTGGCCAAGCCATCACCTGGACCTGAACAGGTACTCGTGCGCGTTCGCGCCAGCGGTCTCAATCGCGCTGATGTCATCATGGCGTCCGGACATATGCATGGCACAGCCGGCGGCCCCGGCACCATTCTCGGCCTGGAGTTCGCCGGTGAGGTGGCCGAGGTCGGCTCCTCTGTTAAGGGCATCAAGCCCGGCGATCGCGTGATGGGCTCCGGTAGCGGCGGCTATGCCGAATACGCTCTCGCCGACATGGGCCGCGTGACACCGATCCCGGCGAATAATATGGGCTGGGTCGAGGCCGCGACTCTGCCGATCGCCCTGCAGACAATGCACAACGCCGTCGTCACGGCCGGCCGCATGAAGAGCGGCGATAGCGTCATGATCCAGGGCGCATCGTCCGGCGTCGGTCTCATGGGCTTGCAGATTGCCAAACTCAAAGGTGCGAGCCTCGTCGTCGGCACATCGACGAATGCCGCCCGTCGCGCCAGGCTTGCCGAGTTCGGCTGCGATCTCGCCGTCGACACGACCGATCCTGCGTGGCCGGATCAGGTGAGCGCCGCGACCCGTGGCAGAGGCGTCGACTTGATCGTTGACCAGGTTTCGAACGGCGTGATGAACGGCAATATGAAAGCTGCGGCCGTGCTGGGCCGCATCGTCAATGTCGGGCGGCTCGGCGGGTTCAGCGGCGATTTCGATTTTGATCTTCA
>DAOMWV010000199.1:0-5095 GCA_035436725.1 Hyphomicrobiaceae bacterium
GGCATCCGTAGTCGCAGGCGCGGCCGGCGTCGCCGGCGCAGGCTGGGCGGACTGAGCCGGCGATGAAGGTGAGGGCGCCTGAGCCCGAACGGATGGAAGCCCGACGACGCTCAGTAGAAGCGCAGCCAGGGCAAGGACGGGCGCCAAACGATTTGGTCGCAAGCGGAGGTGCATCATACATACAACTCGTGGTGATGGTCACAGACTTCGTCCGGGCGTAGGTCCGTCGCAATCGACTGTCGCGCCGAACGACGCCGTTACCCGATGTGTTTCAAACTGCGGAGATCGTTATTCGTTGACGGCCTGGCCCAGAGGGCGCGGGGCGCGCGTGAAGACCGGCGCCGCGGGCGCTTCGGCGTCGGAACCGTTGGCCGGAAGGGTCTGGCGAGGGCGCGGTGGCGCGCCGATCCCGGTCTCGATGACGACGTCGACCGGGCCGCCGGTCATGATCAGGTGTTCGACGCCGTCACGTTTGACGAGGATGAGCTTGCGTCGACCATCGACGCTCGCCTGCTCGACGACAGCCAATCGCTTTTCGGGGCGCGGCCGGAAGACGGCTTCCTTCAACGAAGTTCCGTTCATGTAGTTGCGCGCAAGAAACGCGCCAACGACGAGCGCGATTGCGGCCAAAACCAGTACGACAACCCACCAAGTCAGCATCGCGACGTCAAACCTGTTCCTGTGGCCTGTCCAGCGCCTGCCTCCATGACACGGAGCAAGGCGATCCGAAACGCACCGCACACAACGCACCATACCATAGGCAGCGACAAATCTGACTGGACTGCGGCGACTGCGCCCGTCTCAGTGCGATCTCCAGGCATACGGGTCGCTCGCACCTCGCCGCCCGGTCCGTTCGCTGTTGCGACCAAAACGCCGGTCATTAACCCGCTGTTACCAGATTTTTAGCGTGGTTTTAACCCTAATGATTGCTTTCTAACAGTGTTCTGCCGGCCACTCGGCAGTCCCATCGCAAGCCTGTGGCGTTCAGAAAGTTGTCGTTTCGTTCATGCGTCAAACATCTTCCGTTCTTCTGCCCGTCCTGATGCCGCTCAACGGTTCGTTGGCCCAGAATCAGGGTATCAGTCGTATTATGAGGGCGATGGACGCACGACGGGCTGCGGTGAAGGCCGGAGGAGCCAGGAAGGCTTCGACGATCGGGCTAACGATCGTTTCGGCGGTCGCTCTCGTTCTCGCATTCGTGGCGGCAGTTTACTGGATGGCTTCGGCCGGGCTCGGCCAGCCTGCCGGGCTTGCGCTGCTTGCGCTGCTTGCGGTTGTGGGTACGTTCTTCTCGTTCGGATTTCTCGCGGGCTTCGTGAAGCTGCAGGAAACGGCGCACGAGGCCGAACTCGCGCGTAGTGTCGCGGACGTTGCTGAAACTGCGTTCCAGGTCCTCGCCGCCGATGGCAGCGTCGTTTATGCCAATGCCGCCTTCAAGGCGATCTTCGGTACGTCAAACAAGTCGGTCGAGCAGGCTCTTGCAGCCGACCCGCGTGCGGGTGAGGCCATCTACAGGCTTGCGCGCGCAGCGGAGCGTCTCGAAGAGCGCGTCGAGGACGTGCCCGTGCGGGAGTTTCGCGCGCGTTCTTCGACGCAACCGGGAGCGCAACGGCCGGTACGATGGCTGCGCATCGGTGTTCGTCCGTTCGTGCCTTCGCCACTCCTGCCCGACAACCGGCGCATGACGCTCTGGACCTGTATCGATATCACGGGCGACAGGGCGCGTGAACTCGATGCCATCAGCGGGCTTGAACACGCACTTTCGTTCTACGACACGATGCCGGTTGGGCTCTTCGTCGTGAACCGTGACGGGACGATCGGTCAGGTCAACCGGACGCTCGGTGCGATGCTCGGTCTGCGCGGGGACGTTTCGCGTCTCGGCTGGACGGTATCGGACATCTGTCCGCCCGAGGTCGCATCGCTCGTCATGGGTGCTTCGCGTCATGCCGGGGAGACGACGCACCGTTTCGACGTCGACCTCGTACGGGAAGACGGACGTTTCCTGCCCGTGCGGCTCGTCTGCCGGTCGCCGGACCGGGGACAGGCGCTTACGGTGCTGGTGTTCGATCGGGTCACTGACGAGCGGGCTCACGATGGTGTCCGCGCGGTTTCAGAGCGGTTCCAGCGCGTTTTTCATGGTGCTCCGTTCGCAATCGCGACGCTGGACAAGCAGGGCGCGGTGGTCAATGCAAATGCGGCATTCGTCCGTCTTTGCGGTGAAAGCTGGGATGGCGGCGTACAGGGCGGCAAGTCCATCATCGACCTGGTGATGCGGACGTCGGAGCCGGAACAGCGGCGCACGGTCGAAGCCGGAATACAGCGCGTGGTGTCGGGTCGTGCGACGGCGGCTCCGTTCGAAATCTCCGTAGTCGGGGAGACGCCGGCGACGCTCAGGCTCTATCTCAATCCGATGACAAGCGGTTCGGATCCGCGCGAAGTGGCCGTGGTCTATCTGCTCGACACATCGGAGATCCGCGCGCTCGAACTGAAGTTCGCGCAGAGCCAGAAGATGGAGTCGATGGGGCGTCTTGCCGGCGGCATCGCGCACGACTTCAACAATATCCTCACCGTCATCATCGGTCTCTGTGATCTGTTCCTGCATGCGCGCCGCCCGATCGATCCCGGGTATTCCGACATCATGCAGATCAAGTCGAACGCGAACCGCGCGGCGGGTCTCGTCGGGCAACTGCTCGCCTATACCCGGCAGCAGAAGCTCAAGCCGGAAGTGCTCGAACTCAACGACGTGATCCAGGATTTCGGCTTCTCGCTGAACCGGCTCATCGGTGAAAAGGTCAATATCCATCATCGTTCCGGCCGCGACCTCTGGTACGTCAAGGCAGACCGGACGCAGTTCGAAATGATCCTCATGAACCTTTCGGTGAACGCACGGGATGCGATGCCGACTGGTGGCGATCTCACCATTCGGACGCGGAACGTCTCGGTTCGCGACAGCCTGAAGCTCGCAAATCAGAACGTGCTGTCGGGCGAGTACGTGCTGATCGAGGTGGAGGACACGGGTACGGGGATGCGGCCGGAAGTGGCGGCGAAGGTTTTCGAGCCGTTCTTCACGACCAAGGATGTCGGAAAGGGAACCGGCCTCGGTCTCGCGACGGTCTACGGGATCGTGAAACAGACTGGTGGTTACATCTTCTGTGAAAGTGCTCCGGGGAAGGGCACGACGTTCCGGATCTATCTGCCGCGGCACGTGCCGACTGCGGAAGACGCTCTGGTGAAGGATGTTTCGGAGAAAAAGAAGAAGGAGCCCGCGCGGGATCTCAGCGGAACGGGACGCGTGCTGCTCGTGGAGGATGAGGACAATCTGCGCTCGATGGCGGCGCGTGCGCTGACGCGTCAGGGCTATCAGGTGATCGAGGCGTCGACGGGGCTCGAGGCGCTCGAGGTCATGGAACGGGAGCAGGGCAAGATCGATCTCGTGCTCTCTGACGTCATCATGCCGGAGATGGACGGGCCGACCATGCTCAGGGAAATGCGCAAGTCAAAGCCGGACATCCGTATCGTCTTCATGTCGGGCTATCCGTCGGACGCTTTCCAGAAGGGCCTCGGGACGGACGAGGATTTCGCGTTCCTGCAGAAGCCGTTCGCGCTGCCGCAACTGGCACAGAAGGTCAAAGAGGAGCTGTCGCGCTGACACGGCTCCGTGTCGATGCACAATTAAAAACGGCGGCCCGTCAGGCCGCCGTTTCGCATTTCCGGGACGGTCTGTGCGACTTACTTCTTGTCGGCTTCGGCTTCCGGTGCCGCCGTCAGAAGGGCGCGCGCCTGTCCCTGCCAATCGTTGCTTTCGATCGCGCCCTTGAGGTTCAGCACGTCGTCGACGTTGGCGATGTCTTCGCCCGAGAAGTTGGCGATCTGCTCGTATTTCGTCACGCCGATACCGTGGAGACGGGCGGCCAGCGTGGCATCGATCCCCTTGATCTGGGCGAGATCGTCGACATCGCCCTTGGGACGTTTGAAGCCCTTGAACGCAGCATTGAGCGCTTTGGCGCGCGCATCGGTCCGTTCGAAGATGCGGGCTGCCTTGCCGCGGCGACCGCGGAGGTAATAGAGCTTGGCGCGACGGACGGCGCCGCGACGGAGAACTTCGATCTCGGTGATGTACGGCGAGTAGATCGGGAAAACGCGCTCCACGCCTTCGCCGTAGGAAATCTTGCGGACCGTGAAGCTCTCGTTGATGCCGGCGCCGGAGCGCGCGATCACGAGGCCTTCGTAGGCCTGCTGGCGGATGGTCGGCTCTTTGGACTGCGTCTTGCCGGTGTTCTTGGCCTTGGGGTCGATGATCGCTTCTTCGACGACGCGGACCATGACGCGGACGGTGTCACCGGGGCCGAATTCGGGGACGCGGCGCTTCACGAGCACCTTGTCCATCTGCTCGCGCTCGAGCTCCTGAATGATGTTCATATTGGTTGTTCCTTGGTTGGACATCATTATTTTGCAGAGGAATCAAGTGGATGCGGGTTGCGCTCCGACCATGATTCATGCCGCCCGGAAAGGGCTCAGACCGATGAAGGTTCTGGATATGGCGGTCGTTTATCGCAGGAACGCGGATTTGTCGACCGAAAAGCGCGGCTGGTACGACCGTCAAGGTGCTCTGTCACCCGGGTTTGCGGTCCGGCTTGCGTGACGCCCAGAGGTCGGGTCGCCGTTCGGCAGTCGACCGTTCGGCCTCCTGCCGGCGCCAGGCGGCGATCTTCCTGTGGTCGCCGCTCAGCAGCACGTCCGGAATATTGCGCCCTTCCCATGAGCGCGGCCGGGTAAAGAGAGGGTATTCGAGCAGGCCGTCCTCGAAGCTCTCTTCGGCGAGGCTCTCCGAGGCCCCGAGTGTGCCGGGCAGCAGGCGCGCGCAGGCGTCGATCATCGCCATCGCGGCAATTTCGCCGCCCGACATGACGAAATCACCGACGGAAATCTCTTCAAGGCTCCTGGCCTCGATGACACGCTGGTCGAGACCTTCGAACCTGCCGGCGAGGATGATTGCTCCCGGACCTTCGGCGAGCGAGCGGACACGGGCCTGTGTCAACGGCTGGCCACGCGGGGTCAGGTAGATGCGGGGCAGCCCGGCCTGTGCGGCGGAGGC
>DAOMWV010000200.1:0-4826 GCA_035436725.1 Hyphomicrobiaceae bacterium
CGATCGTGCCGATGTTGCAGTGGGGCTTCGTGCGCTCGAATTTTGCCTTGGCCATTTGCGGCTCTCCTCAGTCTGTCATCTGCTTGTTCGAACCGCCAGGATCGCCCGCGGCTCCGGTTCATCTGCAGCCCGTCCGTCCCCCGGTCATCCCCTTGCCCGCTTGCGGCGCGGCATTCAGGCGACCGGATCAGGTCAGGCGTATTTCTTCCGCACCTCTTCGGCGACGTTCCGCGGAACCTCGGCGTAGTGGGCGAACTGCATCGTGTAGGATGCACGGCCCGTCGACTGCGACCGCAGCTGGCTGACGTAGCCGAACATGTTCGCGAGCGGGACGTTGGCGCGGATCACGGTGGCGTTACCGCGCATTTCCTGCGTCTTGATCTGGCCGCGCCGCGAATTGATGTCACCGATGATGCCACCGACGAAATCGCCCGGAGTGACCACTTCGACGTCCATGACCGGCTCGAGAATCTTGATGCCGGCCTTGTCGCAGCCTTCCTTCATCGCCGCACGCGAGGCGATTTCGAACGCGATCGCGCTCGAGTCGACTTCGTGGAACGCGCCGTCGAACAGCGTGACCTTCATGTCGACCAGCGGGAAGCCGATCAGCACGCCGTTGGCCCACACGCTTTCGATGCCCTTTTCAACGCCCGGAATGTATTCCTTCGGAATGGCACCGCCGACGATCTTGGATTCGAACTCGTTGCCCTTGCCCGTTTCGTTCGGCTCGAGCTTGAGCTTGACGCGCGCAAACTGACCCGTGCCACCGGACTGCTTCTTGTGCGTGTAGTCGACGTCGACGGGCTTTGCCAGCGTCTCGCGATAGGCGACTTCCGGTGCGCCCGGCGTGCACTCGACGCCGTACGTGCGCTTCAGGATGTCGACCTTGATGTCGAGATGCAGTTCGCCCATGCCCTTGATGCGCGTCTCGCCCGACTCGCTGTCGACCACGACGCGGAACGACGGATCCTCGACGGCCAGCGTGTGCAGCGCCAGCGCCATCTTTTCCTGGTCACCCTTGGTCTTCGGCTCGATCTTCATCTCGATGACGGGCTCGGGGAACTCCATCTTCTCGAGAATGACCGGCTTGTTCGGATCGCACAGCGTTTCACCGGTGCGCGTATCCTTGAGCCCCTGCAGCGCCACGATGTCGCCGGCGAAGGCTTCCTTGATTTCTTCGCGGTCCGCGGCATGCATCAGATACATGCGGCCGGCGCGCTCCTTCTTGTCGCGCGTCGTATTCGACAGCGCCATGCCCTGCTCGAGCTTGCCCGAGTAGATGCGGCAGAACGTGATCGAGCCCACATGCTCGAAGCTCATGATCTTGAAGGCGATCATGCTGAGCGGCTCGTCGTCCGACGGCTTGCGCAGCATTTCCGCGCCCGTCTTCGGGTCCGTGCCCTTGTACGCTTCGCGATCGAGCGGCGACGGCAGGAAGTCGACGACGGCATCGAGCAGCGGCTGCACGCCCTTGTTCTTGAAGGCCGAGCCGCACATCATCGGATAGAAGGCGCGCGTGATCGTCGCCTTCCGGATCATCTTCCGGAGCGTATCGTTGTCCGGCTCCTTGCCGTCGAGATACGCCGCCATCACATCGTCGTCCATTTCGACGGCGGCTTCGATCATGGCAGCGCGGAATTCTGCAGCCCTGTCTTTGAGGTCGGCGGGGATTTCGCCCTTGACCATCTTGGCGTCCTTGCCGTCACCGTCCCAGGTGATGGCGACCATTTCGATGAGATCGATGACGCCGGCGAAATTGTTTTCCGCTCCGATCGGCAGCTGGATCGGCACGGCGCGCGCGCCGAGCTTGTCCTTGATGTCGGCCAGGCACATGTAGAAATCTGCGCCGGTCTTGTCCATCTTGTTGGAGAAGATGATGCGCGGCACGTTGTACTTGTCGCCCTGGCGCCAGACGGTTTCCGTCTGCGGCTCCACGCCCTGGTTCGAATCGAGCACGCACACCGCGCCGTCGAGGACGCGCAGCGACCGCTCGACTTCGATGGTGAAATCGACGTGGCCGGGTGTGTCGATGATGTTCAGGCGGCGCTTCTTGCCGTCGCGCCCCTGCCAGAAGCAGGTCGTCGCAGCCGACGTGATCGTGATGCCGCGCTCGGCTTCCTGATCCATGAAATCCATGGTCGCGGCGCCGTCGTGGACTTCGCCGATCTTGTAGGACTTGCCGGTGTAATAAAGAATGCGCTCGGTGGTCGTGGTCTTGCCGGCATCGATGTGAGCCATGATGCCGAAGTTGCGATAGTCACCGATGTCGTACTGGCGGGCCATGATCTGCCTCTGCTCTTTCGTGTGTTCCGCGCGACGCCGATTACCAGCGGTAGTGCGAGAAGGCGCGGTTGGCTTCAGCCATCTTGTGAGTGTCTTCACGCTTCTTGACGGCCGTACCACGGTTGTTGGCGGCGTCCAGAAGCTCGCCCGAAAGGCGCTCCTCCATGGTATTTTCGTTGCGGCCGCGAGCAGCCGTGATGATCCAGCGGATCGCCAGCGCCTGGCGACGGTCCGAACGCACGTCCACAGGCACCTGATAGGTCGCACCGCCGACGCGACGCGAGCGGACTTCGACGGCCGGCGCCACGTTCTCGAGCGCCTGATGGAACATCGCGAGCGGGTCCGACTTGGCTTTCGCCTGGATCCGGTCGAGCGCGCCGTAGACGATCGATTCGGCGACCGACTTCTTGCCCTCGTACATGATCGAGTTCATGAACTTCGACAGCACGAGATCCCCGAACTTCGGATCCGGATTGACTTCGCGCTTCTGTGCTGCGTGACGACGGGACATCGTGAACTTCCCTGAATCTCTCTTTTGCTTTCGAGATCCCGGAACATGACCGCTGTTCGCGCCCGTCCGGGATGACCTTTGCTCCGCTCAGGTCACTTCGGACGTTTCGCACCGTACTTGGAACGGCGCTGCTTGCGGGCCGCGACGCCCTGCGTATCGAGAACACCGCGGATGATGTGGTAGCGCACGCCGGGAAGATCCTTGACGCGGCCGCCGCGGATCATGACCACGGAGTGCTCCTGAAGATTGTGGCCTTCGCCCGGAATGTAGCCGATGACCTCGAAACCATTCGTCAGACGCACCTTCGCGACCTTGCGAAGCGCCGAGTTCGGCTTCTTCGGCGTCGTCGTGTAGACGCGCGTGCAGACGCCGCGCTTCTGCGGGCAGGCCTCCATGTGACGCGACTTCTCGCGGTACGTCTTCGGCGTGCGCGGCTTGCGGATCAGTTGTTGAATTGTCGGCATTCTACCGTTCTCTCGACCAGTTGCCCGCGTCCCGGGACGCAAGCGACAAACCAAACTTAGCCAAGCGGCCGGAAAACCGGCCCCTCGGCTCAAAAACCAGAGGACCAACACGGATAAACCGCGCCGGTCGTGGTCCAATTCTAGCTCTGCTTTAGCGACGGCATCGTTTAGGGCGAAGGCGCAGCGAGCAAGTCGCGCGCGGAATGAGGCCCTACCACCTACCGTGAGAGTTGGCGCAACCTATACACCGCGATCGCATCCGTCAACACCGGATCAACCCGCGTTTTTGAAATTTTCGGCCCGAATCCGGCTCATTTGTCGCTTTCCCGTCGTTGACCACTTGTCGACGCCCCCGTGACCGTTCACCATGCCCGTGTCGCGCCCCGTATTGCTCAGGCGCGGGGTGCCGCCGGAGCAGGCACCCGGCTGTCTGGTCGCCACCCTGCGCCATAGGACCCGACCTGAGCATACCGGGGCACGCCCACTCGACCACTGACCATCCGGCGGCCGACACGTGCCCTCCCAGAAGTCGTTTTGAACGACAGTCAGGAGTTGCCATGGGCACTGCCGCCATCGACACCGACGGTACTCGGTCCAGGGGCACGCGATGCATAGCCATCACGGGCCCCTTTCTTTCAGGCAAGACGACCCTGCTCGAAGCCATCCTGGCCCGCACCGGCGCCATCCCGCGTGCAGGTCGCGTCAGCGAAGGCACGACCGTCGGCGACGCCAGCCCCGAGGCACGCACTCACATCCTGTCCGTCGAGGCGACGTTCGCCGAAACAACGTTCATGGACGAGCCCTATGCCTTTGTCGACCTGCCCGGGTCCGTCGAGTTCCAGGCCGACGCCGCAGCGATCCTGCCCGTATGCGACGCCGCCATCGTCGTCTGTGAACCCGAAGCCAAGCGTGTTCCAGCCCTTCAGGCCACTCTCAAGTCCTTGGCAAGCAGGAAAATTCCCCATCTCCTATTCCTGAACAAGATGGATACGACCACGATGCACGTCCGTGACATCGTGCCATTGCTGCAGCCCGCCTCCGAAATCCCCCTCGTCCTGCGCCAGATCCCGATCTGGGAAGGCGACGTCGTCAAGGGTTACGTCGACCTCGCCTCCGAGCGCGCCTACGTCTACCGCGACGGCGCACCATCCGAGATGATCGCGATGCCCTCGTCTGTGAAGGATCGCGAGAACGAAGCCCGCTTTCACATGCTCGAGCAACTCGCCGACCACGACGAACAGTTGATGGAGCAACTCCTGACCGACGTCACCCCCGGCCAGGACCGCATCTTCGACGACCTCGCACGCGAAATGCGCGACGGCCTCATCTGTCCGGTGTTCATCGGCTCTGCCCTGAAGGGCAACGGCATCTTCCGCCTGCTCAAGGCCTTGCGCCACGAAGCCCCGACGATCGCTGAAACCGCGACGCGCCTCGGCGTGGCCCCGAACCCGTCCGCCATTCACGTCATGAAGACATTGCATCAGCCGCACGCCGGCAAGCTGTCGGTGGCGCGCATCCTGCGCGGCGGACTGCGCGACGGCGAGGACGTGCGCCACGGCACCCACACC
>DAOMWV010000201.1:0-4773 GCA_035436725.1 Hyphomicrobiaceae bacterium
GGTCGATCTCCTCCTGCAGCGGTTCCTCGAAATCTGGTCGTCGATCCCGTCGCTGTTCGTTCTGCTCATCATCTCGTCGGTGCTCATTCCCGGATTCTGGACGCTGCTCGGGGTTCTGTTGCTGTTCAATTGGGTGGCGCTCGTCGGTGTGGTGCGCGCGGAGTTCCTGCGCGGGCGCAATCTCGAATACGTAACGGCGGCGCGCGCGCTCGGGCTGTCGAACGTCCGCATCATGTTCCGGCACATCCTGCCGAACGCGATGGTGGCGACGCTCACGTTCCTGCCGTTCAAGCTCTCCGGCTCGATCTCGTCGCTGACCGCGCTCGATTTTCTCGGGCTCGGACTGCCGCCGGGGTCGCCATCGCTCGGGGAAATGCTGACGCAGGCGACCGCCAACCTGCAGGCGCCGTGGCTCGGGCTCGCGGCGTTCTTTTCGATCGCGATCCTGTTGAGCCTGCTCATCTTCATCGGTGAAGGCGTGCGAGACGCGCTCGATCCGAGAAAGACGTACCGATGACGCAAGCCCCGACAACCAATCGCGGTTCGGATGTGGCCCGGCACAGCGACACGCTGGTGCGGGTCCGGGATCTCGCCATCGCCTTCGGCCAGGGGCAGTCGAAGCGCACCGTCGTCGAGGACGTCTCCTTCACGATCAAGCGCGGCGAGACCGTCGCGCTGGTGGGCGAATCGGGGTCGGGCAAGACCGTCTCCGCCATGTCGATCCTGCGGCTCCTCTCCTATCCCAACGCGTCGCATCCGAAGGGCGAGATCTTCTTCGAAGGGCAAGATCTCCTGTCGGCCCCGGACAGCGTCCTCCGCGAGGTGCGCGGCCGGCGCATCTCGGTGATCTTCCAGGAGCCGATGACCTCGCTCAACCCGCTGCACACGATCGAAAGCCAGGTCACCGAAATCCTGATGGTGCACCAGGGGCTCAGCCAGGAAGCGGCGCGCGAGCAGATGCTGGTTCTCCTGCGGCGGGTCGGCATTCCGAACCCGGAGCAACGGATCACGGCATATCCGCACCAGCTTTCCGGCGGACAGAGACAGCGCGTCATGATCGCCATGGCGCTCGCCAACAAGCCGGACCTCCTCATTGCGGACGAGCCGACCACCGCACTCGACGTCACCATCCAGGCGCAGATCCTCGAACTTCTCGAGGAGTTGCAGCGTGAGACCGGCATGGCGATGCTGCTGATCACGCACGATCTCGGCATCGTCCGGAAGCTCGCCGAGCGGGTCTATGTGATGCAGCATGGGCGCATCGTCGAGGAAGCACCTACCGAGAGGCTGTTCACTGCGCCGCAGCACCCCTACACGCGCCATCTCATAGCGTCCGAGCCTAAGGGACGGCCGGCGCCAGTGGCGCAATCCGCCGAGACGGTGCTGTCAACCGACAACCTGAAAGTCTGGTTTCCGATCAAGCGCGGCATGCTCCGGCGCACTGTCGACCACGTCAAGGCGGTCGACGGTGTGACGATTGCGGTGCGGCGCGGGGAGACGGTGGGCGTGGTCGGGGAATCAGGTTCCGGCAAGACCACGCTCGGGCTCGCGATCCTGCGGCTGATTTCGTCGGACGGACCGATCGTCTATCTCGGACGCAACATCCAGGGGCTCGACAGCCGGGCGATGCGCCCGCTCCGCAAGGAGCTGCAGATCGTCTTCCAGGATCCCTATGGGGCGCTATCGCCACGCATGTCGGTGGGGCAGATCATCGCCGAGGGTCTCATGATCCAATCGCCCGATCTCGATTACGACGAGGTGCGCCGCCGCGTCTCGGACGCGCTCGTCGAAGTCGGCCTCGACGGCGGAGCGCAGGACCGCTACCCGCACGAATTTTCGGGCGGACAACGCCAGCGCATCGCCATCGCGCGCGCCATGATCCTCAAGCCGAAATTCGTCATGCTCGACGAGCCGACAAGTGCGCTCGACATGAGCGTGCAGTCGCAGATCGTCGAGCTGCTGCGCCGGCTGCAGGCCGAGCGCGGACTGTCGTTCCTGTTCATCAGCCACGATCTCAAGGTGATCCGCGCGATGGCGCATTATGTCGTGGTGATGCGCAACGGAAAGATCGTCGAGCAGGGGCCGGCGGACACGGTGTTCGACGCGCCGAAGGAAGCGTATACGAAGGCGCTGTGGTCGGCCGCGTTCGACCTTGCCGTCGTCAACAGGAGTGAACTTGCGACATGAGCCTGCTGCTTGCCATCCGTGGAGCCGGGGACAACTGGGCGGTGAGCCCGTGGAAGGCCCGTTTCGAGGCCAGATTGCCCGGACACAAGGTCTGGATCGACGGGATCGACGCGTACGATCCCGCAGCGGTCCGATATGCCGCGGTGTGGAAGCCGCAGCCGGGGCTGCTCGCGGGCCTGAAGAACCTGCAGGTCATCTTCAATCTCGGCGCGGGCGTCGATGCGCTGCTCGAGGATAAAACCCTGCCGAACCTGCCGCTTGTGCGCGTGGCGAACGACGACCTTACGACGCGGATGACGGAGTACGTCGTGCTGCACGCGCTGATGCACCATCGCCGCATGCCGATGCTGCTCGATGCGCAACGGCGCGGGGAATGGCTCGCCAAGGACCAGTGGGCGGCAAAGGACGTGCGCGTCGGACTGATGGGGCTCGGCGTGCTCGGGCAGCATTCGGCCGCGGCGCTGCGCATGATCGGGTTTCAGGTCAACGGCTGGAGCAGGAGTCCGCGGGCCGTCGAGGGCGTGCGGACATTCTCCGGGGCGGACGGTTTCGACGCGTTTCTCGGGGTGACTGACATTCTCGTCGTGCTGATGCCGCTCACAGCGGAGACGCGCGGCATTCTCGACATGCGGCTGTTCCGGAAGCTCGCGCGGGATGGCGTGATGGGTGCACCGATCATCATCAATGCCGGACGGGGCGGGTTGCAGGTCGAAGCGGACATCCTGGCTGCGCTCGACGACGGCACGCTCGGCGGAGCCTCGCTCGACGTCTTCCAGACGGAGCCGCTGCCGCTGGAGTCGCGGCTCTGGTCGCATCCGAAGGTGATCGTGACGCCGCACAACGCGGCCGACAGCGACCCTGACGCGATTTCAGAGTACATCGCGGAGCAGATGCTCGCGCACATGCAGGGGCGACCGCTCAGGAACGTGGTCGACAGGGCAAAGGGATACTGACGCAGATTTTTTTCGCGTCCGAACGGGGCCTGGTGCAGATGCTGGCGGACGATTCATTCCAGAAGCTCTTTGCCGAGGCGACGGGATCGCTCGAGCGGCTTCTCGACGGCGTGCGGTCGGTCGCCGACGTCGACATCGAGCGCGGCGCGCGCTTCTGGCGCGGGCGCATGACGCCACGTCAGGCGAACGCGTGTCCGTTCGAGTGCGTGCTCCATACGACGCAGGTTTTCGATCTCGAAATGGCATCGCTCAAGGCGGAGGGATTGCCGCTCACCGAAGCGGCGACGATCGTCGCGCTGGCGCGGGCAGCGATCGACGGCACGGTCGTCGTACGCCATTACAGCTCCGCCGGTACCGGGCTCGATCTCGGCCGGGAGGTGCGTGTACCGATGCCGGACGGGACCGTCTGGACGCTCGGTGAGCGGAAGCGGCCGGGGCGACCGGCGCTCCTGACCGAAACGATTTTTCAGGACCGGTCTTTCGTCCCCTACACGCGGCGGTGAGCCCCCGCGGCCCACCCGCCCCTCACTCGGGGCGCAATCCGACACCGCATTTGCCGCAGAAGCGCGGGACGATAAAACGCGACTGGCGGCCGAGACGCGCGTTGCATCGCGGGCAGCGCTCGCGAAACTGTACCCAGCCGCCGGCGACGATGAAGACGAACAACAGAAGCAGAATGATGCGGTGGGCGATCGACTGATCGAGCAGCTTCGGCAACGCGAGTGTGACGGCGGCGAGCACCGTCATGGCGATGCCGTAGAACATCATCATGTTCCGGTGCCAGCGTGCAATGCGTGCAAGTTCTTCGGCGTCGAGCGGCTTCTGCTCAGGTAGCATCGGACAGGTCTTTCGTGGATGAGCCCTCGTGCAGGGCGCTTCGAGACGGCAGCCGGCGGACAGCGATGATGTCGCCCTTTCCGGGGGAGGCCTTGCCGATGCGCGACGCCGCCTGAGCGAGCGGTTCGACGACGGTCGACATATGGTGGCCGTTGGCGTGGAGCAGCATGACGCCGTCGAGCATCATGCCGACGTGGCCATGCCAGAAGACGAGATCGCCGCGGATCGAGGCGTCGAGGGCTTCTGCGGGATCGACGGGCTCGCCGAGGGCTTCGCGCTGCATATCCGTATCGCGGGGGCAGGCGAGGCCACAGGCCTCGAGGGCGATCTGGACGAGGCCGGAACAATCGAGACCGATGCGCGAGCGACCGCCCCAGAGATACGGGGTCCCGACGAGACGTTCGGCGAGGACGGCGTAGTCGGATGCGGGACGGGTTTTCGCTGCGATATGGCGATCGACGACGTAGCCACCGGAGGCGATGCGCGAAAACAGTCCCATGCGCTCCACCAGACGCACCTCGGCGTTCAGCGACAGGTGCATGACCGGCACCGTCTTGATGTTCGGCTCGGGGTAGACGAACGTCCCCAGCGCGCTCACACGATGCGTGGTTTCGATCAGTTCGCCGGTCAGTCCGGCGGCGGGCACATAGCCGGTATAGCCGTCGCGTTCGAGCTGCACCCAGGCCCAGTTGTCCCGCTCCTCGAAGACCTGGACCATCTCGCCATGCAGGGCCTCGTTGACGAGGCCCGCTGCAAACTCCGGACGGCCGCGCATCAGCAGGATCGCGGCGCGGAC
>DAOMWV010000202.1:0-4636 GCA_035436725.1 Hyphomicrobiaceae bacterium
GAAGCCACGGCCGACTTCGCCTTGGCGAGCTCTCGCTTGAGCTTCAGGCACTCGGCCGACAGCTCCTCGTCGCGCGCCTTGGCGAGAAACGCGTCGAGACCACCACGGTGCTCCACCGACTTCAGCGCATGGGCCGAGACTCGCACGCGTACCTTGCGGCCGAGCGACTCGCTCATCAGCGTCACGTCGACGAGGTTCGGACGGAACACGCGCCGCTTCTTGTTCTCGGCGTGGCTGCGGGTGTTGCCGGACATCGGCAGCTTGCCGGTCAGCTCACAACGCCTTGTCATGGCTCATAAACTCCCTCGCGTCCGCCACCTCCGGGCCGGTCACGGCCTAGGCAAGGGGCATCGCGGATCTCGCGGTGATTGTCCCAAAAAACAGCAGCCCGCCGGCGAGGCCAGCGGGAGCGTTCGAGGTCTATACAGGGACGAGGCCGCGAGCGTCAAGGGTGAGTCTGGGTCGTCTCGTCCAACGCCTCGGCTTGCGGCGATGGACGGGGTTGACCGGTCGACGTTCACTTCCTCAACTCGAGGTTGACAGGCTCGATCGTCTTGACGACAGCCTCGGTGCACATACCGGCGCCGTACTGCATGAACTGGGTCCGAAAGCCCAAGGCATGCTCCGCGTAGCCTTTGGCGAACTCCTCGGCGAAGCGTCCATCGACCTCGATTTTCAGGGCGACGTCACGCATGGCATTGAGCACGCCATCGCGCCACTTCACGTTGGGACAAAAACCGACAAATCCCACACCGATGCCGAGCCTTTGGCCGATACCCCGTGCGGTCTCCTTCGTGGGCTTGTAGTCATCGAGGGTCGTCACCTGCGCGCTCGTCGGCGGAACAAGGGGGGCGGTAAGCGCAAGCGCACCAATCAGGGTGGCGACGGCAAGTATCGACTTGTAATGCTTTGAGATCATTCTCCACTCTCCTTGGTCTGAACGCTATCGGTCTAACTTTGGCCAGCAACGAAGAACGGGCCCCAGTTCGACGGGTGCGACAGCCGGCTATCCGTCGCGTTGATCATCTGGGACATCGCTCTGAGGAGAGCGCTTGAACGATCTTCCACGGCCCCTCGCCGCGGTTGCCTGAAGATCTCGGTCACGAGCCGCACAGTGGCATCAGAGTCGACCACCCAGTGTGACACGAGCAACGCCCGCGCCCCGGCATAGAAGAAAGAGCGCGCCAAGCCCGACAGCGCGTCTTGACCGGGATCCTGCGCCCCCGCCGTGTTGCAGGCCGACAGCAAGACCCAGTCGGCGTCGATGCTGAGCCCCATGATTTCCGAGGAACTCAGATAACCGTCGTCGTCGCTGGTCGCGATGACCGGCGGCGTGAGGACGAGCCCTGGCTCGGCGTTGCCGGGAATCTCGCCGGGAAGCGCCGCGTGAGTGGCAAAATGCAGCATCCGGAAGCCCTTCAAGTGCCCCGCGCCGGACAAGGATTTGATGTTGGCTTCCGTGAACCTGCTGCCCAGAAGCACGCGGTCCTTCGCGTCGCCACCAAAGCTCTCGGCAACGCGGCAGACCTCGCCGGCTGTTTCGGGTAGCGGCGGAAGGCGCTTGATCTGCGTGGGGCTTACGCCGCCGGATCGCACGAACAGCGACTTGAATTTGTAAAGGGCGTCGACCACCCTCCGGCCCATGCTCCGCGGCTGCGCTGCTTCGCAGCTCTCGATCTGAGCCGCCTCCCGCGCGCGGCGACGTTCTGCTTCAACCACCGACGGGTCGGGGTTTTCGGAATCGCCGAGGAGAAGTGGATTGGCGAGGCCAAGATAGGGGTAGGCTGCGCCGCTCTTGCCGGCCCTGCCGCGCAACGTGATGAGCGACTCGACCGAGGGCAGCACCGTGATCGGCTGCCTGGTACCCATCCAGTCGAGCGTGCGGAATACCGAGAGATCGACGACGGCCCGACGATCCGATGGCTTCGTCACGAGCACATTCAACGGCAGCGACATGGCGATGCCCGTGGGAACGACGACGAGACGCTTCCCCTGCAACACCGCCTCGGCCCCACCGAAAAGCCCGCGATAAACGATATGGGCAACGGCGGGCGAGAAGGGCAGGATTCGGGTCGACATGCCGTTGACCGTTTCGATGACCGGCCTCTGCTGCAACTCTTGCGCACAATACTCGGCCGTCGCTTGGTCGTTCCAAGCCGCGGGATCGAGCCCGCAACGCAAGAGCCGGCCTGCACTGCCCATGAGGGTTGCCGTCAAGGGAATAGACGACCAGACGATACCCTGCCTGCTCACCACCCAAATGTACGACTGCGAAGCAGCCACGCCGTCCTCGCTGGGAAGGATGAGCACCAGAGCCTCGTCGGCGGCGAGCGCAGCCTGGACATCCAGCGATAACGTCGGCGCGGGAACCGCGAGGCGCGCGAGATCCGGATCGATCTTGCGCAAGCGATCGTCAATGTCGGCGATTTGAGTGTCGATCGACGCCAGTTCTACCGACGGCACCGCTGCCCCGGACTGCGCCAGCTGGTTCAGCCGCTGCGCCTCGATTTCCTGCCGGCGCCGCACGAGTGCGTCGCGACGACGGCGGTCCGCATCAATCTCTGGCTTCTTGACCGCCGCACGGGAAGCCATTCGACTGATGGCCGTCGCGGTCGACGATAGGGCAGCCCATTGCGCCAGAACGAAGGTCCGATTGGCCAGCGCCGCGCCCTGGGCCGGGTTCTCTTCGAAAATCAAGCTCATGACGTCGATGGTGCGGCGTGCATAGCGGCCCAACCGCCGCCGCAGTCCCTCGGCGTCGAGTCGAGCGTCGGGATCGTCCGACGAACCATACAAGCCGATGCGTCGCACGAGCATATCGACCGCCGCCTCGAAATGCGCCGCGGCGACTTCGAGCTTGCCGGTTGATTGAAACAGTTCGGCCATGTCGAAGTGGACGTAGCTCCGGTCAGGATGCAGAGGATCGACGACGTTATCAGTTATTGACAGGGACTCCCGATACAGCTCGGCGCTGCCATCGAAGCGACCGCGGTCCTTGAGGTGACGGGCATAAAAGCGGAGAGCGCGCGCGACCGAGATGTGCTGCGGACCCAGAGTCTCGCGAAGTGTTGCGATGCTATTCCGGTGCGCGGCGTCTGCCTGCTCGAACTCCCTGAGCTGATCGTGTACGGCCGCAATGTTGCCGAGGACGATGCCGCGCACACCCGTCGCCTTGGGATCCCCTTCGCTCAATTTCAAGGCATCGTTGAAATACCGCAGCGCTTGTCGCGGCTGCTGTCTTTGCAGAAAAGTATGTCCGATATTGTTTGTCGCCGCCAGAATGTCTGACACCGGCGTGTTTCCGGCTTTCATTCTCTCCATAGCGCTCTTCAGCAAGCGCTCGGCGATTTCAGATCGGCCAGTATCGCTGTAGAGTTTCGCCAGCACGGCCAGAGTCGCGCCGACCTCGGCCGGGTCGATGTTGGCGCGGCTTTGTTGCGCCTCCAGAACGGCGAGCAAACTCCGTTCCGCCTGCTCGAAACGGCCGCTGGCGATCTCGCGGCTGGCGAGGTCCACTTTCGCGCGCAGGGCGACGGGGTGATCCGGACCAAACGCGCGACCTGCATGCTCGACCGCCATGCGCGAGAAGACCTCGGCCTGGCGGTCGTCTCCGGCCTCAGATGCCTCGTTGGCGCGATCGAGCAGGGTGCGCTGGATTTCCTGAGGGGTGCGGATCGCCGGGGCGTCTTCGGCCAAGGCCGCGCGAACCCATAGCCCGGCTGCCACTGCCAGAACGAGCGAGAGTGCGCGGACGACGAGCGGACCAACCATTTTGGTGGCATTCGGGTTGCGACGGTTTGTGAAACCACCGTGGGATCGACATAGTCATAGATGATCGAATTGCAGAGGAGAGCTAGAATATCGGGGTCAGGCGAGGCGGAAGCCGATGCCCACAGTAGGCCGCCCATGGGAGCTTGTCTTTGCGTTCGCGAGGTTAGGTGCCCTTGATGACATGCGCATGAACCACGGCGCGGCGGCGGTCGTGGCGCGGCCATCGCGATCTCTTGCACCCCTACCGGACGAACCCGAGGCCGCCCTTGGAGCCGGGCTTGGAGCGGGCGAGGTCGGCCAGGAGGTCGACGATGCGCGCCGGCTCGCGCAGGATGCCGAGCACCTGCGCCTGCTTCTGCGCCTTGGCGAAATCCCCCGGCGTCAGGTTCTGGAAAGCGAGCCCCGCCGCCGGCGGCCGGTCGATGCCGAAGAACACGTCCCAGGCCCGGGCCAGCGTCACCTTGTCCAGGTAGTGCAGCTCGACGTGGAACGTGAAGCGCCGGAGCGACGCCGTGTCGATGCGCTCCATCAGGTTGGTGGTGAAGGCGACCGGCAGCGGGTGCTGTTCCATCCAAGTCAGCATCTCGTTCACCTGGCTCACCTCCCACGAGCGCACCGCGTCGCGCCGGTCCATCAGCAGGCTGTCGGCCTCGTCGAACACCAGGAACGCACCGGCCTCCACAGCCTCCTCGAACGCATGGGCCGTCTGACGCTCGGTCTGGCCGACATAGGGCCCGAGGATGTCGGAAGCGCGCTTCTGCAGGATCTCGAGCCCGAGGCGGCGGGCGAGATAGCGGGCGAACGCCGACTTGCCGGTGCCGGGCGGGCCCGCGAGGCAGAGCGAGAAGGCGCGGCTCGGGCTCGC
>DAOMWV010000203.1:0-4600 GCA_035436725.1 Hyphomicrobiaceae bacterium
GAGCTTTCCGACCAGGATTTCGAAGCGTTCGAGCGTCTCCTCGGTGACATCCAGACCGCCTACTCCAAGCGTGATATTGCCACCATCGAGCGCTCGACAACGCCCGAAATGCAGTCGTACTTCACCCGCGATCTCGCTGACGACGACGCCGCAGGCGTTCGTAACGAAATCTCGGATGTGAAGCTGCTGCAGGGCGATCTGTCGGAGGCCTGGCGCGAGGCCGGCGGCGAATACGCCACCGTCGCCATGCGCTACAGCCTCCGCGACGTCACCGTCGAGACCGCGACTGGACGCATTGTTTCAGGCAGCCGCGATCACGACGAGGAAGTCGTCGAACTCTGGACCTTCCGGCGCCCCGTCGGCGGCAACACCGCGCAGTGGGAACTGTCGGCGATCCAGTCGGCCTGATAAGGCCACTCCCTACGCACTCCCTACTCCACGCAAGAGAAATGGCCCGGGTTCCTGCCCGGGCCATTTTCTTTCGTCGGTACGGACGATCGAATATCCACACCCCTCAGATCGGCGGGTTTACTTTTCCCCGCCCCTGTAATTTGATCTGATCGCAATTGCGGCAAGTTTTGTTGTGTGAGTATGCGGGGGCAGACGTGAAAGTAGCAGGCGACCTTCCGGGGCGAACGATGCCTCGTGTCTTGTGCTCGGTCCTTTCGCAGTCAGACGCGTCCGCGTCACGAACGTCGCCACCAACCACCCGCAAAACGCACGCGCCGTCGTTGCGCTCCCCCCTCGCGAAGTCGCTCTCTGTCGCAGCTCTCTCTGTGATCGCGACCACCGCCAGCGCCCAGGATTTTACGAACGGCCCCGCCATCGGCCTCGGCCTCGGCACGCTCGGCATCACCGGCGAGATCAGCCAGAAATTGGGCACCAACTTTGTCGGACGCCTCAACGGCTCCTGGCTCGGCATCGATCTCGACCGCGATGTCGACGGCAACAACTACGCCATCAAGGCGCGCGCCTACGGTGCCGGACTGACCGCCGACTGGCATCCATTCGCCAACGGCTTTCGGCTGTCTGCCGGCGTCCGCTATCACGTCGCCGACTTCAAGGGTTCGATCGGCGCCGGCGACATCGAACTCGACGGCACGACCTACACCCAGGCGCAATACGGCCGCCTCAATGCCCGCCTCGAAAACGGCAATCGCGTCGCCCCCTACCTCGGCATAGGTTTCGACAGCTCCCACTTCAAGACAGGCAACTGGTCGTTCGCGAGCGAGATCGGTGTCCTCTACGTCGGCGATCCCAAGGTGTCCCTCTCGGCGACGAATGCCGGCGCGATCCCGGGCCTGCAGGCCGATCTCGACGCCGAAGCCGCCAGCATCAGATCGGAATACGGCAAGTTCGGCCGCTTCTGGCCCGTCATCCAGTTCTCGGCCAAATACCGCTTCTGATCCGTTCAATCGTGCCATGCGACGCGGGCCCGTGGGCAACCCCGGGCCCGTTCGCTATTGTCGCGCGGGAATCTGACGGAGACCACGATGTCCAGCCAATTGCCGCAAGTCCTCAAAGCCCTCGACACCGACCAGCAGGGCGCCCTCGACCGCCTGTTCGATTTCCTGAGCATTCCCTCCGTCTCCACCGATCCTGCCTACAAGGCCCATTGCCAGAAGGCGGCGGAATGGAGTGCAAGGCAGTTGAAGGACATTGGCTTCCACGAGGCAAAGGTCGTCCCCACCATCAATCACCCGATGGTCGTCGCTCATGATCGCAAGACCGTGCCGAAGGGGATGCCGCACGTCCTCTTCTACGGCCATTACGACGTCCAGCCGCCCGACCCGCTCGACCTCTGGACCACGCCTCCGTTCGAGCCGCGCATCGCCACCGAGAAGAAGAACGGCAAGGTCATCGTCGCGCGCGGCGCCGAGGACAACAAGGGCCAGCTCATGACGTTTCTCGAGGCCGCCCGCGCCTGGAAGAAAGTGGCCGGCGAACTGCCTGTCGCCGTCACGGTCCTGCTCGAAGGCGAGGAGGAATCCGGCTCTCCCTCCCTCCCCGGCTTCCTGAAAAAGCACGGCAAGGAAGTGACCTGCGACTACGCTCTCGTCTGTGATACCGGACAGTGGGAAAAGGACGTCCCCGCCATCACCACCATGCTGCGCGGCATCCTCGCGACCGAACTGACGATCACCGGCCCCACGCGCGATCTCCACTCGGGCCTTTATGGCGGCCCCGCCATGAACCCCATCCGCGCGCTGATGAACGTGTGCGGCGCGATGCACGACAAGAACGGCAAAATCGCCATCCCCGGCTTCTACGACGGCATCGTCAAACCGTCGTCCAAACTCGTGAAGCAGTGGGCCGAGCTCGGCGTCACCGCCGAGAACTTCCTCGGCCCCGTCGGCCTCTCCGAGCCCGCCGGCGAGAAGGGCTACTCGATCTACGAGCAGATGGCCGCCCGCCCGACACTCGAATTCAACGGCGTCACCGGCGGCTATCAGGGCGCGGGTTCAAAGACCGTCATCCCCTCGAAGGCCTCGGTGAAGATCACCTGCCGCCTCGTCTCGGGCCAGAAGCCGAAGCACGTCTTCGAGAGCATCATGGCCTTCGTCGCCGAGCGCCTGCCGCCCGACTGCGAGGCTCAGTTCTCCGAGTTCCGCGGATCCGAGGCGATGGCGTTCGAGCCGACCATGCCCTTCATCGCCGGTGCCGCAAAAGCGCTGGAGGACGAATGGAAGAAGAAGCCTGTCATGATGGCGATGGGCGGCTCGATTCCGATCGTCACCGCCTTCAAAGAGGAGCTTGGCATGGACAGCCTCCTCGTCGGCTTCGGTCTCGACGACGACCGCATCCACTCGCCGAACGAGAAATACAATCTCACGAGTTTCCAGAAGGGCGCGCGCTCCTGGGCACGCATCCTCGCCGAACTTGCCAAGGCCGGCTGAAACAAGAAACGGCGCGACCGCATCGAGCGTCGCGCCGTTCCCTTAAACTGTATCTCGTCTCCGCGACGCCTATTGCGGGAAGCTGCTTGCGCCATTGACGCCCGCATAGCCCGACGAAGCCGGCGCCCCCTCTTTCGGATTGTCCGACCGGCGGGACTTGCCCTCGAAATATGCGCCCTGCTCGATGGCGAGCGACTGATGGAAAATGTCGCCTTCGACCTTGGAAGCCGATTGCAGCGTAACGCGAATGCCGCGCAGCGATCCCATGACGGTTCCCTGCACGACGATGTCGTCGGCAACGAGAGATCCGGTGATGCGCGCCGCCGAGCCGACCACGATGCGGCTCGCATTGACGTCACCCTGCACCGTGCCCTCGATGTGGATCTCGCCCTTGCTTTCGAGATTGCCGACGATGGTGAGGTCCGTCCCGATCACGGACGAACTCGACTGGCTTGCCCGGCCACCGAGTGGCTGCACCGGAGGAGCCGCAGCCGTCGGCTGTACCGGAGTTGAATACCCGCGTTGTGCCTCGCCGAGCGGGCCGACATCTGGTTTACGCGTGAACACCGACATGATCTGCATTGCCCCCTGTTTGACACGCGTCGACACTCTTCGTGCGTCCGCAGCCCCTGTCTTTCCCACCGGTCCCTGAGTTTGGACTGTTCGCCAAACAACGAGACGGACATACGGCGAAATTACGACCATTCCTTATCACGGACGTACCGCCTGACGATAGCGGCGCAGCCGCTCTCGGTGAACCGCCTCCGTAGACGATGGTAACCCACTCGGGTTGCAGCGCCGACGTTTACCTTTTCATCTGGGCGAGCCCAGCGCGCTGAGGGGTTTGTAGAAGCCTGGCGTCAATCCCGCCTCCGAGCGTGCACGCTCGTTGAACGGCGGCTTGATCGACCCCTTGAAATACTGCCGGACGAGCGCGTGGAAAGTCGGCTCCGGCGGACGCCCCTCGCGTTCCGCGAGATAGCGGAACCATTTGACGCCAAAGGCAACGTGCCGCTTCTCGTCCCGATAGATGATCCCGATCACCTCGGCCGACTCCGGATCACCGGCCGCCGTCAGGTTCTCGATCATGGACGGCGTCACGTCGAGACCGCGCGCCTCGAGCACCAGCGGCACGATGGCGACGCGCGCCAGCAGGCTTTCGGCCGTCGCCTGCGCCGTCTGCCAGAGCCCGTCATGGGCCGGATGCGCGCCATAGAATGACCCGAGCGCCGCGAGCCGCCGCTCGAGAAGATCAAAATGCTTCGCCTCCTCGAGCCCCACCTGAACCCAGTTGTCGAAAAACGCACGCGGCACGTCGGCCCGCGCGAACCGTCCGACCAGATCCCAGGTCATGTCGACGGCATTGAGTTCGATGTGCGCCAGCGCATGCAGGAGCGCGATGCGTCCCTTGACGCCACTTGTGGTCCGTCGCGG
Source organism: Hyphomicrobiaceae bacterium (assembly GCA_035436725.1). Taxonomy (GTDB): domain Bacteria; phylum Pseudomonadota; class Alphaproteobacteria; order Rhizobiales; family Hyphomicrobiaceae; genus JABFRJ01. The sequence continues at coordinate 4,332 of DAOMWV010000203.1, forward strand.
CATGTCGCGAGGCGCCCGCAGTTCCGGCAACGGCGGACGACCGGGCCGGTCCGGCATGGGCAGCACGACCGACCTGTGCCCGAGCGACAGCCGCCCCTGGAACCACGCCTTCGCGCCCGCCTTCGCCAGCGCCACCTTTTCTGCCGTCGCCTCCGACGCGACGATGGCCCGGGCAACCCCGGCGAGACTATCGGCGGGTAACGCCCCCACGTCGGCCGCCCCTGGCTCCCCGTTACTCCCACGGCCCGCTCCAGCCATGCTCATGCCTT
>DAOMWV010000204.1:0-4470 GCA_035436725.1 Hyphomicrobiaceae bacterium
GGCGGTGGGAGGCGGCAGTTGAGGCGACTGTGCGACCGCGTCCACCGACGCGGTGGGCGGCGGTGGCATCGAGCCGTCGAGCTTGGCTGGCTGGTCCTTCCCCATGCACCCCATCCGGGCCGGCGCTTGCCGCCGACCAAACCCTACGACCTCACCGGCCGTCGGGAATCCCTCACGCCCGGCCCCTTGCCGGTCCCATTTCCGTGCCCGCGACAGAACCCCTCCGGGAGGCGTCACGCCCCGGCGCCCATCATAGCCCCGGGCGAAATCCCGTCGTCCGATCTGCAACTTAACATAATATTAGCCGAGTAGCGGACCGCTGGCCAGCACGATGACCGTGCTTTCCACCGGGTCCGGGTATCGCGTCAGCCAAATGCGGCAGGTCAAATTCGGCCCGCCGGACACGTTCGCCGCTTTATCCCCCTTTCTCGGTCGTTCGGTCTGCGATCGATACCCCGTTTTGACCGGTAGAGCGGTTTTGCGGCGAAACCAAGAACACCGCTGCGGGCCGTTACGAGCCCTGGGAGGCTTACTTCAGGTTGAGGGTTTCGGCATCTTCGCCCGGGTCCGGGACAGGTTTTTCCGAAAAATTCAGTTTACGCCTTTACGGCGAGTTGACCGGCAACTCGTTACCCTAAGGGAAAGCCGGGACTGGCGTGCGGAGCGCATCGCCGTCACCGCGAACAACGAGAACGTGGGGCGTTCAGGCATGTTGAGTGAAGCGCAGGACTTGGAGAGCGTACCGCCCGGTGGGATCGAGCGCCGGCGCCGACCGCGTCCGTTCGGGGCAACGAAACCAGTCGATTTCGCCTACCTCAGGCGGTTCACGATGGCGAACCGTGGCCTCGAACTCGAAGTTCTCGGCCTGTTCGTCGAGCACGCGCCCCGCTATCTTTCCGATCTCAAAAGTGCGGGTACGGCCAAGGCCTGGCACGATGCCGCCCATACGCTCAAAGGCGCGGCGCGCGGCGTCGGTGCGTGGCGGGTGGCCCGCGTCGCGGAAAACGCCGAGCGGCTGCGGTTCGACACGGATGCGGATCGCCGGGCTTTTGCGCTCGACAGCGCCGAGGAAGCGCTCGACGAAGCGATTGGGTTCGTGCGTGTCGTGATCCGCGGCAGCTGAGGTTCCGATTAGGTGCGTGCCCGTCCGGGCCTGCGCATGACAGACGCTTGAAATCCTATTTTTCCGCCGCTATTTAGCGCTCGCTCCTGGACCGGCGCAGGTCATTCTGCGCCTGTGCTGATTTGTGGATGCCGTATGAGATCGAGGACATGCACTCCGGGCGGGGTGCGTCAGCCGAAATTCTGACCGAGAGGCGGCGTCAGCGCCGACACCAAGACCGATGGCCAAGATTACGTTCGTTCAGCCCGACGGCTCCAGCCAGACGGTCGATGCCGAGCCTGGGATGACCGTCATGGAGGCGGCCAAGCGCGACGTAATCCCCGGCATCGAGGCGGAATGCGGCGGGGCCTGCGCATGTGCGACCTGCCACGTGTATGTCGACGCCGCGTGGACGGCGAAAACCGGTAAGCCCGAGACGATGGAAGAAGACATGCTCGACTTCGCCTTCGACGTGCGTCCGGAAAGCCGCCTGTCCTGCCAGATCAAGGTCACGCCCGACCTCGACGGCCTTGTCGTGCGCGTGCCGGCGAAGCAATTCTGATTTGGCTGCCCGGCAAGCCGTCGCCCGGTTCTCAATCGTCCGCGTCGAGTGCCGTCATGCGGCATATTCAGGTTCACGTCCGCTCGGTTTACAGCGGCGGTGCCGGTCGCTACTAGTCTCCCACCGAAATATCAGATCCGGATGACTTTCCGGAAAGGTGAGGCATGGCCTGATGGCCGTGTTCCGCCCATAGCCGCTACGGGACACTTCATGACCAGCGTCAATCAAGTCCGCTCGACCTTCATCGACTATTTCAAGAAGAATGGTCACGAGCATGTCGAAAGCGCGTCCCTGATCCCGCGCAATGATCCGACGCTGATGTTCACATCTGCCGGCATGGTGCAGTTCAAGAACCTGTTCACGGGCCAAGAGACGCGCTCCTACAAGACCGCGACGACCTCGCAGAAGTGCCTTCGCGCCGGCGGCAAGCACAACGACCTCGACAACGTCGGCTACACCGCCCGGCATCACACGTTCTTCGAGATGCTCGGGAATTTCTCGTTCGGCGACTACTTCAAGGAACGCGCGATCACGCTCGCCTGGAACCTCGTCACGAAGGAGTTCGGACTTCCGAAGGACAAGCTGCTGATCACGGTCTATTCGGAAGACGACGAGGCGGCGAAACTCTGGAAGAAGATCGCCGGCTTCTCCGACGACAAGATCATCCGAATTCCGACCTCCGACAATTTCTGGAGCGCGGGCGATACGGGCCCGTGCGGGCCGTGCTCGGAAATCTTCATCGACCAGGGCGACAAGCTCAGGGGCGGGCCTCCGGGATCGCCCGACGAGGACGGCGACAGGTTTCTCGAGTTCTGGAACCTCGTGTTCATGCAGTTCGACCAGCTCGAACCGGGCAAGCGCGTCAATCTGCCGAAGCCATCCATCGACACGGGTATGGGTCTCGAACGCATCTCGGCCGTGCTGCAGGGGGTGCATTCGAACTACGAGACCGATCTCTTCAAGGCGCTGATCGAGGCGTCAGTGGCCGAGACAGGCGTGCCCGCGAAAGGCGACAAGACGCCGAGCCATCGCGTCATTGCAGATCACTTGCGCGCCTCGTCGTTCCTGATCGCGGACGGCGTGCTGCCGTCGAACGAAGGGCGTGGGTATGTTCTGCGCCGCATCATGCGGCGCGCGATGCGCCACGCGCACCTTCTCGGTGCCAAAGATCCGCTGATGTATCGCCTCGTGCCCGCGCTCGTCCGGCAGATGGGCGACACCTACAAGGAACTGGTGCAGGCGCAGCCGCTGATCACCGAAACGCTCAAGCTCGAGGAAGTGAAGTTCCGCAAAACCCTCGAACGTGGCCTCGGGCTCCTCGACGACGCGTCGAACAACCTGCGCAAGGGTGACACCTTCGCCGGCGACGTGGCGTTCAAACTCTACGACACCTACGGATTCCCCCTCGATCTCACGCAGGATGCGCTGAAGCCGCGCGGGATCGCGGTCGATGTCGCCGCCTTCAATGCGGCCATGGAGAAGCAGAAGGACGAAGCGCGCAAGGCCTGGAAAGGCTCCGGCGAAGCCGCGACCGAAGGTGTCTGGTTCGAGGTCAAGGACAAGGTCGGGGCGACGGAATTCCTCGGCTACGAGACCGAGACCGCAGAAGCGATCATCAAGGCCACGCTCGGCAAGGGTAAGGCTGTCGCGGAGCTGAGAGAGGGCGATGCTGGCGAGATCGTCGTGTCGCAAACGCCATTCTACGGCGAGAGCGGTGGTCAGGTCGGCGATACCGGCGTCATCAAGGGGGCGAAAGGCGCGCTCTTCCGCGTGACCGACACGCAGAAGAAGCTCGGCGATCTCTTCGTCCATTACGGCAAGGTCGAAAGCGGCGCCTTCAGGGCCGGGGATGCGGTCGAGATGGTCGTCGATCACGAGCGGCGGACCGCGATCCGGTCGAACCACTCGGCGACCCATCTTATCCACGAGGCCCTCCGGCAGGTGCTCGGGACGCACGTCCAGCAGAAAGGTTCGCTCGTCAACGATCAGCGGCTCCGGTTCGACGTGTCGCATCACAAGCCGATGAGTGCGGACGAACTCCGGAAGGTCGAGGACATCGCGAATGCGATCGTGGTGCAGAACTCGGCGGTCACGACGCGCCTCATGGCGCTCGACGATGCACGCGAGACTGGCGCGATGGCGCTTTTCGGCGAGAAGTACGGCGAGGAAGTCCGCGTCGTGGCCATGGGCGACCCGGAAGAGGGGCAAAACAAGATGGCGTGGAGCGTGGAGTTGTGCGGCGGCACGCACGCGAAGCGCACCGGCGACATCGGTGTCATCCGCATCGTCTCCGATAGCGGCGTCTCGGCCGGCGTTCGCCGCGTCGAGGCGCTGACGGGGGCGGGCGCACGCGCCTATCTCGCCGAGCAGGATCAGCGGATGCGCGAACTTGCCGGCATTTTCCGCGTCGGCTCTGAGGCCGTCGTCGATCGCGTCAAGGCGCTGATGGACGAACGCAAGACGCTCGAAAAGCAGCTGGCGGACGCTAAGCGCGCGCTGGCGCTGGGTGGTGGTGCGGCAGCGGGCGGCGGTGCGACGGGTGGCGACGTGAAGACGATCGGGAAGGTGAAGCTGCTCGGCCGGCTGGTCGAGGGGCTCAACCCGAAAGATCTCCGGACGCTCGTCGACGAGGGCAAGAAACAGGTCGGCTCCGGTGTCGTCGTGATCGTCGGCAAGACGGAGGACGGCAAGGCGGGCCTCGCGGTCGGTGTGACCGAGGACCTGGTCAAGAGCTACAGCGCCGTCGATCTCGTTCGCGCTGGCGCGGAAGCGCTCGGCGGCAAGGGCGGCGGCGGGCGGCCCGACA
>DAOMWV010000205.1:0-4439 GCA_035436725.1 Hyphomicrobiaceae bacterium
TGCAGGAAATCCGCAAATTTCCGATGCTCCAGCCCGACGAGGAGTACGTGCTCGCCAAGCGCTGGTCCGAGCATGAGGATCCCGCGGCGGCTGAACGGCTCATCACGTCCCATCTGCGGCTCGTGGCACGCATCGCCATGGGTTATCGCGGCTACGGCTTGCCGATGGGCGAAGTGATTTCCGAGGGCAACGTCGGCCTGATGCAGGCCGTCAAGCGTTTCGAGCCCGACAAGGGCTTCCGCCTCGCGACCTACGCGATGTGGTGGATCCGCGCGTCCATTCAGGAGTACATCCTGCGCTCGTGGAGCCTTGTAAAAATGGGCACGACGGCGGCTCAGAAGAAGCTGTTCTTCAACCTGCGCCGTATGAAGGGGCAGATTCAGGCGCTCGAGGAGGGCGACCTGAAGCCGCAGCACGTCAAGCAGATTGCCAAGAAGCTCGGCGTGTCAGAGGAAGACGTCGTCTCCATGAACCGGCGTCTGGGCGGCGACAGCTCGCTCAATGCACCTGTACGCGCCGATGCGGAAGCGGCGGAGTGGCAGGACTGGCTTGTCGACGACGCTCCCGACCAGGAGGAGACGCTCGCCAACCAGGAAGAGCTCGAGCACCGGCGGGCCTATCTGGCAGCGGCGATGTCGACCTTGAACGATCGCGAAAAGCGCATCTTCGAGGCACGGCGTCTTTCCGAACCGCCGGCGACGCTCGAGGACCTGTCGGCCGAATTCGGCGTGAGCCGGGAGCGCGTGCGTCAGATCGAGGTGCGTGCGTTCGAGAAAGTGCAGGAGGCCGTTCGCGCCGCTGCCCTGGCCAAGGAAGCGTCTGTTCGCCCAAAGGCGATTCCAGCCCGCCGTTGACCATTCCGGTCTCGGCCGTCTAAACACGTTCGCCCGGCGCCGACCGCGCCGGGCTTTTTTCCTTTCTGGTCTGCTCGATGGCCCGTCGTCTCTTCGTCGTCTTCAATCCGTCGGCGGGACGCAATCTTCGCGCTCGCCTCGATGCCGTCCTCGCCGCCGTCGAGGCCGCCGGGGGCCGTTTCAAGCTGGCCGAAACCGGATCTGTCGCCGATGCCGGAAACGCGATCCGCGCCGCTGCACGCTCCGGTGAACATGATGCCATCGTGGCCGCAGGCGGCGATGGTACGGTCAGGCTGGCTGCCACCGCCGCGATCAATACCGGCATCGCGATCGGCTACATCCCGCTCGGCACCGGCAACGTCCTCGCCCACGAACTCCGCCTCGACCGGAGCCCGTCTGCACTGGCGGCGCTGCTGTGCCATGGTGCGGTGTCCGAGATCGAACTTGCCGCCGCCAACAACGCGCCCTTTCTCCTCATGGCGGGCATGGGCTTTGATGGCCGGGTGGTCGCCGCCCTGAACCGGACGACCAAGAGCTACTTCGGCAAGGCGGCATTCGTCCTGCCCGCGCTGAAAGCGATCCGAGCGCCCCTCGATCGACTGACGGTTACCGTCGACGGCCAGCGCCACGCAGCGAACTGGGCCGTGATCGCGAACGCCAGCCACTACGGTGGCCATTTCGTCATCGCCCCGGATACGCACATTGCCACCCACGGTCTCTGTGCGGTGATGATCAGTGCGACCGGCCGCATGTCGCTCGCAGGAAAACTCGCGCAAATCGGTCTCGGCCGCATCGCCATGGCCGCAAGGGATCCCGACTCGGGTATCCGGATCGTTCCGTGCAGCCACGCAGTGGTAGAAAGTCTCCGCCCTGTCCCCGTCCAGATCGACGGCGATGTTGCGGGCCACGCCACACGTCTCGACGTGAAGGCCGCCGCCGCGCGCATTCCGCTTATCACGGGCAACCTGCGGCGCTAGCGCCCGGCGAATGGCTGCCCCTGCGCCAGTCGGCACCTCCGCCGCTTGACGCTGGCCCGCGCGTCGGCACCTACTCGCTACTCGCTACTCGCTACTCGCTACTCGCTTCACGCCGGAGTTTGCTGCCCGATGACAACAAATCAGACCGCCCGCCCCGCCGATCTCGGCTTCTCTGTCGAGCGCCTCGCCCGCATCGACCGCTGGATGGACCAGCAGGTTGCCGGCGGTAAACTCGCCGGTCTCTCCGTCGCCATTCAGCGTCGTGGGGCTCCCGTCTACTTCAGGGCGACGGGCATGCGTGACGAGGAGCGCCGCCTGCCGTTCGAGGCAGACACCGTCGTCCGCATCTATTCGATGACCAAGCCTGTGACGTCGGTCGCAGCCATGATGCTGTTCGAGGAAGGCCGCTTCCTGCTCGACGATCCCCTGTCGAAGTATCTCCCGGAGTTCGCCAACCAGCGCGTGATGGGCGCGGGCGGCTTCGGGTTCGGCGGCGCGGTCCCGGCCGAGCGTGACATCTCCGTGCATGATCTCTTCGTCCACACCTCCGGCCTGACCTACGGCTTCATGATGGCGACGCAGGTCGACGCGCTTTATCGCGAGAAGGGCATCGACTTCCAGACCTCCGAAGACACCCTCGCCGAACTCGTGACGAAGGCTGCCAAACTTCCATTGCTCGCTCAGCCCGGCAAGGCGTGGAACTACTCGATTTCGACAGACGTGCTCGGCCGCCTCGTCGAGGTGATATCCGGCCAGCCATTCGACGTTTTCGTGCGTGAGCGCATCCTGAAGCCGCTGAAGATGCACGACACCGATTTCCACGTGCACGCCGGCAAGGCGTCGAGATTCGCGTCCTGTTACGTGAAGCCGCCTGAGAAGGCTCGCGTCCTGTTCGACGACGCACAGAAGTCGCGTTTCCTTCAACCGGGCAAACTCCCCTCGGGCGGCGGCGGTCTCGTCTCGACTGCATCGGATTACATGCGCTTCGCCCAGATGCTGCTCAACAAGGGTGAACTCGACGGCGCCCGCATTCTCGGCCGCAAGACCGTCGAGTACATGACGCGCAATCATTTGCCCGGCGATCTCGCCTCCATGGGCACGCCGCGTTTCGCCGAGACGAATTACAACGGCATCGGATTCGGGCTCGGCTTCTCGATCGTGCTCGATCCTGCGCGTGCCGAAGTCATGGGTTCGGCCGGTGAATACGCCTGGGGCGGGCTCGCCTCCACGGCCTTCTGGTGCGACCCGGAGGAAGATCTCGCCGTCGTCTTCCTGACCCAGTTGATCCCGTCGTCGGCCTATCCCTTGCGCCGCGAGCTGCGTTCGCTCGTCTATCAGGCACTGGTTGACTGAATGGCGCCGTGCGACCCCGCGCGCACCTCGTAACTCGCATCACGCCTCGCACGCGAGGCAACGATCCAAGTAGTCACTCAGGTCTCCCGGAATGGAGCGCGCCGTGGGCGCGGGCCATTCCGTGAAACCAGCGCAGGAGCTGACGGGATTCCGGACTACCAGCGGATGTCGCCGTTGAAGAAGGGCACGCGGATCTTTACGACGCGCGCTTCCGTGTCGACTTTCACGTTCGTATGCGGCGCGTCGACTTTCACTTTGGTGCGGGCAGGTGTGCTGTCCACTGTCGTGTACGGTGCCGTCACGTCGGCCTTGCCGCCCTTCACGGTGACGTTGGTATCACTCTCTGCAATCGCAAACGACGCGGCAGTAAGTGATGCGACAGCGGCCGATGCGAGTATGAGTGCGCGCTTCATGAAATCACCTGTCTTTTGTTGACGTTGCCGCACCATCCCCGACGTGCGCGGTCAATGCAACTTACCGATCTGCAACAAACGTCACGATGGCGTGTTCGGTGGTCGGATCAAAACGTCAGGGTCGAGGGGCCGCGCCACGCGTTCGGGAGTTTGAGGGGCGAGCAGTCCCTCATGTCGCGTGAGCGGACGTGTCGAAAAAAAAGGCCCGGATCGCTCCGGGCCTTTTGTCGATCAGTTATCCAGGAAGCTGCGCAGTTTGCGTGACCGGCTCGGATGCTTGAGCTTGCGCAGCGCCTTGGCTTCGATCTGGCGGATGCGCTCGCGGGTGACCGAGAACTGCTGGCCGACTTCTTCGAGCGTGTGGTCGGTATTCATGCCGATGCCGAAGCGCATGCGCAGCACGCGTTCCTCGCGTGGCGTCAGCGAGGCGAGCACGCGCGTCGTCGTCTCGCGCAGGTTCGCCTGGATCGCCGCCTCGATCGGCAGGAGCGCATTCTTGTCCTCGATGAAATCGCCGAGGTGAGAATCCTCCTCGTCGCCGATCGGCGTTTCGAGAGAGATCGGCTCCTTGGCGATCTTCAGAACCTTGCGCACCTTCTCGAGCTGCATGCCGAGCTTTTCGGCAAGCTCTTCCGGCGTTGGTTCGCGTCCGATCTCGTGCAGCATCTGGCGCGACGTGCGAACGATCTTGTTGATCGTCTCGATCATGTGCACGGGGATACGGATAGTGCGTGCCTGATCTGCGATGGATCGTGTGATCGCCTGGCGGATCCACCACGTCGCGTACGTCGAGAACTTGTAGCCGCGGCGGTACTCGAACTTGTCGACCGCCTTCATCAGGC
>DAOMWV010000206.1:0-4366 GCA_035436725.1 Hyphomicrobiaceae bacterium
CGAAGTTGCCCTCGAACCATTCGACATGGGCGTCGCCCTCGAAGGCCAGGATATGTGTGCACAGCCGGTCGAGGAAAAAGCGGTCGTGGCTGATGATGACCGCGCAGCCGGCGAAATCGTCCAGCGCCGATTCGAGCGCCTGCAGGGTCTCGACGTCCAGATCGTTGGTCGGTTCGTCGAGGAGCAGCACGTTCCCGCCCTCGCGCAACAGCTTGGCCAGATGCACCCGGTTGCGTTCGCCGCCCGACAGCACGCCAACCTTCTTCTGCTGGTCGCCGCCCTTGAAGTTGAACGCCCCGCAATAGGCGCGGCTGTTCATCGTGGCGTCGCCCAGTTCCAGCACCTCGAGCCCGTCGGAAATCTCCTCCCACACGGTTTTCGACCCGTCCAGCGTGTCGCGCGACTGGTCGACATAGGCCAGTTTCACCGTGTCGCCATAGGTGATCGAACCCTCGTCAGGCTGCAACTGCCCGGTGAGCATGCGAAACAGCGTCGACTTGCCGGCGCCGTTCGGACCGATGACCCCGACGATCCCGCCCGGCGGCAGGGCGAAATCCAGCCCCTCGATCAACAGCTTGTCGCCCATCGCCTTTTTCAGGCCCTGCACCTCGATCACCTTGCCGCCCAGACGCGGGCCGTTCGGGATGATGATCTGCGCGGTCGAGATCTTCTCGCGCTCGGATTTCGAGGCCATTTCCTCATAGGCGTTGATCCGCGCCTTCTGCTTTGCCTGCCGCGCCTTGGCGCCGGCGCGGATCCACTCCAGTTCGCGCTCCAGCACCTTCTGGCGCGACTTGTCCTCGCGCGCTTCCTGCGCCAGACGCTTGGCCTTCTGCTCCAGCCAGGCCGAATAATTGCCCTCATAGGGAATGCCCCGCCCGCGATCCAGTTCCAGGATCCAGCCGGTGATGTCATCGAGGAAATAGCGGTCGTGGGTCACGATCAGGATCGTGCCGGTGTATTCGATCAGGTGCTTTTGCAGCCAGGCGATGGTTTCGGCGTCCAGATGGTTGGTCGGTTCGTCCAACAGCAGCATGTCGGGCGCTTCCAGCAACAGCTTGCACAAGGCGACCCGGCGCTTTTCCCCGCCCGACAGCGTGCTGACATCGGCATCATCGGGCGGGCAGCGCAGGGCCTCCATCGCGACATCGATCTGGCTGTCCAGATCCCACAGGTTCTGCGCGTCGATCTCGTCTTGCAGCGCGGCCATTTCGTCGGCGGTCTCGTCCGAGTAATTGACCGCCAGTTCGTTATAGCGGTCCAGCTTTGCCTGCTTGGCCGCCACCCCCAGCATCACGTTGCCGCGCACATCCAGCGACTCGTCCAATTGCGGCTCTTGCGGCAGATAGCCCACCTTGGCGCCCTTGGCCGCCCAGGCCTCGCCGGAGAAATCCTTGTCGATCCCGGCCATGACGCGCAGCAGGGTGGACTTCCCCGAACCGTTGACGCCGACGACACCGATCTTGACCCCGGGAAGAAAGTTCAGGCGGATGTTCTCGAACACCTTCTTGCCGCCCGGATAGGTCTTGGACACGCCGTCCATGTGATAGACATACTGATACGAGGCCATGGCGAATGCTCCAGAGGTCACGGGGATTTGCCCTGATCCCTACAGGGGGGCGCGGCGCGCTGCAAGCATCGGCTCTTTTCCTCGGGCCAGGGATTGCGCATAGTGAACCCGCCTTGATCCATCCGGCCGTGACGTGAAACCTGACGAGATCCCGACACCCGCGCCCCTGACCATGGAGCCATTCATGCCCTTCGACTTCATCAGCGGCGGCAGCATCGTGCTGTTTCTGCTCGCTATTTTCATCATCATCTCGTTGTTTCTGGGGGTGCGCATCGTGCCGCAATCGCAGAAATACGTCATCGAGCGCTTTGGCCGCCTGCGCGCGGTGCTGGGGCCGGGGATCAACCTGATCGTTCCCTTCGTCGACACGGTGGCGCACAAGGTCTCGATCCTTGAACGCCAATTGCCGAATTCGCGTCAGGATGCGATCACCACCGACAACGTGCTGGTGCAGGTGGAAACCTCGGTCTTTTACCGCATCATGGAGCCCGAAAAGACCGTCTACCGGATCCGGGACGTCGATGCCGCGATCCTGACCACGGTCGCCGGTATCGTGCGTTCGGAAATCGGCACGATGGAACTCGATGAAGTGCAGTCGAACCGCGCCCGCCTGACCACCCGCATCCGCGAGGCCATCGCCGATGTGGTCGACGATTGGGGGATCGAGGTGACGCGCGCCGAGCTTCTGGACGTGAACCTCGACGAGGCGACGCGCACCGCGATGCTGCAACAGTTGAACGCCGAACGCGCGCGGCGCGCGCCTACTGTCGTAACCGGGCAGCGTGGCGTACGCGCGCGCGGTTCGCGCGCGGGGTCCGGCACGACGTCGATCGCGTCGACCCGAGCGCGCATCGTCGAGGGCGGTGTCGACAATGCGAAGCGAGGTCCCGGGCGTTCACGCAGCCCATCAGCGACCACACAAGGGGAAGCGGTGGGGGAGCGCGCAGTTGGGACAAAGCACCACAACATTCAGACGCTTGAGGAGGCGGCCACTGGCGGCGACATCGTCGCCGCTCGCAGTGAACGCGGCGAGCTCCTCCAAGAACCTGACGCCACCGATCGCATCCAGTGCTGAGCCCGTGGCGCGACGCGATGACCGCACCCACCTCAGCGACTCCTCATACCTCTCGGGAGACCCGCCGATCTCGGCGGCCAGCGAGCGCACGTCGATCGTAACCCCGACTCCGGCGAGGTGTTGCATCGCGAGGAAGACGACGCGATGCCTGTAGTCGTCAAAGTCAGCGGGCTCAACATCAGCGATGCGCGCAAGGCTCTCGTTCGCGAGCAAGACCCCACCAAGGATCGCCGCCTCGGCCAACGCATGCTCACGATCATCGTCGTTCATGTCTCCCGGTCTAACATGCGAAGCGGAATCCGAGGCGAAGGAGCCATGTCCGGGCACGGATCGTCGGCGGCCAGCGCGGTACCGCTTCGTGCTTCCGGGTGGGGTGCCGGGTCGCCGGATCAGTTTGGGGTTGCGGGCGGCCCCGTCATGTGGCACTTCAATGCAATACGCTGTGTTGTATCGTTGCAACAGAGCGGGGTTTCTAGCCGGAAGGACGGCAAATGCTTATCAAGTACGGTCGCCAGCGCTTCAAGGTCTCGAACGAACACCCCTACGCCGACGCCATCGTGTTGCTGGCGACTGCCGCCACGAGGAGTCAAGATGGCGACGCCGCAACGGAGCGAAACGACGTCAAGGCGCTTTGGAAGCGCCTCTTGCGCGGCCATAAGGAACTGCTGGCCAAGGTTGCGGCATACCCAACGGGCATCTCGCAAGCGGATCTGCTCAAGGCGCTCGACAAGGAGTGGCAGGAGCTGCGAGGCGTTCATAACGGGCTCGCACGGATCTGTGAGACGGAGGGCGTCGACAAGCCCATCCAGACCACCGGATACAACTCCGCGAATCGCAGCTATCACATGATGCCGGACGTCGCCCGCACCGTGCTCAAGCTGTGGAAGAAGGACGGCGGCTAGACGGAAATCGCCGTACGGTCATCGAGGCCCAATGAGCCAGGGGACGAGTGCGCGGAGATCGGTCGCGGCGCCGTAGCCTGCGGTGGCGATGTCGTTGAGCGCCTCGCGCCGCGGATCGTCGTCGGCGAGGTTCAGCGCGAGCATCTCGGCCTGGCTGACGATGACGCTGAGCGCGTTGTTGATCCGGTGGGCAAGTTGATGGACTTCGTCGCTGCTCACAGGTCCCCCGCGCGAATGCCGATGCGGTCGAGCGCCTCGTGTAGCGACGCCTTGGTGATCCCGAGCGCCTGCGCGGCCGGCGTGAGCTTGCGATGCTCGATCAACGCGAGGAGTCGTGGCGCGGTCCGGCGGAGGTCGTCGAAGTTGCGCGGCCAGTCGAAGGCTTGGAGCGCGGTCACGCGCTCGTCGCCTAACTCGGCCACGCTCCGCGAACTGCCCGCCTGGACGAGCATCGCGTCGAGCAGCCGCGGAACGTCGTTGCGCCGGTCCGCGATGGGCGGCACGTTGATCACTCGCATCCGGCGCGCGTGGTCGGCGCCGAGCACGGCCGCGGCGCGTTCGTACGTTGGCGCCGCGATGATCGGCCGCACGTGGTAGGTGTCGCCGAATAGGTGCGACACGAAGAACGACGGCAGGGTGCCGTCGCGCCCGAGGTCGGCGAAGAGGGTTCCGCGCGAAGCCTGGACGAGCGCGGCGACCTGATCGCCGCGCGAGTCGAAGTGCGATGGCGCCACGACGAGGCCGGCGGCTCGCCGCGGGGAGGTCGCGTGGATGTCGCGCGGGATGGGGTGGCTGAACAGGCTCAGGCGCCGGTAGCGC
>DAOMWV010000207.1:0-4331 GCA_035436725.1 Hyphomicrobiaceae bacterium
GGCACCCGTCGTCACCGACGGCATGCGCCCGTGCACCGAGTTGAAGCCGTGGCTCCGGCCGAGGAAATACGTCGGCGCTTTCGACGAGCAGCCGATCCCCGACACCTTCGCGATGCGGTGCGCCGGCAGGTCCATCTGGTAGCACGCCTCGATGATGGCGGCCGTGATGCTGTCGTGGCCGCAGCCGGCGCACAGCGTCGACATGGATCCTTCGTAGTCACGATGCGTGAGCCCGAGTGCATTCTTCTTGAGCGCGGGATGATGAGCGACGGGCTTGGCGATGTAGGACATCAATCTGCTTCCTTGTTTCTCCCCTCTCCCCGCTGGCGGAGAGAGAGTGCCCGAAGGGCGGGTGAGGGGCGGCCTTTGGGCTCGCTATCGAAACTTACTCCGCCGCCTGCGCGGTGGCGGGATTGAGAATTTTCAGAACGCCCTCGCGCACGAAAGCCGCCGTCATCGGCGTGCCGTCGTAGCTGAGCAGCGGGATCAGTTTTTCCTGCGGGATCTGCGCTTCCACCATCAAGAGCGACCGCATCTGCGCGTCGCGGTTCTGTTCGATGACGATGACGCGGTCGTGCTGGGCACAGAACGTCTTGACGTCGTCGTTGAACGGAAACGCCTTGAGCCGCATGGAATTGATCTTGACGCCGCGCGCGGCCAGTTCGTCGATCCCTTCGAGCACCGCCGGGCGCGTCGCACCGAAATAGATCACGCCGACCTTCGCAGTCTTGTCCGCAATCGTGATTTCCGGCTTCGGGACGAGACTCTCGGCCGTCTTGAACTTTCTCAGGATGCGGTCGATGACACGCGCATGGATGCGTCCGTCCTCGGTATAGCGCGCATATTCGTCGTGGCTGGTGCCGCGCGTGAAGAACGAACCCATCGTCGGATGCGTCCCCGGTAGCGTCCGGTACGGGATCGCATCACCGTCCGCATCGAGGTAGCGCCCCCACGGCTTGCCCTTCTTGTCCTTGAACGCTTCCAGTTCTGCCGCGTTCAGAACCTTGCCGCGGTCGAGAACGCGATTGTCGTCCCACTGGAACGGATCGCACACCCAGTCGTTCATGCCGATGTCGAGATCGCTCAACACCATGATCGGCGTCTGCAGCCGCTCGGCGAGATCGAACGCATCCGCACCCATCGAGAAGCATTCGGTCGGATCGGCCGGGAACAGCAGCACGTGCTTCGTGTCGCCATGGCTCGCATAGGCGCAGATCGTGATGTCGGGCTGCCCGGTGCGCGTCGGCATGCCGGTCGATGGCCCGCCGCGCTGCACATTGAAGAGCACCACGGGAATTTCGGCGAAGTACGCGAGCCCGAGAAACTCGCTCATCAGCGAGATGCCGGGGCCGCTCGTGGCCGTGAACGAGCGTGCACCGTTCCAGCCGCCGCCGATGGCGACACCGATCGCGGCCAGTTCGTCCTCGGCCTGCACGATAGTGTAGAGCTTCTTGCCGTCCTTCGTGACGCGGAACTTGCGGGCATGCTTCTCGAAGCCTTCCGGCATCGAGGTCGACGGCGTGATCGGATACCAGGCGCAGACGGTCGCTCCGCCGTAAACGGCGCCGAGGCCGGCCGCCTCGTTACCCGTCACCATGATCTTGCCCTTCGCGCCCGTCGCGTGCCGCACCTTGATCGGCAGTGGGCACTGGAAGTGCTCCCGGGCGTAAGAGCGCCCGAGTTCGAGCGCCGTCATGTTGGCGGTTACGAGCTTTTCCTTGCCCTTGAGCTGGTCGCTGACGACGGTCTTCGTCGTCTCCATGTCCATCTCGAGAAGTGCCGACAGCGCGCCGACGTAGACCATGTTCTTGAAGAGCTGCCGCTGGCGCGGGTCGGTCCAAGTCTTCGCGCACATCTGAGCGATCGGAATCGGCAGGAGCGTGATGTCGTCCCGCGCCCACGTGCGCGGCATCGTGCTGTCGTACATCAGCCACCCGCCCGGCAACACGGACGCAAGATCTTCGGCGTACGTCTGCGGGTTCATCGCCACCATGATGTCGATGCCGTCGCGCCGGGCCAGATAACCCTTTTCCGACACGCGTACTTCGTACCAGGTCGCGAGGCCCTGGATGTTAGACGGGAAGATGTTCTTCGCTGAGACCGGGATGCCCATGCGGAACAGCGTCTTGGCGAAGATCGTGTTTGCGCTCGCCGAGCCCGACCCGTTCACCGTCGCGAACCGCACGACGAAATCGTTGATGCCACTCATCTGCTTTTCCTCATTATCGGAGGGGGCAGATCCGGCGTCCGGTCTGCCTCGGCTCCGGGCGCTCAGCCGTTGAGATATGCGCTGTGGTGTCGGTGTGTGACCTTCGACGCCTGTGGCCAGGCGTAGAAGTATTGCTTCATGTCCCATGCGCCGGTCGGGCAGCGCTCGGCACACAGGCCGCAGTGCAGGCACACGTCCTCGTCCTTGGCCATGATGCGGCCGGTCTTGAGGGTGCCGGACACGTAGAGGTCCTGCGTCAGGTTGTTGGCCGGGACGCGCAGCTGCTGCCTGAGGCTCGCCTCGTCGTCGTTCGGCAGGAAGTTGATGCAGTCTACCGGGCAGATATCGACGCAGGCGTCGCACTCGATGCAGAGCTTCTGCTCGAACACTGTCTGGACGTCGCAGTTGAGGCACCGTTCGGCTTCTTTCAGCGCCCGCGCCACGTCGAACCCGAGTTCGACTTCCATTTTCAGGTTGCGTTTCGACTGCTCGATGTCGGCGTGCGGCACCGCGACCCGGTTGTCGCCCTTGTAGTCGTTTTTGTACGACCACTCGTGAATGCCCATTTTCTGGCTGACCAGCGTCGTGCCCGGCTTCGGCCGGTCCGTCAGCGGGCGTCCCTGGCAGGCCGCGTCGATCGAGATCGCCGCCTGATGCCCGTGCGCCACCGCCCAGATGATGTTCTCCGGACCCCACGCCGCGTCGCCGCCGAAGAACACTTTCGGATGCGTCGACCGGAACGTGACCTTGTCGACCACCGGCATGTCCCATTCGCCGAACTCGATGCCGAGATCACGCTCGATCCACGGGAAGGCGTTGTCCTGCCCGATCGCCATCAGCACGTCGTCGCACGGGATGGTGACCATCTCGCCCGTGGCTTCGAGCACCGGGCGGCCCTTCGCGTCCACGCCGGTTTCGCGCATCTTCTCGAACACGGCCGCGACGAGCTTGCCACCCTCGACCACGAACGACTTCGGCGCGTGATTGTCGAGGATCGGAATGCCTTCGTGCAGCGCATCCTTGATCTCCCACTCGGACGCCTTCATCACCTTGCGCGGGCTGCGCACCGTGACTGTGACCGCCTCGGCGCCGAGACGCAGCGCCGTCCGGCAGCAGTCCATCGCGGTATTGCCGCCGCCGATGACGATGACACGTTTGCCGATCGCCTTGACGTGGCCGAATGCGACCGACGTCAGGAAGTCGATGCCGATGTGGATGTTCTTCGAAGCTTCCGTCCTGCCCGGGACCTTGAGGTCCTTGCCGCGCGGCGCGCCGGTGCCGACGAACACGGCGTCGAACCCCTCGTCGAGCACTTTCCTGAGGCTCTTCACTTCCGAGCCGAAGCGCGCCTCGACGCCGTAATCGACGATCCGGTCGACCTCTTCGTCGAGCACACGCTCGGGCAGCCGAAAGGACGGGATGTTCGTCCGCATCAGGCCGCCGCCCTTCGGATCCTTCTCGAAAAGCGTGACATGATATCCGAGCGGTAGGAGGTCACGGGCCACCGTCAGCGAGGCCGGCCCACCACCGATGAGCGCGACGCGCTTGCCGTTCTTTGCCGGTGGCATTTCCGGCATCATGCCGCTGATGTCGCCCTTGAAGTCGGCGGCCGCCCGCTTGAGGCGGCAGATCGCCACCGGTTCGGGGTTGGTCTTGGTCGGGTCCTTCGCATTGAGATCGGAACCGGTTTGCACGCGACCGCGCCGGCACGCCGGCTCGCAGGGCCGGTCGCAAACACGCCCGAGAATGCCCGGGAAGACGTTGCTTTCCCAGTTGAGCATGTACGCCCGGTCGTATTCGCCTCGTGCGATGAGGCGAATGTATTCCGGCACCGGCGTGTGCGCCGGGCACGCATACTGGCAGTCGATGACCTTGTGGAAGTAGTTCGGATCCGTGATGTCCGTAGGGGGGGTGTGGCCCCGTTTGCGCGCCGCTCCCGGCCGCACCGTTTCCTTCACGCTCATCGTGGCGTTCGTCCCATGTCACAGGTTTCGGATGAGGCCCGGGATGGAGCTATCCGCCTGCATTGGGGAGCTTTTTACCGAGCCTCGGGGGTGCGTGGCAAGCACATGGCAGCCCTTCCCCGTGAGCGGTCCTGCACGACCTTGGTAGGAGACCGGAC
>DAOMWV010000208.1:0-4306 GCA_035436725.1 Hyphomicrobiaceae bacterium
AACCGCAGCGCCGCCCGGCAATGGGCTCCACTCGCCCGCTTCGTCGCTGCCGAAGACGCGCTCGGCCGTCGCGCCATGCGAAAAGGGCCGCTCGCCCATTTCGCTTACGAGTTCGTCCGCTTCGGCATCAAGCAGGCCTGGGCCTGTCTCTTCGCCGCCGTCATGCTCGCGCTGATCATCTCGACCTATCTCTGGTACCCGAAAGGCGCGGCGCTGGCGCGTTACGATTTCCTCGTTCTCGGTGCGCTCGCGCTGCAGGCGTCGATGCTGCTCTTCAAGCTCGAGACGTGGGAAGAAGCGCGCGTCATTTTCATTTTCCATGCCGTCGGCACGGTCATGGAGATCTTCAAGACCTCGGTCGGATCGTGGACCTATCCCGAGCCGTCACTTCTGCGCATCGGTAACGTCCCGCTCTTCACCGGCTTCATGTACGCAGCCGTCGGCAGCTACATGACGCGCTGCTGGCGCCTCTTCCATTTCGAGTTCACGCGCCATCCCCCACTGTGGGCGCTCGGCCTTCTCTCGGTGGCGATCTACGTGAACTTCTTCACCCACCATTACGTCTGGGATGTTCGCCCGCTGCTGTTCGCAGCCGCCGTCGTCCTGTTCGGCCCGTGCACCATCCATTTCAAGATCTGGCGCCGGCACCGCTCGATGCCGCTGATCGTCGGCCTCGCCCTCGTCGCGCTATTCATCTGGTTCGCCGAAAACATCGGCACGTTCACCGCCGCCTGGGTCTATCCGCACCAGAAGGCCGGCTGGAAGCCCGTGCCGATCTCAAAATTCGGCGCGTGGTTCCTGCTCATGCTGCTGAGCTATACGATGGTTGCGGCGCTGAACGGCATCGTCAGCCGCAAGACATCGACGCCGCGTCGGTCGACCGCAGCTCCTTCGGGCGCCTCCACAGAAGCGACGTCATGACGCTGAGATGCGGGGCGTGCGCGCGACCTACTTCGCGACCGACAGCCCGACGACCTTGTGCTTGGCGATCAGCCCGGCGACAAACCCTGACGCCTTCGTCTCGTCGACGAATGCCTGCAGCCACGGAGCGGCCACCGCGTTGCGCCGGTGCGTGCCGATGGCCTGCTGCACGGCCATGAAGCGCCCGTCGAGGATTTTCGCCCCCGGCAGCTTCTGCACTTCCGACAGGAGTTTCGGCTTCAGCCCGGCGAGCACATCAAGTTTTTCGTTCACGAAGAGATCGTAGCTCGCGTCGAGACCGTCCGCCCACTTGATCGTCGCCTGCTTGATGTTGCGCTCGAGCCAGAGGCCGTAGGCGGTCCGCGCGCCGCAGGCGATGGTGACGCCGGGCCGGTCCACTTCGGCCAACGTCATCAGCCTCGATCCCGCTGGCACGAGATACGTTGCTTCTATCTCGACATAGGCGGTCGTGAACGCGATTTTTTCCGCTCGCTGCGGCTCGGCACCGATATTGCCGATATCCCACTCGTTGCGGTCCGCGGCATCGGCGAGCTCGCCCGGCGTCTTGTAACTCACATATTTGACCGGAACGCCGAGCCGGCGCGCGATCTCCGCCCCCATGTCCGGAGACACGCCTTCAGGATCGCCATTCGCGGCCTTGCCCGTCACAAGCAGGAAGTTCGACAGGTTGATGCCGACGCGCAAGGCCCCGGTCGGCGCTAGTTCCTTGACGAGTGCTGCGGTCATGACGTCTGCGTTCCCTGACAGTTTCGTGCCCTCGTGTAACACATCACCGGCATCGCCACCCTGACGCAGGCGCACGTCCAGTCTGCAGATTTCGACGATACGGGCCTACTGCCTGGCCGGCGTGCACGGCTTCGGTGGCAGGAACTCGATCCGCTTGAGGTCACCTTCGATTGCGAACTCGCCGTAGTCGATCTTGAGCCGACGCGACACGCCGTTCTCGTAGAACCAGAACGACAGTTCGTAGACGGGAACAGCATCCGATTTTTCCGATCCCGGCTCGAAATAGCTGATCGAGATCGGCCACGCCGGCATCTGATCGAGCGGGGCCTCGACCGTCACGCCGCTGACAACCGACTGCCGCTTCGGATCGATCGCGGCCCCGATCGACGCAATGGTGTCGTAGATCTTCTCGCCCTGTTCCGATCCGTCGTAGAGATCGGCGCTGAGCCGCGTCTGCCCGGCCTTCGCCGCAGCGATCAGCTGCCGCGAGTGCTGCACCGGAAACGATACCCGGCGCGGAGTCTCGAACGTTTTCTTGCCCGGCTTGCTGAGTTCGACCTTCACGCCCCCGTTTGCCGGATCGCGCGCGCCCTCACCGACCGAACTCTCGGTGAGCTTCTCGTCCCTGAGCGTCTGGCTGTCGAAGCGGAACATTGTCCCGTCTCCGTTCTCCCAGGTGCGCGATCGCAGGTCGTTGATGGTCGTCCCACCCTGCTGGGTGCCCATCCGGGTCACGAACCGCATGGTCTGGGTAAAGCCTTCGCAGACCGATCCAGTGAGTTCATAGACGAGCCGCCCGTCGACTGCCGTGACCGACGAGCCCCCCCGCGATGTCCCGAGCGTCATGTCGTAGACCGCACGGTGCGGTGCGAGCGGCGTCGCCGCGTCCGCCGTCGACGATAGTACGCACGCGATCCCGGCCGCAGCCAGAAGTGCGCCCTCGCCGCGCGGCAGCGCCAGACCGAAAACACCCATGATCTCACCTGCTCCCTGGCCGGCCGGATTCCGGCCTGTCTTTCCGAGAGATACGGCTGACGCGAGACATTGGCAACATCGTGGACGCCGGCCGACGCCGCCGCTCGCAAATCCGACCAAAGCGCCGCTTGCCGGGGGGCGGGCACGCGGCTATGACGCGCGGGAGAGGCCGAAGGCCCTCCCCCGCCCCTCGGACGATCGGCACACGATCGGCCCGGCACGTACGACGCTCAGAGGTTCCAGAATGTCAAAACTCGAAATCATGTGGACGAAGGTCGACGAAGCACCGGCGCTTGCGACCTATTCCCTTCTCCCGATCGTCGAGGCATTCGTCGGCGCAGCCGGGATTTCCGTGAAACTCAAGGACATCTCTCTGGCCGGCCGCATCCTGGCCGCGTTCCCGGACAAGCTGACCGCGGAACAGAAGGTCGCCGACGAACTCGCCGAGTTGGGCGACCTCGCGACCCAGCCCGAAGCGAACATCATGAAGCTGCCGAACATCTCGGCCTCGATCCCGCAGCTCAAGGCCGCGATCAAGGAGCTTCAGACCAAGGGTTATGCCGTCCCCGACTATCCGGACAATCCGACCACGGACGCAGAAAAGGACGCCAAGGCCCGCTACGCCAAGGTCTTCGGCTCCGTCGTGAACCCTGTTCTGCGCGAAGGTAACTCGGACCGCCGGGCCGCTGGCGCGGTCAAGCAGTTCGCCCGCAACAATCCGCACAAGATGGGCGCCTGGAGCAAGGATTCGAAATCACACGTGGCGCACATGTCGTCCGGTGACTACTACGGCTCCGAAATCTCGACCACGGTTCAGACCGCCACCAACGCCCGCATCGAACATGTCGGCTCGGACGGCAAGGTTACGGTGCTCAAGGAAAAGACACCTATCAAGGCCGGCGAGATCATCGACGCCGCCGTCATGAGCGGCAAGGGTCTCCGCGCCTTCTTCGCCGCCGAGATCGAGGATGCGAAGAAGAAGGGCGTTCTGTTCTCGCTTCACGTCAAGGCGACGATGATGAAGGTCTCCGACCCCATCATCTTCGGCCACGCCGTCTCCGCGTTCTACGCCGACGTCCTCGCCAAGCACGCCGCCACCTTCAAGAAGCTCGGCGTCAACCTGAACAACGGCTTCGGCGATCTCCTCGCCAAGATCGAGACGTTGCCGGCAGCCGAGCGCGACGCCATCAAGGCCGACATTGCCGCCGAGTACGCCAAGCGCCCCGGCGTCGCCATGGTCAACTCCGACAAGGGCATCACCAACCTGCACGTGCCCTCCGACGTCATCGTCGACGCCTCCATGCCGGCGATGATCCGCGACAGCGGCCGCATGTGGGGAGCCGACGGCAAGCTGCACGACACCAAGGCCGTCATCCCCGACCGCTGCTACGCCACGCTCTATCAGGTCGTCATCGACGACTGCAAAGCGCACGGTGCTTATGATCCGAAGACCATGGGCTCGGTTCCGAACGTCGGCCTCATGGCCCAGAAGGCCGAGGAATACGGCTCTCACGACAAGACCTTCGAGATCGCCTCGGCCGGCACCGTCCGCGTCGTCGCCGAAGACGGCAAGGTCCTGCTCGAGCGACCGGTCGAGGCCGGCGACATCTTCCGCATGTGCGCCGTCCGTGACGCGCCGATCCAGGACTGGGTCAAGCTTGCC
>DAOMWV010000209.1:0-4260 GCA_035436725.1 Hyphomicrobiaceae bacterium
ATCCTGACGCGGCGCCGGTCTCGGCGTCGGGCCTGTTCCGGCCGGGGAAGAAAATCGGCGAGCCGATGTCTGAGCGAGAGATCGCAGACATCATCGCGGCTTTTGCGCGCGGTGCAGCGGATGCGAAGCGCGTCGGCTTCGACGGCATCGAACTGCATGGCGCGCACGGCTACCTGATCGACCAGTTCTTCTGGGAGGGGACGAACGAGCGGACGGATGCCTGGGGCGGGGATGCGGTTCGACGGACGCATTTCGCCGAAGAGATCGTGAAGGCATGTCGCGCTGCGACAGGGCCTCATTTTCCGATCATCCTGCGCTACTCGCAGTGGAAGCAGCAACAGTACGAGGCGAAACTCGCGGGGTCACCGGGGGAACTGGAGCGCATCCTGACGCCGCTTTCGGCAGCGGGTGTCGACATCTTTCACGCGTCGACACGGCGTTTCTGGGAGCCGGAGTTCGAAGGGAGCCGGCTCAATCTCGCGGGGTGGACGAAGAAGCTCACGGGCAAGCCGGTGATCACCGTAGGCTCGGTCGGGCTCGACACGGATTTCCTGCAGACGTTCGGCCAGAAGGGTGCGAGCGTGGATGGCGGGCACTTCGAGCGGCTGGTCGAGATGGTGGCCGACGGCGAGGTGGATCTCGTGGCTGTCGGGCGAATGCTGATCGCGGACGCCGACTGGGCGATCAAGCTCAGGGAGGGGCGCCTCGACGAATTCCCGCCCTACAGCCGCGCGGCATTGGCAACGCTCGCATGAGACGGGCGGAGATGGGGTAACGGCTGCGTAACGATTGATTGGGGAAAGCGGGGTATTGTCCCGGGCGCACTCAGTAGCGACATCTGACAATGGCATTCTTCGGCCAGACGAGGACCTTCAGCCCATGTCCAGCTCCGTTCCATCCATTCTTCGCCCTGCCGGTCGCCGCGCGAGCGCTGCGGACGACATAGAATACGAGATCATCGGCAACGAAATGCAGTTCGTCGAGATCGAGCTCGATCCCGGTGAAAGCGCCATCGCGGAAGCCGGCTCGATGATGTTCAAGCCGGCGACAATCCGGATGGATACCGTGTTCGGGGACGGCTCGGACAACACATCGGGGTTTTTCGGCAAGCTGGCCCATGCCGGGCGCCGCATTCTCACAGGTGAAAGCCTGTTCATGACGGTCTTCACGCACGAAGGCCCGGGCAAGGCGCGTGTGGCCTTCGCCGCGCCCTACCCCGGCACCATCATCCCATTTCATCTCGCCGACATCGGCGGGACCATGATCGCTCAGCGCGACGCGTTCCTCTGTGCGGCGAAGGGTGTGTCGATCGGCGTGCATTTCCAGCGCAAGATCGGCGCCGGACTGTTCGGCGGGCAGGGCTTCATCATGGAGCGGCTCGAAGGCGACGGCTGGGTCTTCATCCACGCAGGCGGGGCGATCGTCGAGCGGGACCTGGGGCCGGGCGAAGAACTGCATGTCGATCCGGGCTGCATCACCGCCATGGCGCCGACCGTGGAATTCGACATCGTGCGCGCGGGCTCGATCCGGTCGATGATCTTCGGTGGGGAAGGCTTTTTCTTCGCGCAGCTGCGTGGGCCAGGCAAGGTATGGCTGCAGAGTCTGCCATTTTCGCGACTGGCAGGACGCATGATGGCGTCGGCCGCAGGTGTCGGCGCAGGCAGCTCGTCAAGTCTCGCTGGCTGGAGCTGGGGTGGTCGCGACGGCGGCTAGACCCCAGTCGAGCGCGATGGTCCGGAAACGATGCGGGGCGCCCAAGGGCGCCCCGATCTGCTACGTCACACGGAGGAACGTGACGCGGCGCAAGGAGTGGACTTCAGTAGGTGAATTTGAGCGTGCCCATGAAGGTGCTGTCGCACTGCAGTATGGTGCCCGTGCAGAAGCCGCCAACATTTGAGATGTTCGTGTCCCAATACCGCAGGTCGAGAGAGAATTTCTCCCAGCCGAAGGTGACGCCCGCATTCCAGTAGACGTAGTCCTTGGAATTGTTGGCGATGATCGCGTACTTCGGCAGATCGCCGGCCTGATAGCCGATGAGCGCGCTGAAAGTCGGAGTGATCGAACCGAACGCCGGCAGGACCTGCGAGAACGAACCCTCGAGTGTCCATACCTTGCCGGTCTCGCCAGTGTATTCGGGCGAGAAGAAGACCGTCGCGCCGATCGTGGCGTCCTTCCACGGAGACGCGCTGGCACCGGCCTTGAGCTCGACGTAGTTGAGTTCGGCGGCGGAGTCGCGTGCACCGGGATACATGTAGTAGATCACGCCGAGATCGAACGTGATCGGACCGGCGACGGGCTTGATGCCCATGTAAAGGTCGACTTCAGCCCTGGCGATTTCCTTGCCTGCGCCCGTCTTGCCGAAATCGAGACCCGATGCCCAGAGGCCGGCATAGAAGATGCCGTAGGTCATGTCGACGCCGCCCTGACCAGTCCATGACCGGGCCGACTGCGAGATGCCGCGGAAGACATAGTCGGAGGTGATCCCGACGTTGAAGGAGTACGTCGGCTTCGTCTGCGCCACCGCTCCGCTCACGCCGGTCAAGGTGATCGCGCTCGCCACAAATGCACTGCTCATTGCTGTCTTCAATTTGCTCATCATCGTCCCGACCCCCAAGAAACCTTTCCGATTTCGCCGCAAGATCCACATGACCAAGCGGTTCCGAGGTTATTTCGCGCCACGGCGCGCGACGGCGCAATCGCACAGTCACATGCAGCTTCGCAATCCGGGACAAGAGATGCAGAAACGACACAAGCCTTTGTTTCAATGAATTTTTTTTGCTCAGCGATGCATTGTTTTCAGGCAGGCGCTGCGCAAGTCTTGAGCATCGGATCTGATGCTCGGCGACGATCCTGTTGCGCGACTCGATATTTGTGCGTTGCGGTCGAACAGCAAATGCCGGACAAGTCGAGCGAAGATCCAACCAATCGACATGCACAACAGGGCCGTCGCTGAAAACCATGGTCGCTTCTGAAAAATGCGTGCTCGTCACCGGTGCTGCAGTGCGCATCGGACGGACGCTGGCGCTCGATTTCGGCCGGCGCGGATGGCGGGTTGCGATCCACGCGCACCACTCGATCTCTGCGGCGGATGCGGTTGCGCAGGACATCGTCGCTGCGGGGGGGCGGGCGTCTGTCTATACGGCCGATCTTGCAGATCACGGCGCGGTTTCCGACCTCGCGACAAGCGTCATGGGCGATTTCGGGCACCTCGACTGTCTCGTCAACAACGCCTCCCTTTTCCAGTACGACGACGTCGCGACACTCGACGACGGGCTCTGGGACCGGCATCTCGCTATCAACCTGAAGGCGCCCGTTTTCCTTGCAAAGGCGATGGCCGAGCGCTTGCCCGCAGGCCGACACGGCAATGTCATCAACATCATCGACCAACGGGTCTGGAAACCCACGCCGCACTTTTTTTCCTACGCTGTTTCCAAGGCCGGGCTGTGGGCTGCGACGCAAACGCTCGCGCAGGCGCTGGCGCCGAACATCCGTGTCAACGCCATCGGACCGGGGCCGGCGCTCAAGAGCATCCACCAGTCGGATGCCGACTTCGAAGCGCAGTCGAGCGCCACGCTCCTGCAGCGCGGAACGACGCCCGAGGAGATCGCGGCGGCGGTCCGATTCATCCTCGATGCCCCGGCCATGACCGGCCAGATGATTGCGCTCGACGGGGGGCAGCATCTCGCCTGGGCGACACCGGACATCGGAGACGGGCGCGGGTGAGGCGGGCAGTGAGCGGCCGAATTGCATGAACGATGACGACAGGACAGATGCCATGAGCCGCGAATTCATGTCGCGAACCGACACTCGGTCCGCATCGTCCGGCGTCGCGCGGGCCGGTCGTGGACGGCGCCGCGTCTTCGTCGACGGGCTGGAAATCGTCGCGAGCGTCGGCGTGTTCGAGGTGGAGCATCGCTACGAGCAGCGCGTCCTCATCTCGATCGATCTCGAGGTCGCAGATACCTACGACGGGACGAGCGAAAAGCTCGGCGACGTTTTCGACTATAGCGAGGTGGTGCGCGTGACAGAGCGGATCGCGCAATCCCGCCATTACAAGCTCATCGAGACCCTGGCAGAAGACATCGCGAATGCGGCGCTCGAGGACACCCGCGTGGAAGTTGTGGTCGTCAGGATCGAAAAGCCGGACGTGATGGCAAACTGCCGGTCGGTCGGTATCGAGATCGCGCGCCAGCGGGACCGGAGTGAAAACGGGACGTCGTAGGGTCCGGTCCTGGGT
The DNA here is from genome assembly GCA_035436725.1 of Hyphomicrobiaceae bacterium. GTDB lineage: Bacteria > Pseudomonadota > Alphaproteobacteria > Rhizobiales > Hyphomicrobiaceae > JABFRJ01. The sequence goes on from DAOMWV010000209.1 coordinate 4,238, forward strand.
GGACATGGGTCGCGGGGCGATGC
>DAOMWV010000210.1:0-4257 GCA_035436725.1 Hyphomicrobiaceae bacterium
GAAAAACTCGCGGCGGCGGCGTCAGCAGCCTGCCGGCCGATCGACGACAAGCGCGGCACGCGAGACTTCCGTATCAAGGTGGCAGGCGTGCTCGCGCGGCGCGCTGCCGAAATCGCCTACGCCCGCGCCGCAGGACACAAGGGAAACTCGCACTGATGGCCAAAACTCACGTAGAAACCACAATCAACGGCGAAGCGCGCGAGTTCCTCTGCGATCCAGCCGAGACACTGCTCGATTGCCTGCGCAATGAACTCGGCATGACCGGCACGAAAGAGGGATGCGGTACGGGCGACTGCGGTGCGTGCTCCGTCGTTCTCGATGGCCGGCTGGTCTGCTCCTGTCTCGTCCTCGGCGTCGAAGCCAATGGCAAGACGGTCGAAACTGTCGAAGGGCTCGCCAAGGGCGAGACGCTGCATCCGCTACAGCAGAAATTCCTCGAACATGCGGCATTGCAGTGCGGGATCTGTACACCTGGCTTTCTGGTCGCTGCGAAGGCGCTGCTCGACAAGAACAAGAACCCGACCGAAACCGAGGTCCGCTACTGGCTGGCCGGCAATCTCTGCAGGTGCACCGGCTACGACAAGATCGTCCGCGCCGTCCTCGATGCCGCCAAAGAAATGCAAGGAGCCTGATCCATGCAGGAAAAAGTCAACAGCACGCCCGCCACGGGCTTCAACGTCATCGGTTCGCGCCCCATCCGTCCGGATGGCATGGACAAGGTGACGGGACGGGCGCGGTTCGGGGCCGATTACAATCTGCCGGGACAACTCGTCGGAAAAGTCCTGCGCTCCCCGCATCCGCACGCCCGGATCAGAAGCATCGACGTGACGGCAGCTCTCGCGCTCGATGGTGTAAAATCGATCGTCACACGGGACGATTTTCCGGAGCAGGCCGATGCGACCTCGAACTTCGGCGAAGGAACAATCAACTTCCATGACGTGACGCGCACGGTGATGGCGCGTGAGAAGGCGCTGTTCGCAGGCCATCCCGTGGCGGCTGTCGCCGCCACCAGCGAAGCGGTCGCGCGACGCGCGCTCAAGCTCATCAAGGTCGATTACGAGGTGCTGCCGTTCGTTATCGACGTGGACGAGGCGATGAAGCCCGATGCGCCGATCCTCCACGAGAAGCTGGTCACGCAAGGTGTCACGCCGCCGCCGACGAAGCCGACGAACATCGCAAAGCGCGTCGAATTCGTGCTGGGCGACGTCGACAAGGGCTTCAAGGACGCAGACATCGTCGTCCAGCGGGACTTCAAGACCGCCGCCGTGCACCAGGGCTACATCGAGCCGCATGCAGTGCTCGCGACCGTGGCCGAGGACGGGCAGGCGGAAGTGTGGGTGTCGACGCAGGGGCACTGGATCGTGCGCTCGAACTGCGCGGCGCTGCTCGGCTGGGATATCTCCAAGATCAAGGTCAATGCGGCGGAGATCGGTGGCGGCTTCGGCGCCAAGACGGTCGTCTATCTCGAACCGCTCGCTCTCGCGCTGTCGAAGAAGGCCGGGCGCCCGGTCAAGATGGTGATGTCGCGCGAGGAGGTGATGCGCGCCTCCGGGCCGACATCGGCCGCCAGCATGACGATCAAGGTCGGCGTCAAGAAAGACGGACGCATCGTCGCCGGCGAGGCCCTGCTCAAGTACCAGGCCGGTGCGCTGCCGGGATCGCCCGTCGGACCGGGCTGCATGTGCGCGTTTGCTCCCTACGACATCGAGAACGTCAAGACCATCGGATATGACGTCGTTTCGAACCGACCGAAGGTGGCAGCGTATCGAGCCCCGGGCGCGCCGATCTCGGAATACGCTGTCGAATGCGTACTCGACGAGATCGCGGGCAAGCTCGGGATGGATCCGATCGAATTCCGTCTCAAGAACGCGGCCAAGGAAGGTACACGCCTCGCCTATGGTCCGAAGATGGGACCGATCGGATACATCGAAACGCTCGAGGCCGCGAAGGCGAGCGCGCACTGGCGGACGCCGCTCGGGAAGAACCAGGGACGGGGGGTCGCCTCCGGCTACTGGTTCAACATCGGTGGCGAGACGACCGTTTCGCTCGTGCTCAACGAGGACGGAACGCTGGTGCTGACGGCGGGAACGCCCGACATCGGCGGATTGCGCGCATCGCTGGCGATGATGGCGTCGGAGGAACTCGGCGTTCCGCTCGACAAGATCCGCGTCCAGATCGGCGATACGAACTCGCTCGGCTACAACTTCCTGACCGGCGGCAGCCGATCCACCTATTCCAGCGGCATGGCGACCGTCGATGCTGCGCGCGACATCAAAAAGGAAGTGATGCGGCGCGCGGCGAAACTCTGGGATCTTCCAGAGGAAGCAGTGGAATGGGACGCCGCATCGAATGCGGTTCGACCCGCCGGGCCCAACGCCGGCAAGCACAAGCCGATCACGCTGCGTGATATCGCAAAAATGACCGGTAAGACGGGCGGTCCAATCGTCGGCTACGCGCGCCTCAATGCGCACGGCGCAGGGCCGTCGCTGGCCACGCACATCGCAGACGTCGAAATCGACCCGGAGACGGGCAAGGTTTCGGTGATCCGCTATACCGCCATCCAGGATGCCGGCCGGGCAATTCACCCGTCGTACGTGGAAGGCCAGTATCAGGGCGGCGCGGTGCAGGGCATCGGCTGGGCGCTCAATGAAGAGTACATCTACGGGTCCGACGGGCAGCTGCAGAACGCCGGGTTCCTCGACTATCGCATCCCGGTCGCATCGGATGTTCCGATGATCGACACGGTGATCGTCGAAGTTCCGAACCCGCGTCATCCCTACGGTGTGCGTGGTGTGGGCGAAACGCCGATCGTGCCGCCCATGGCGGCCATTGCCAACGCGGTTGCGGACGCGACGGGTGTGCGGTTCACGGAACTGCCGATGTCGCCGCCGCGAGTGCTGGCGCGTCTCGAAGCAGCAAGAAAGGCCGGAGAGAAGGGCCTCAAGGTCTGATCGTCCGTCCCGCAGTCGATAGCTGGCGCAGGCCATGCGGCCTGCGCTTTACCGGATGCGTATCATGGCACGCGTACATCTCACGCCGTCACTCGGTCAGTTCACCGGCGGGGCGCTCGTGTTCGAGATCGACGTGGCTACCATCAAGCATCTCCTGACTGCACTGGTCGAGCTTCATCCGGCGCTCGAGCCGCACTTCGCGTCCGGCGTTGCCGTCGCAATCGACGGCACGATCTTCCAGGACGATCTCTTTTCGCCAATTCCACCAGATAGTGAAGTCCATATTCTTCCAATGATTTCTGGCGGTTGACGCGACATTGCGCGTCAACCGGGGCGGGGCGGCAAAAAAAGTTCGCACCGCGTCGAACCTCTTTTCGAGTTGCTGCGACTGACCTGTTGTGAGGCCCATGCGGCCCGAACGGACAGACAACAACGACCCCTAGCGCAACCGGAGAGACCAGATGTCACGCTTCAGCTTCAAGACCACAGCCTCGCTTCTCGCCACCGCATTCGTCGCCGGCATCACGCTCGCGGCTGTCTCAGCAGACGCCAAGCCGTTCGGCGGCGGGTTCGGCGGCGGTGGCGGGTTCAAGCCCGGCATCGGCGGCGGCTTCAAGCCCATCGGCCCGATCGGCGGCTTCAAGCCGCCCGTTCTCAAACCCGGGCCGATCGCGGGCCTCCCCGGCAAGATCAAACTGCCGCCCGGTGGGCTGAAGCCGATCGACCCCTGCAAGTTCAAGTTCTGCGGTCCGGTCGGTCCGAAGCCGAAGCCGCCCCATGCCGGAGGGCACAAGCACTGGGTCTGGGGTGGGATCACCATCCTCGCTGCTGATTACGCCGGCTGCGGCTACGAGTTCTACAAGTGGAAGTCGACCGGTTCGACATACTGGCGTCACCGCTACTTCGACTGCCGCGGTTTCTACTGAACCGCTTTACGCAGTGCTGACGGGATACTCGCGGATCTCCCCCCTCGATCCGCGAGCCCAGAGAGCGGCGGCCTCTTCCCCCGGAGGCTGCCGCTCGCATTTCGTGGCAGGGCAAATCGCGAAGCGGTCGACTTCACACGCACGCCTTGCGGACACAATTTCATGGCACCATCCAGTTCGAAAATGCGGTATGCCGTCAGATAGCGGAGCGATCCGCCGGGTCTACGACATACGACAGACCTCGGATCCCGCTCGCAGGCGGCACATTGAAGGACTGGTGACATGGCAAAAGGATCTCTGTCGCGACACGCGATTGCGGTTGGCGCGGCCGTTATATTGGCAGGAACGACGGGACTTACAGGGCTTGCCGAGGCGCAATT
>DAOMWV010000211.1:0-4204 GCA_035436725.1 Hyphomicrobiaceae bacterium
CGTGTCAGCGGAATGAATTTTTCCCGTCTCATCGCAAAGTAGTCCTCGGCCTCGTCCGCGTCTGCGGCCTTCCCCCTTGAAACCAGTGTCCGGATGCGTGCCGCCACGGAACGCGCCTCGGCGGGTTCGCGCGTACGATCGGCGGCGACCGCATTTTCAGCATCGGTCATAACTGCCATCGCGTTGGCCCTCCCCTCGTATTCCGGCGCGGCCACGTCACGCGCGGCGGCAACTGATCGTTAGCATGCCATCGCGTTGTGACTTGAAAACGGTAGCGTTGCTCAACCCTCCGTCGCCGTGGCCCGGCAACGACCGCTAGTGATAGCCGCGCGGTGCCCGACTTGTCGAGGCAAGCCATGGGGCGCAAAGAAATCATCCAGTCGGATCAGGGATATGAGCAACACGTCCGGTGTCAGAACGGTGTCTCCCGCTCGACGAAACTGTCCACGACCCGCTTCCGGCCATGATCGTCGAATTCGATCGTCAGCTTGTTACCGTCAACGTCCGTGACCGTACCGCCGCCGAACTTCTGGTGTGTGACACGGTCGCCCGTCCTGTAACCCGCGCCCGGCGCCGTCGATGACGCCACCAGTTCGCCTTCGATTTCGAGCGGGACCTTGCGTCGAGCCGCCGCGGCTTCGGACTTGCCCTTCCACGAACTGTCCTGCCGCCATTGCGTCTGCGCCCGCTGCCAGCCCGGGGTCTGGTAGGACGACTGATAGGGCGACGCCTCCTCGTCGAAGCGGCTCTTTCCGAACGGGTTTGGCCGACCGAACGCCCCTGCGCCGCCGAAACTCTGGTATCCCCCGCCATAGGGGCTCTTGGCCTCGACGACGGTGACGTGTGCCTCGGGCAACTCGTCGATGAATCGTGACGGCGTCGCCGCCTGATAGAGCCCCCGCATGCGGCGGTTCTGCGCGAACGACAGATGCACGTTCTTCTTCCCGCGCGTGATCCCGACATAGGCGAGCCGACGCTCTTCTTCGAGGCCTTGCAGACCGCTCTCGTCGAGCGACCTCTGGTGCGGGAACAGTCCCTCTTCCCAGCCCGGCAGGAACACCGTGCCGAATTCGAGCCCCTTCGCCGCGTGCAACGTCATCAGCGACACGCGATCGCCGTCGTCCCCCGCCTCCGCATCCATCACCAGCGAGACGTGTTCGAGGAAGCCGGCGAGCGTGTCGAACTGGTCCATGAAGCGGACGAGTTCCTTGAGGTTTTCGAGACGCGATTGCGCCTGCGGGCTCTTGTCTGCTTGCCACATCGCGGTATAGCCGCTCTCGTCGAGGATCAGTTCGGCCAGTTCGGTGTGTTTCATATCGCCGGTCCGCGCCCGCCAGCGCTCGAACTGCTGGATGAGGTCGGCGAGCGACTTGCGCGCCTTTCCGCCGAGTTCCTCGGTGTCGACCAGTTCGCGAGCCGCGAAGTAGACCGGCATGCCGCGCGACCGCGCATGCGCCACGACGCGCTTCAGCGACGTGTCGCCGAACCCGCGCTTCGGCACATTGACGATGCGTTCGAACTTGAGATCGTTGGCCGGGTTGGCGACGACCTCGAGATAGGCGATCGCGTCCTTGATTTCCTGTCGCTCGTAAAAGCGCGGACCGCCGATCACGCGGTAAGGCAGGCCGAGTGTGATGAAACGATCTTCGATCGCCCGCATCTGCGCCGAGGCGCGCACGAGAATGGCGATTTCGTTGAGCGGGTGTCCAACCTTCCGCAGTTTTTCAATGTCCTCACCGATGACGCGCGCTTCCTCCTCGTCGTCCCAGACGCCCGTGACGGTCACTTTCGAGCCTGCCGCCCCGTCCGTGAACAGCGTCTTGCCGAGCCGGCTCTTGTTGTTCTCGATCAGCGCCGCCGCCGTCGCGAGGATGTTCCCGGTCGAGCGGTAGTTGCGTTCGAGCCGGATGATGACCGCACCGGGAAAATCCTTCTCGAAGCGCAGGATGTTGTCGACCTCCGCCCCGCGCCAGCCGTAGATCGACTGATCTTCGTCACCGACGCAGCACACGTTCGGCACGCCTTGCGCGAGCAGCTTGAGCCACAGGTACTGCGCCACGTTCGTATCCTGATATTCGTCGACCAGGATGTACTTGAAGCGCCGGTGATAGTCGGCGAGCACGTCGGGGTGTGTCCGGAACAGCCGGATGCTCTCGAGGAGGAGATCGCCGAAATCACACGCGTTGAGATCCTTGAGCCGCTGCTGGTAGTCGGCATAGAGCTTCTGACCCTTGCCGTTGCCGAACGCGAACCCCTCCCCGGCCGGCACCAGATCGGGTGTCAGACCGCGATTTTTCCAGCTGTCGATGAGGCCGGCGAGTTGCCGCGCCGGCCAGCGATCCTTGTCGAGGCCATCGGCTTCGATCACCTGCTTGAGGAGCCGGATCTGGTCGTCCGTATCGAGGATCGTGAACCCCGCCTTCAATCCGACCAGCTCGACGTGACGCCGCAGGATCTTGACACCGATGGCGTGAAATGTGCCGAGCCACGGCATCCCTTCGACCGCCTCGCCGACGAGTGCGCCGATTCGCTCCTTCATTTCGCGCGCGGCCTTGTTGGTGAAGGTGACCGCGAGGATCTGCGACGGAAACGCCTTCCGTGACGCGATCAGATGCGCGATCCGCGTGGTGAGCACGCGCGTCTTGCCCGTGCCGGCACCCGCCAGCACGAGAACCGGCCCGTCGAGCGTCTCGACCGCGCGCTTCTGCTCCGGATTGAGGCCGTGCATGTACGGCGCCTCGCCCGACGCGCGCAGTGCGCGCTCCGAAAGCGTCGGCCTTCGCTCGGAAGCGCTGTTGTCGGCGGGCTGCAGGTCGCTGCGCGCGCCCGGTATCCGTGATGTCGTCATGAGGCGCTTATACCACGCGGTCCCGGTTTGAAACGCAACGCGAACGCCTTGCCCACAAGTGACGACGGGCCGCGTCCGAAGTGATGACGAAAATGTGCCGATTGGCATCGGAATTTCTTAAATTTGCCGTCCCGATAAGGTCGGGAATATGGCATAAGTGCCGTTAGATGAGTGGTGCGCCAGCAATCCGGGCCTGGCCGCGACGGCATTGGGGAATACCGATGCGCGTGGCGGTCGGCGGAATCGGACAATGCGTAGTCGGAGTCTGAGGCTTCGACCTGAACTGCAACGGGAATCGACGCATCGTGCACGCCTTGAAGCCAGATGGTGCTGGTGTCGCCGCGGACCTGCTCTGCGGCCCCGCCTCGCGATGCGGGGCGACCTCGTGAACACTCTGCTGTCCATCATCGGTGCGATCCTGGTTTTCGTTCTCGGCACCCTGTTCGCCGTGCCGCATTTCGTCGATTGGAACCAGTACCGCGGCATCATCGAAGAAGAGGCGAGCCGGGCTGTGGGCCGTGACGTGCGCATCGGCGCCAACGTCCACGTCCGCCTGCTGCCGACGCCCTCCATTCGCCTCGAGGACGTGCGAATAGCCGATACCGCTGCCCTGACGGGAGACCCCATTTTCCGCACCGCCGAAGTTTCGGCCAAGCTGGCCATTTCGCCGCTTCTGCGCGGCGCCGTCGAAGTAAGCGAAATCGAACTCGTCCAGCCCGTCGTCCGTCTCGTGGTCGACGACGGCGGCGTCGGCAACTGGCAGTCCCTTGCCGGGTCCGCCCCGGGTCTTTCCTACTTGCCGTCGAACATCTCCCTCAACACCGTCATCGTCAGCAATGGCAAGTTGGTCCTCTATTCCGATGGCGGTCGCCGCGAACGTCTCGTACTCGACGCGATCGCAGGGGATGTCTCGACACCAGGGCCGTCGAGCCCGCATCGGTTCAAGGGGCGCGTCTCGCTGGGCGGCTCGTCCTACGACGTGCGCGGCCAGTTGACCGAAGCCGACGGCCAGGGATCGCGCCGCGTCAGCATGACGGCCCGAAGCGATGCCGGCGGGACGACGCGCTTCGAGGGCCGAACGGAAACCATCGCCGGACTGCCTGCCGTCAAGGGCGAGGTCGTTGCCAACATACCCTTCTCGCCCGAAGGGACAGGCCGCGGCGTCCAGTCGGTCGAAATCAAGACGGAACTCGCGGCCGACACGCGGACGGCCGACCTGACGAGCATTCAGGTCGGCTTCGAAAGCGGCGATCGTCCGCAGTCGTTGAGCGGCACCGGTCGCATCCGCTGGCAGGGTGAGACCGATCTGACCATATCGATCGGCGCCCAGTGGCTCGATATCGACGCGCTGTCGGG
>DAOMWV010000212.1:0-4084 GCA_035436725.1 Hyphomicrobiaceae bacterium
TTTCGGCGCCTGACAGACGGCTGCGGCCCTGCCATCGCAGCCACGGGCGCGCCTCGCTCAGCCCTTGCCAATCGGGATCGTTTTTTCCTTGCGTTCGGCTGTCGGTTTCTTGGCGATCCTGATGCACAGTACGCCCTTGTCGAAACTTGCAGCGATACTGGCGTCGTCGACTGTTTCGGGCAGACGGAAGGCACGCTGGAAGCTGCCGAAGCTCCGCTCGGTCAGGTGATAGTCGTCCTTCTTCTCGTCACGCTCGGTGCGTTTCTCGCCCTTGATGGTGAGAATTCCGTCCGCATAGGTTACCGCGACGTCCTTTTCCTCGATGCCGGGCAATTCCGCCTCGAGGACCATCTCGGTGGCGGTTTCGCGAATGTCGACATCCGGCATGTGGGTGTCGCCGCCCGCCGCCTGGAACGGCATCGGCCAACGCAATCCACCCGTCATGAACTGATCGAAGACGCGATCCATCTCCCGGCGCATCGCCGAGAAAATGTCTGTCTGGTGCGGCCCGGCAGACGCGGGCGGCGACATGTCGGATTTGCGGATTTCCTGAACCATGGCTCATGTCCCGAGTTCAACGCATTGACGATCGAACGCAGGGCCGCAGAGCTCCTGCGAACGCGCCAATTATCCGGAAAAGCCACAGGAACGCGCTTTGACCTCGCGCAAACCACCGAGTGTTACAGGGGCGCGAATGCGACCCCGGCGCGCACGTGTACGGGTGGCGGCTGCGTCAGGCGGCGAGCCAGGTGCGCAGCGCGGCGGCGACCTCCTGCGGTCGCTCCATGGTCGAGAGGTGTCCGCAGTTCTCGATCACCACGAGACGGCTTCCGGCGATACCGCTCGCGATTTCCTCGGAATCCGAAACGGGCGTCACGGCGTCCTGCCGGCCGACGAGGACGAGTGTTGGCACCGTTATGGCGCGGAGCGTGGGGCGGCTGTCGATGCGGGTGGCGATCGCCGTCTGCTGGCGCTCGAAGGCATCGACGCCGGTGTCGGTCGCCATCTTGCCGACGCGGGCCGTCAGGTCCTGGTCCGTCAAGCGGTCTGGATGGATCCATTGAGGCAGCAGTGTCGCTGAAACTTTCTCGATCCCTTCGACGCGTGCGCGCGCGACGGCGGCCGTTCGCGCGGCGATGCGTTCGGGCATATCGGCGCGGGCCATGGTGTCGAGAAACGCGATCCGGGTGACGCGCTCTGGTGCCTGACGGACGATTTCAAAGGCGATGTAGCCACCCATGGACAAACCTGCGAGCGCGAACCGGTCCGGCGCCTCGTCGAGAATAGCGCGGGCGATGGCGCTCATGCTGTCGTGCCGGCGGTGGTCCATCACCCGGCAGCGCGCCACCGCCGACAGCTCCGGGATCACGGGGGCGTAGAGCGCATCGGTGCACAAGAGACCGGGGATCAGTACGAGGTCGGTGGATGCTGTCATCCGTCGGGTTCCTTCTGCGCAGATCGCTCATCGCCATAACATACCAAACGCAGCGCGCGCCCGAAGTTTCCTTCGGGCGCGCGGCGGGGTCGCATTGCAACTATACCATGACGTCAAACCACGGGCCTGACGAGGCGGATCAGCGGCGGGCGGATATGCAGCCCTGGAGGCAGCGCTGGAGTTGGGACTCGCAGGCGGCGCGATTGGCGGTCGACTTGTAGCACGCACCGAAGGCCGCCTTGCAGGCGTCGGAACAACTTGCGCCCTGGGCCGCGACCGGACAGACAGGAACGGCCGCAACCGCAAGCACGGCCGATGCGGCGACGACCGCCACCATCATCATTCTACGAAGGCTCATCTCTGCCCTCCGGGTCACTGCAGACGATCCGCTATCTGTGGACCGTCCAGATTCCCGCTCCCTCCCAGCCACCGTTGTCGCACGATGTCCTAAAGGTTGCGGGGTGAACAGTGGCTGAACGGGCCGGGCGCCTCGATGAACACTTCAATCTATTGTTATCGAACTATAATTTCATAATCCTCGAAAACCTTCGCCGCGTTCCCGCGCCATTTTCCTTCATAACGGGACAGCATTTCGTCCGCCATCGTCCCAAATTTGATGACCTCTTCGAGCACGTCGAGGTGAACGGCCTCGTCGGCGTGTGTGCCCGCACCGCGTCCTCGCGCACGCAACCCCGACCGGGCGATCGCTATCGCGTCGCGGGCGATGTCACGCACGGTACCGGCTCCGAACCGGAGGTCCAGGCCCTGGCCGGGCACGCCGTCGCGCAGCGCGTCGCGCTCTGCTGCCGACCACGATTTGACCAGATCCCAGGCGGCCTCGAGGGCCGCGCGGTCATAGAGCAGGCCGACCCAGAAGGCAGGCAAGGCGAGGATCATTGCGCGGCTGCCGCCGTCGGCCCCGCGCATTTCGAGAAAGCGCTTGAGGCGAACGTCGGGAAACAACGTCGTCATATGGTCGGACCAGTCGGCCATCGTTGGCCGTTCGCCGGGGAGGGCAGCCAGCCGGCCGTCGAGGAAGTCACGGAATGAGGCGCCGGCGACGTCGATGTAATTGCCGTCGCGATAGACAAAGTACATGGGCACGTCGAGGGCATAGTCGACGTAGCGCTCGTAGCCCATGCCGGACTCGAAGGCGAAGGGAAGGTTGCCCGTGCGCGCCTTGTCGGTGTCGCGCCAGACTTCTCCGCGGAACGTCTTGAAGCCGTTCGGTTTGCCCTCGGTGAACGGCGAGGACGCGAAGATCGCCTGGGCGATCGGCTGCAGCGCGAGGGATACGCGCAGTTTCTTGACCATGTCGGCTTCGTCGGCGAAGTCGAGGTTCACCTGCACGGTGCAGGTCCGGTACATCATGTCGAGGCCGTACTGCCCGACGCTCGGCATGTAGCGTGTCATCACACCATACCGGCGCTTCGGCATGGTCGGCATCTCGGCGCGTGTCCAGGTCGGTGCGAAGCCCATGCCGAGCATGCCGACATTCATCGGAGCGGCGACCGCCGCGACTTCTCTCAGGTGCCGGTCCGTCTCGGCGGCGACGTCGTGCAGGGTCAGACAGGGATCGCCGGAGAGTTCGAACTGGCCGCCGGGTTCAAGCGACACCGTCCCGCCGGCACTCCCGTCCGGCCGCGCGAGGGCGATAACCGTCTCGCCTTCCTTGATCGGGAGCCAACCGAACTGGCTCATAAGGCCGTCCATGATGGCGCGAACGCCACGCGGTCCCTCGTAGGGGATCGGTAGCAACGTCGCGCGATCAAACAGGAATTTCTCGTGCTCGGTACCGATGCGCCACCGCTCGGCCGGCTTTTCGCCAGCCGCAATCCAGGCGACGAGATCATCACGCGAGCCGATCAACGGGCTCGACGCCGTTTCTTGCCGGGTCGACATAGGGGCCTCTGGTAGTTCGCCTGCAGCGGTATCCCGGCGCAAGGCGCCAGCACTCTCGACCGACTTATGGGGGGTCGCGGCGGTACGGGCAAGTCCCCCCGACGGAGGGCGAGGGTTGCCAATCCAGCCATACTCCTCACCATCGGGATGGCAGGGCTGCGCTACACGGTTGGGGCTGATCGCTTGGCGTGGGGGCGGCGGACGACTAGTGTCGCGGCGGACGTTAACCTGCTGTGGGACGAGCGCATGAGCCAACGGGACGAATTCCACAATATCGACGATGCTTCCGATGGGCTTTTCCGGCAGCTGACCGACGGTGTCTCGACCCGCATATTCGCGGGGGAACAGGCGATGCTGTCGGTTGTGACCATCGCGCCGAACGCTATCGGGACCATGCATCACCATCCGGAAGAACAGTGGGGCGTCCTGCTCGACGGCTCGGCAATCCGCTACCAGGGTGGGGAAGAAATCCCGGTCAAGAAGGGCGATTTCTGGCGCACGCCGGGGAACGTGCCGCACACGATGAAGGCCGGGCCCGAGGGCGCACGGGTGCTCGACATCTTCAGCCCGCCGCGCCCGGAGTATCGCAAGCCCGGTTCGGGGTTCGGATCGGGACAGAGCTGACCGTACGTTACCACGACGAAATCCGAGCCATGTGACGACAGAGCCGAAAACGGCCGCGTGCGTCAGAGGAAACCAAAATCCGAGGGGACGACGACATGAACAACCCGACACGCCGCGCCGTTC
>DAOMWV010000213.1:0-4069 GCA_035436725.1 Hyphomicrobiaceae bacterium
CGGGGCCGGCGCGGGCTCCGCAGGCGGTCCTGCCGCCGCCGGTCGCGTCGGCACAGGGGACACAGATAGCGCCTGGCGTGCAGGGTGTGCCGGACAACGATCCGATCGGGCGCATCATCGGCGGCGGGCAGGCACGCGCCAACAGTGCCATCGTCGGCGGCGGAGGAGAGACGACCGCACTGCCGTCCGACGCCAGCCCCAAGCAGGCGTATGAAACCGCTTACGGGCATTTGCTGTCGCAGGATTATTCGTCGGCAGAGGCGGCGTTCGAGGAGTTCCTGAAACGGTTTCCCAACGATCCGCTCGCCGGCAACGCCCAATACTGGCTTGGTGAGACGTTCTTCGTGCGCGGACAATTCAGACCGGCGGCGGCAGCGTTTCTGAAAGGCTACCAGACCTATGCACGCAGCGCGAAGGCGCCCGACAGTCTGCTGAAGCTCGGTCTGTCACTCGACCGGCTCGGCCAGAAAGATGCGGCGTGCGCGTCGTTCGGGGAGATCGCTTCGAAGTTTCCGACGGCGCCCGGGCACATTCGCCAGCGCGCGGACGGTGAGCGACGCAGGCTCGGCTGCGGATGAGTTCCGGTGAGCACCAGTCTCGCGTGCTCACCGAGGAGGCTGTCGATCACGCCTTCGCCGACCTTGGCACCTTCGACGTCGTCGTGCTGGCTGTTTCCGGCGGTCCGGACAGCACCGCTCTCATGCATCTCGTTGCGGAGTGGAAGAGACGGCGTGGCGCGCATGTGCCGGACATTCGCGTGGCGACCGTCGATCATGGATTGCGAGCGGGTTCTGCCGAGGAGGCAGAGGTTGTCGCGCGGGCGGCTTCTGCGCTCGGATTTGCACATCACGTACTGCGTCTCACCGAGCGGCCGACGGGAGAGTTCTCGCAATCCTGGGCGCGCGACCGACGCTATCAAGCGCTGATCGACCTTGCGCAATCCTTGGGCGGGCGGCGCATTGCGATCGTAACCGCGCACACGCGCGATGATCAGGCGGAAACGATGTTGATGCGCCTCGGTCGCGGGTCGGGCGTCGAGGGACTCGGGGCCATGCGGCCGGTCCGGCGGGTCGGGGAGGGGGTCTGGCTGGTGCGACCGCTGCTCGACGTGAGCAAGGACGCGCTTCGGGCCTGGCTCGAAGGGCGTGCCATCGGCTGGATCGAGGATCCGTCGAATGCGGTCGGCCGGTTCGAGCGCGTGCGGTTGCGTGCGCGGCGGGCGGTGCGGGATGAACTCGGGCTCGGCGACGACAAACTCGCGCTCAGCGCCATGCGCCTGCGGCGAGCCAATGCGGCGCTCGATGCGGCATTGTCACGCGCAATCGGGGAGGCCGGGCCAGCGCTGGTCCTCTCACCACTCGGTTTCGCCGACGTCGACCGTGACTGGCTGCTGCAACTCGATGAGGAACTGCGGATTCGCCTCATGATCCGGTTGATCGCGTCAACCGGTGGACAGGTAGATCCCGTCCCGCTCGGGTCGCTGGAGGCTCGTCTCGATACATTCGTCGGAGCGGGAGCAGGGCAGGGCGGGTTCACCCTGGCCGGGGCACAGATAGATCCGAGGGGCGCGCGGGTGCTGGTCTGCAGAGAGCCCGGTGACAACCGTGTCCCCATGCCGACCATGGCGCTGTCCGGTTCCGGCACTGTCATGTGGGACAACCGGTTCATCCTGACATCGGTCGGATTTCATAATGGTGGGGGCGCCGGGTTGACGGTCGGTCCTCTCTTGCCGGTGGGGCTGGCGGAGCTCGAAACGCGGGGTTGGCAAAGGCCGGCGCGCTGTCCGGCGCAGGCACTCTGGTCGCAGCCGGCCCTCCGGGCGCTAAACGTTGTTCGTTGGGCTCCTACGCTCGATTTCGGGCCAGCGCAGGGCGAACCTTGCCCTTATCGTGTCGCGTTCGACTGGAGCCGTCTCGACGGCGAACGATAGTCATTATCGTAAATCCCGGATAGGCCGGGCGTCGGATGGTGTGCGGCGGATGCGTTCGTGCAGAACTTGGCAAACAATGTGCACGATCTTATGTACCTTCCGTGAGCAAGGTCGTATCGTGGCGACCTGCTGCGGGATGCGTATCATCCAAGGCGTGCCGGCGAACGTATCACCGTCGGTCAATACTTTTCAGCCCGCCCGTTCCACTGGTCCCTTCGGGTGGGCAGACAGGACCCAATGAACCAGAATTTCAGAAATTTCGCGATCTGGATCGTCATCCTGCTGTTGCTGGTGGCGTTGTTCAACCTGTTCCAGAACTCGCCGACGGCGTCGCGGCGTGCGAACGAGATCAGCTATTCGGAACTGCTCGCCGGCGTCGAAGCCGGGAACGTCACCGAGGTCGAGATCCGCGGACACAGGATCACCGGCCAGTTCCGGGACGCGCGGCCGTTCGTCACCATCGCCCCCGAGGATCCGGGGCTCGTCGAGCGGCTGAACAAGAAGGGCGTCAAGATCACCGCGCGCTCCGCGGAGGAGGAGGTGCCGTCGTTCCTATCGGTCCTCGTCAACTGGTTCCCGATGCTGCTTCTCGTCGGCGTCTGGTTCTTCTTCATGCGTCAGATGCAGTCGGGCGGCGGCCGGGCCATGGGTTTCGGCAAATCGAAGGCGAAGCTGCTGACGGAGCGTCACGGCCGGGTCACGTTCGAGGATGTCGCGGGTGTCGACGAAGCCAAGACGGACCTGCAGGAGATCGTCGAGTTCCTCCGCGATCCCGGCAAGTTCCAGCGGCTGGGCGGGCGCATCCCGCGCGGCGCGCTGCTCGTCGGTCCTCCCGGTACGGGTAAAACGCTGATCGCGCGTGCGGTCGCGGGTGAAGCCAACGTGCCGTTCTTCACGATCTCGGGTTCGGACTTCGTCGAAATGTTCGTCGGCGTCGGCGCCAGCCGCGTCCGCGACATGTTCGAGCAGGCCAAGAAGAACGCGCCCTGCATCATCTTCATCGACGAAATCGACGCGGTCGGCCGGCATCGTGGTGCGGGTCTCGGCGGCGGCAACGACGAGCGCGAACAGACGCTCAACCAGTTGCTCGTCGAGATGGACGGCTTCGAAGCCAACGAGGGCATCATCATCATCGCCGCGACCAACCGTCCCGACGTGCTCGATCCCGCGTTGCTGCGTCCGGGCCGTTTCGACCGGCAGATCGTCGTGCCGAACCCGGATGTCGCGGGCCGGGAGAAGATCCTGCGCGTGCACATGCGCAAGGTTCCGCTCGCTCCCGACGTGGACGCACGTGTTCTCGCGCGTGGTACGCCTGGGTTCTCGGGTGCCGATCTCGCCAACCTCGTCAACGAGGCGGCACTGCTGGCGGCGCGCCGTTCCAAGCGGCTCGTCACGATGCAGGAGTTCGAGGACAGCAAGGACAAGGTCATGATGGGCGCCGAGCGCCGCTCGATGGCCATGACGGAGGAAGAAAAGCTCGCCACCGCCTATCACGAGGCCGGTCACGCGCTTATCAACGTGCTGCTGCCGCAGAACGATCCGCTGCACAAGGTGACGATCATTCCGCGCGGTCGCGCGCTGGGTGTCACAATGAGCCTGCCGGAACGCGACAAGCTCAGCTATTCGAAGAAGTGGTGCGAGGCGCGCCTCGCCATGATCTTCGGTGGTCGGGTCGCCGAGCAGCTCATCTATGGTGAGGATCATCTCAATACCGGCGCGTCGAACGACATCCAGCAGGCGACGAACCTCGCCCGTGCGATGGTGACGGAATGGGGTATGAGCGAAAAGCTCGGACCGCTGCGTTACAACGAGAACCAGCAAGAGGTGTTCCTCGGGCATGCGATCACGCAGCGCCAGAACATGAGTGAGGCGACGGCGCAGATCATCGACGGTGAAGTCCGCCGGATCGTGTCGGAGGGGTATCACAAGGCGCGCGAGATCATCTTTGCCAACCGGGACAAGCTCGAAGCCATTACGCAGGCGCTGATGGAGTATGAAACCATCTCGGGCGAGGAGTGCATCACCGTGATGAACGGCGGGCGCATTGTTCGGGCCAATGACGACGAGAACACCAAGGGTCCGGCCGGTCCTGCGGTTCCGGTTGCCGGGCGTCCACGGCGTGACGAGGGTTTCGGCGGG
>DAOMWV010000214.1:0-4061 GCA_035436725.1 Hyphomicrobiaceae bacterium
ACCGCCGCCAACCAGTCCCGCTACCAGTTGAACCGCCGTTTCCCCCACTTCAACTCGCGGGGCGACACGCTGGCGAAGCCAGGCTCCGAACTCCGCTGTCCGCTGGCGCTGATCGAGAACGTCGGGTTTGAGACCCATTCGCCAGGCGATGGACCGGCCCCCGTCACGCCCCGAGAGCGCGCGCATGTCAGCTACGACCGCCGCCATCTCGGATGCGTCACGGGCGAGGCCCTCGGCGATGTTGCGAGCGGATGTGCGCTCGAGAATCGATGCGATGGTCAGAAAATCGAACTCGGGATGGTACTGGACGCCCCAGAACGACGAGGCGCCGCGGTCGACCGTCATGGCCTGCACATGCGAGACGTCGTTGGACGCGAGCACGACGCCACCCGCCGGCACGCGGGATACCTCGTCCTGGTGCGAGCAGAGGGCATCGAATACTGCCGGTTTTCCTGCCAACATCGCGTGCGCCTTGCCGGCTTCGTTCAGTGTAATGGCGCGCGCGACACCGACTTCCCGGCCGCGCGGATTGACGTGTACGTCGCCGCCGAGAGCCTTGGCCATGAGTTGCAGACCGTAGCAGGAGCCGAAGACCGGCACCCCATCCTCGTAGAGCCGTCGCGCGAGGGCGATCTGGTCCGGGATCTCGCGGCGATCCTCATAGACGCCCCAGGGCGAGCCGGTCAGGATCGCGCCGTCGAAATCGGACAGTGGCAATCCCACCGCGCCGAGGCCATCGTCGGCCGCCTGCACCGTCGTCGTTTCGATGCGAGCATCGTGCAGCCGCAGACTTTCGGCGAAGTGCGCTTCATTGCTGCGCCCTCCCGCGAGGATGTGAACTGCCTCGGCCGAAGACGGCGTGCAGTTCACGATCAATACGCGCATTCCCGCCCCCAAAAAGGTGCCCCGCCAATCAATTCTTGATATCCGGCTCCACGAGATTGGCAAGCTGAACCAACGAGTGTTGCCAGCCGAGATAGCACGCCTCGACCGGGATCTGATCCGGAATTCCTTCCTGAACAATTGACAGGTCGGTGCCGGTAGACACCGAGCGGATATCGACCGTGACTTTGATTTCGCCGGGCAGGTTGGGATCGTCGAATCTGTCTGTGTAGATGATGCGGGAATGCGGTGTTATCTCGAGATACTCGCCGCCAAACGCATGGCTGTCGCCTGTCGTGAAGTTCGTGAACGACATTCGAAATGTGCCGCCGATCTCCGCCTTCAGGTGCTCGACCGTGCACGTGAAGCCGTATGGCGGAAGCCACTTCGCCAGCGCCGCAGCGTCGAGAAAAGCTCGAAACACCTTCTCCGGCGTGGTGGAGAGAACCCTGTGCAGTCTGACGGTTCCGGGCATGTTCCAGCCTCCATTTTCGCTCCCGGAGAGGAACGCACCAACGCCGTGCGACGTTCCAGTGGCGCCGATCAGGCCTTGCCGAAGCTCTGTTCCTTCGCCTTGAGCAAGGCAACGACGAGAGAATTGACCGGTGTCGCGATCGACACCTTCGCCCCTTCACGGGGAATGGCGCCGTTGATGTTGTCGACCTCGGCCTTCCGGCCGGCGAGATGATCAAGCAGCATCGAGGGGCGCGAGCCCGGGATCTTCTGGCCGAATTCCCAGACGTAACGGACGGGGTCGGTGAAATCGAGCTTGATGCCCTTGGCGCGGGCGACGTTGTAGGCTTCGGTCGCGCAGGCCGAGGAGATCGACCAGCCCTGCGGAGATGCCTGGATTTCGCCGACGCGAAGGTTGGTCAGCGCACACGGGCCGGAATAGGTGCAATTGCAGATCAGCTTTTCCCAGACCATCTTGTGGATGTCGTCGAAGGTCAGGACCTTGAAGCCGCCGGACTCCCACGTCTTCTTGACCACTTCGAGCCGGTCCGTCAGCCCGCCGTCCATTTCGCCGAGGCGGACGAATTCCATGCCGTTGTGATGGGCGTGCCCGGGGCCTTTCATGGACGCACCGAATCCACCCACGACACCCATCATGATGCGCTTCGAGCCGACCACGGCCGCCACCTTGTCGGCGGAACCGAGGCCGTTCTGGATAGTGAGGATCGGTGCTTCCGGCTTGGCGATTGCCAGCGCGGAACGAGCGGCCGCGTCCGCACCGTCGTCCTTGGTCGCGATGATGACGAGATCGGCATCCTTCACGTCGGCAGCGTTCGTCGTGGCGTTGAGGCGGACCGTCCGGTTACCGCTCGCCCCCTCGACCTTGAGGCCGTCGGAGCGAATCTTGTCGACGTGCTCCCGCCAGGTGTCGATGGCCCAGACCTCATGCCCGCCAGACGCGAGCAGGGCCGCATAGACCGAGCCCATGGCTCCGACACCGATGATTGCGATTTTCATGTCCACTCCTGTTGAGGACCTGGCTGGCGCAGGCGAACAAAGCGTGCTCCGACCCTTCCAACAAGCGCTCAGAGCGCGGGGCAAGTCCCCGTGGGACGCCGGACTCGGCGGGGCTCAGTGCACCCGGCTCACGCAGAATTCGACGACATCGGCGAGCGCCCGCTTCGGGCCGACGTCAGGGAAGATTTCGAGTGCGTCGCGGGCGATGGCGCCGTAATGGCGGGCGCGCTCGAACGTCGCCTCGATGGCCTTGTGCCGCCGCATCAGCGCGACCGCGTGTTCGAGATCACCGTCGCGGATGTCGCCTTCCGTCAGCGTGCGCTTCCAGAAGGCGCGCTCATCCTCGGTGCCGCGACGGAACGACAGAATGACCGGAAGGGTGATTTTGCCTTCGCGGAAATCGTCGCCGACCGATTTGCCGAGGCGCGCGCTGTCGCCGGAGTAATCAAGAGCGTCGTCGACGAGCTGGAAGGCGATACCGAGATTTTTTCCGTAAGAGCGCAGCGCATTCTGCTCGGCCGCCGGCCGGTTCGCGATGGCTGCTCCGACTTCGGCTGCGGCGGAGAACAGCGCAGCGGTCTTGGCGTTGATGATCGAGAGGTATTCGTCTTCGGTCGTTGCCGTGTTCTTGGCCGCCGAGAGCTGCATGACTTCGCCCTCGGCGATGACGGCTGCGGCATTCGACAGGATACGCAGGCCAGCCATGGAGCCGACGTCGACCATCATGCGGAAGGCCTGGCCGAGAAGAAAATCACCGACGAGGACGCTGGCCTGATTGGACCAGAGGAGGCGTGCGGTGGGCTTGCCGCGCCGTGTGTCGCTTTCGTCGACGACGTCATCGTGCAAGAGCGTCGCGGTGTGCATGAATTCGACCGCTGCAGCCAGACGGACGTGGCCCTCACCGTCGTAGCCGGTGAGTTTCGCCGCAGCGATCGTGAGCATCGGGCGCAGTCTCTTGCCGCCGCTGTCGATCAGATGATGCGCCAGCTCAGGGATCAGGTCGACGTCGGATATCGCCTTGTCGAGGATGATCCGGTTAACCTTGTCCATGTCGGGGCCGACAAGGGCGAGGAGCGGCTTCAACAGCTCGCCGGGATCACGTCCACTATCGAGTTGTACTACAACACCCATGCGCAGATCCGTCGTTACGCGGTCCGGCCGGGCCGCGATGGCTTTCGATCATTCCTACTATCAGTGCCGATGCTGTGATAGCAAATCCGAACAGGCGGGGCAGGTAGCGACCTGCGTCGATCCTTAGTGCGGAGATGCCGGGTGCACACCCTGATCGCCACCAGCGACCTCGTTCTCATCTCGTTTGCCGAGCACGTTCTCGGGGACGCCGGCATCGATTTTTTCGTCGCCGATCAGCACATTTCCATGACCGAGGGCTCGATCGGCGCCTTTCCACGCCGGCTGCTCGTTCCGGCGGATCAGGCCGAAGCGGCACGGGAGGCCCTGATCGAGGCAGGTCTCGGACAGGAACTGACAAAGGCAGGATCGGCCGGTCCCGGCGGCGGTGGCCCATGAACAGTCAGGACATCGCGCAGAATACGACCGTCGACGCCTTCCTCGACGGCCGGCTGATGCTGGAACAGCCGGCGGGCGGTTATCGGGCCGGTCTCGACGCGGTGTTGCTGGCTGCCGCCTGCCCGATGGAGCCAGCGGCGACGGGTCGCGTCCTCGACTGCGGCGCGGGGGTCGGCGCGGTC
>DAOMWV010000215.1:0-4057 GCA_035436725.1 Hyphomicrobiaceae bacterium
GATGGAAGCACTCCGTCAGCCGCACTCCCTATAGCGCTACGACCGACCCTAAACTTACATTCCATCCGGACCACTCGATGGGGGCTGGTAAGTACTGGCTTTGGCCACGTATCTGGTAATTCTTTGGCCGACCGTGCGGCTACCGGGCCGTCGCCAACGCCGGATCAAAACCTAGTCAAACCAGCATCCACAAGGTCTGCAAGCTGAACATGGCAGCTGCTCAATTCGCGTCGATATTGAAGGTCGATAGCCGAGATGGCCGATCTTTGAACGCGTGGAACGATGAGAGTTTCGTGAAGTGGAACGCCATCATGCTCACCAAGAACGGCGTAACAGTTAGCGCCGACCAGATGAGCCGCGTGTAGTTGTCTACCATCGCTGCTATAAGGGTTGAACTGGCAGGGCTAAATATCAAGGGCTCCGTCATAGTCTCTGATGCGCTCTTCGCTTCGCAGCCGGGCTGATCTCGGTCGCGGAGGGCGATGCCGCACCCGTTGTTCAGCCCGGCTGCTCGATGCGCGAGATGGAAATGATCGAGGGGGCGGACGTGCGTGGCCTCGCCATGGTCTTTACCGGCATGCACCGCTTCCGCCATTGAAGTCGAAAGGTCACGTCGCGGCCTTTGCAGCATCCTTGCATTGCTACACAGGCACGGTATCGCTTTCCGTAGGCCTCAGCCTTCGCGGTGGAGCGCGCAGATCTTGTTGCCGGCGGGATCGAGGAGATAGCAGAGGTTGAGCACACCGGCCGCACCCTGTCGCGGACCCGGCGGATCTTCGATCGCAGTACCGCCGTTTGCGAGACCGGCAGCGTGGAACGCCTTCACCTGATCGAGCGAGCCTGCGAGAAAGCCGATCGTCGAGCCATTGCCGTTGCAGGCCGCCTGGCCGTTGATCGGCTTCGTGATCGCGAACACGCCGGTCTTGGTGCGCCAGAACACGCGGCCCTTCGGATCGGCCTTGCCTGCCGGGATGCCGATCGTGCCGAGCACGGCATCGTAGAATTTCTGCGACGCGGCGATATCGTTCGCGCCGAGCATGACGTGTGAGAACATGTGGTGTCGTCTCCCTGAGCTTTATGCGGCGGGAGTATGGGCAGGCCGAACGATCGCGGCAATAGCGCTGGACAGAATCCCGCTATGCTGTGTGCGCGGCGTTCCGGAGATTCATAAGTCGCTGGAAATTGGTCGGAACGCGCAGTCGTTACGACCCGGATCTACTTACCTTGGCGCCTTTGATGGCGAACGATTCCGGCGCCGGAATTCCATTGCAGCATCGTTACTGTCGAACCGTAGCGTCCGCGCACGACGTTGGCGATGCGCGAACAGCCGGAAACGTCCGAGTATGTGCGTGCGCAATTGGCTTCAAGTTTCGAGAGAGCGTAAGTCTTTGGTTTTGCCTGCGCATGTGCAGGGGAGGAAGGCGCCAAAATCGCGCCCAAGCCGGCGACGGCAACAATCGGGATCCATGCTGGTGTCATGACACTACGCCCTTCGCATTGAGAAGCGCAGTTTACGGATATATGTAGTGCCCGCAAGCGGCAACCGCAGCGTGCGCGACATATCCCGGCGGCCATGGTGGCAAGCGTGCATTCGCCAGCGCCTCCGATGCTGACAGGCACAACATCGATGCGCTGGGCGACCTGACAAAGCGCGGTGAGCCGCCGTCGCATGCTGGGCGCTTCGGCGAGAGTTAAGCTGTTGTCCGCGCGCAGCGGCCGGATAGACGTAAGCGTTGAAGTTGCGCTTTACGAAAAATGGCGAGATGTAAGCAGCTCTCCGCGCGCAGCGGCCGGCTCCGCGCGAGCGGAGTCGTCGCGCGCCATCAAAGAGGTATGTTATCGTGCTTCTTCCAGGGGTTCTGGACTTTTTTGTTGGCCAGCATGTTGAGCGCGCGGCAGATGCGGCGGCGTGTGCCATGCGGCTGGATCACTTCGTCGATGTAGCCGCGCTCGGCGGCCACGAACGGATTGGCGAACCGCTTCTGGTACTCGTCGATGCGCGCCTTGATCTTCTCGGGGTCGCCGAGTTCGGAGCGATAGATGATCTCCGCCGCGCCCTTCGCACCCATGACGGCGATTTCGGCGGTCGGCCAGGCGTAGTTCACGTCGCCGCGGATGTGCTTCGAGCTCATGACGTCGTAGGCGCCGCCGTAGGCCTTGCGCGTAATGACGGTGACCTTCGGCACGGTCGCTTCCGAGTAGGCGAACAGCAGTTTCGCGCCGTGCTTGATGAGGCCGCCGTACTCCTGCGCGGTGCCCGGCAAAAAGCCCGGCACGTCGACGAACGTGACGATCGGAATCTCGAAGCAGTCACAGAAGCGCACGAACCGCGCTGCCTTCCGTGACGCATCCGCGTCGAGCACACCCGCGAGCACCATCGGCTGGTTCGCGACGATGCCGACGGTCTTGCCTTCCATGCGCGCAAAGCCCGTCACGATGTTCTTTGCGAACGCTTCCTGGATCTCGAAGAAGTCGCCCTCGTCCACGACCTTCAGGATGAGTTCCTTGATGTCGTAGGGCTTGTTCGGATTGTCGGGGATCAGCGTGTCGAGGCTCATGTCGACGCGTTCGGGGCTGTCTTTCGACGGCAGGACGGGAACGCCCGACTGGTTGTTCTGCGGCAGGAAATCCATGAGCCGGCGCATCTGCAGGAGCGCTTCGAGATCGTTCTCGTAGGCGCGGTCGGCGATCGAGGTTTTGGTCGTGTGCACTTTCGCGCCGCCGAGTTCTTCCGCCGTGACGGTCTCGTTCGTCACGGTCTTCACGACATCGGGGCCGGTCACGAACATGTAGCTCGTGTCCTTGACCATGAAGATGAAGTCGGTCATCGCGGGAGAGTAGACGTCGCCGCCCGCGCACGGTCCCATGATGACGGAGATCTGCGGGATGACGCCCGAAGCGAGCACATTGCGGAGGAATACTTCGCCATACCCGCCGAGTGCTGCGACGCCTTCCTGGATGCGCGCGCCGCCCGCGTCGAAGAGGCCGATGACAGGGGCGCGGTTCTGCAGCGCCATGTCCTGGATCTTGATGATCTTCTTCGCGTGCGTCTCCGAGAGCGATCCGCCGAACACGGTGAAGTCCTTGGCGAACACGTAGACGATGCGGCCGTTGATCGTGCCCCAACCGGTGACGACGCCGTCGCCGGGGATCTTCGATTTCTCCATGCCGAAGTCGGTCGAGCGGTGCTCGACGTACATGTCGAACTCTTCGAAGCTGCCCTCGTCGAGCAGCAGTTCGATGCGCTCCCGCGCCGTCAGCTTGCCGCGCTTGTGCTGGGCGTCGATACGGGCCTGGCCGCCGCCGAGCCGCGCGATGGAGCGGCGACGATCGAGTTCGTTGATGACGTCTTTCATGCCTTGGGACCCGATGCTGTGTGAAGCCTGTTCACGGGCTTGTTAGCATGTGCGGCGGGCCCGTCAAACCCGCCGAAGGGCTGACGTTCTGGACGTGTTCCGGGCTGAGTTAACAGGTGCGATCAGGCGACCGCGCGAAGTTCCCGCCTGAGAAGTGCCTGCAGGCGGCTCTTGACGTCCCACGGCATGAGCACGCTCACACTCCGCCCGGCGACGAAACCCGGTGCGTAGACGAGCTTGTGCTCGATGTCGGTATAGAGCGTGCGCTGGGTGAACTCGCCGATCGATTGCCGCACGGCGACCGCGTCGGGCCAGAGTTCCCGCGCTGCCGCCTCGGCCGCCTCGCGCGATGCGAAAATGGGAACCGCAAGCCGCTCGTGCGCGCCGGAGAGCACCGCATGTCCACCCGGTCCGCTGTCCCTGCGCAAGAGCCACACATGCCGGTCGATTGCGACCGCCTCGTCGAAGTCCGTAAGTGCCGCGTCCCGCAGTGCCTCGATCACGGATGCCGCGTCGAATTCCACTTCGTCAGGACCATCCGACCAGTCCGCGCCGATCCGCCCGTCCCGGCCTTGCACATCGGGCAGATAGCTGCCGATCAGGGTAGCGAGGTCGAGCGCGAGAATTTCCGGATTTTCAGTGAGCGCATCGGCCCAGCGGTCGGCTTCCGCCCGGCTCGACCACATGAGATCGACCGTCAC
>DAOMWV010000216.1:0-3998 GCA_035436725.1 Hyphomicrobiaceae bacterium
GTTGCCGATCGCCGTCAGCAGCAGCACGCCGAGCAATGTGCCGACGATGGAGCCCTTGCCGCCGCCGAGCGCCGCGATCCGGGCACCCGGGAACCGCCGCGCGAGGATAGCCGTCTCGATCAGCCGCTCGGCCGCCTCATTGACGTTGACGGCGTCGAGGGCCCGGTCCGACCCGACGCCCTCCGAGCCGCCGAGCACGATGATACCGTCCACCTGGCTGCCCGCGAGATCCGGTCGCGGGAAGCGCTTTTCGAGCGGGCTGAGCAGAAGGTCCCCGAGGGGCGACAGCCCGAACACGAGCATCATGCCGAGCGCCGCCATCGTCCATCGGCGCGCGGCCCGAGGACGGAGCTGAAAGCCCGCCTTCAGCGCAAGAACGAGCGCAATCACGACCAGCGTCGACGGCTGCAAAAGAAATCCGACGATTTTCTGAACCCAGAGCATCATGACGACGCCACGGCTTGTCGGCCGATGGAGAACGGTGAAAGATCGAAACGCGCCCGCCCCTCGACCGCAAGATCGGCCATGATCTCGCCGATCGCGCTGGCGAACTTGAAACCGTGCCCCGAGCATGGCGAGGCGACGAGTACCTGCGGCAGGCCGGGCAACGCATCGAGAATGAAATGCTCGTCGGGCGTTACCGTATACATGCAGCCCTTGAGGGTGAGCGGTGGCCCTCCCGCATCTGGCAGGTACTTCGCAAGGCAATCCTGGATCGCCGCCACCTGTCGCGGCGAAGGCGTCCGGTCCGGAGAGTTCGGATCGATGGGCTCTCGCGCGAGATGCGGCCCCCCGATCTTGAACCCGGGATGCTCGAACACTGGAAAACCATAAAAATTGCCTTCTTCGACCGTGAGGATGAAGACCGGCAGCGCACCGAGCGCAAATTTTTCCGGCGCACGCGTCTGAAACCACCCGATCGCCTGCTTGACGGTCGTGACCGAACGCAGCGCGTCCGGCGCGAACTCCCTGATCCACGCCCCCGCCGACAGGACGAGTTTGCCCGCTGTATAGACGTCACGATCTGTCCGGACTTCGACCCCGCCATCGGCGGTGGGTCTGAAATCCCGGACGACTTCGCCCACGTGCAGCTCCGCACCATGCTTGAGCGCCAGCCCTGAATGCGCAAAGATCGCTTTCTCGCTCAGCACGAAGCCTCCGTCCTTCTGGAAGAGCGCGTGATGTGTCTTCGGCAACCGGAACGCCGGATAGCGCCGCATGATCTCCTTGGCATCGAGCACCTCGTGTTCGAGGCCGTGATCCAGGCAGGACTGGAGAGAGCTCTCGACGAACCCCTGCCCTATCGGTGCGAGGTCGAGCGCGCCGGTGACATGCAGGAGTTGCATGTCCGCTTCCGTGCCGACCTCCCGCCAGAGTTCGTGGGCCCGCTTCACGATCGGCACGTATTCGCTGCCCTCGTAGTAGGCGATCCGGATGATGCGCGTGTGCCCATGGCTCGACCCCATGACGTGCCCGAGGTCGAAACGCTCGATCCCGAGCACACGCTGGCCGCGCTTTGCGAGCTGGTAGAGCGTCGCCGAACCCATGCCGCCGATCCCGACGACGATCGTATCGAATACCTTGCTCACGAAAACCTCCGAGCCTCCACTACGGCAACGGCCGTGCCTTGGTGACCGCGATCACCTTGCCCGCACGGACCCCGCACACGCCCCGCAAGAGCGGATCGAGCGCCACTCGGGGGACACGACGCGTCAGCGCCGAGAACCGCGACCGCTCCAACCTGTAGCCCACATAGTCCGCTGCAAGCGACCGTGGTTCCGAACCGAACACGATCCGGAGACGTCGCATGACCTCACCGCCACGGTGATACACACAAGTCTCCCCGAGCGACTTGACCATCACGTCGGCCCAGCTCTCGCTCGTATAGCCCTCGCGATAAAGGCCAAACCCGAGCTTGTGCGCCGTCCGGAAATAGCGCGCCTGCAACGACGGCCGCCGCCGCAGCCAATGCGCGCAGTAAAGACCGGCATGCCCTTCGTAGGCCGTCTCCGCCACCGGAAAGAGCGCCAGAAGTACACCATCCGGTCGAAGCACGCGGTTGATCTCTGAAAGCGTCGGACCGAGATCGGGCACGTGCTCGAAAACCATGTTGGCGGTGACCACGTCGAATGACTGGTCCTCGAAAGGGAGCAACGTTTCGTACTTGAAGATGCGGTCGCGGACCGGCTGCGGCACCCCGTCGAGAAAATGCGTATAGAACGTCGCAAAGGTATCGGCACCGACGAAGTCGAGACCCCGCTCGAGCCCCAGTTCGACCACCTTGCCCCTACCACACCCGAAATCGAGGAAGCGCCCGTCACGACGCGGCGAAAGGCGCTCGGCCGTCGCCACGACATAATCGTAGTTCGGCGAATGATCCCCTCCGTGCGACACGACCGTTACCGCCGATCCGTTATTTCGTTTCCTCGAACAATTCCCGCCCGATCAACATCCGCCGGATCTCGCTCGTCCCCGCGCCGATCTCGTAGAGCTTCGCATCGCGCAGCAGACGGCCCGTCGCATAATCGTTGATGTAGCCGTTGCCACCAAGTAGCTGGATCGCGTCGAGCGCGACCTTGGTCGCGCGCTCAGCTGCATAGAGGATCGCGCCAGCCGCGTCCTTGCGCGTCGTCTGGCCGCGGTCGCACGCGCGCGCCACAGCGTACACGTAGGCCCGCGCCGCATTCATTTCGGTGTACATGTCCGCGACCTTGCCCTGGACGAGCTGGAACGTGCCGATCGGCTGGCCGAACTGCTTCCGTTCGTGGATGTAAGGCACGACGATGTCCATGGCCGCCTGCATGATGCCGATCGGCCCCGCTGCAAGCACCGCACGCTCGTAGTCGAGACCGCTCATGAGGACATTCACGCCCTTGCCCACCTGGCCGAGCACGTTCTCCTCCGGCACCTCGCAATCGGTGAACACGAGTTCGCCGGTATCGGACCCGCGCATGCCGAGCTTGTCGAGTTTCTGGGCAACCGAGAAACCCTTGAAATCCTTCTCGACGAGAAATGCCGTGATCCCGCGTGGCCCCGCCGACGGATCGGTCTTTCCGTAAATGATCATGGTATCGGCGCACGGACCGTTCGTGATCCAGAACTTCGTTCCGTTGAGAACGTAGCGGTCGCCCTTCTTGTCCGCCCGGAGCGTCATGGACACCACGTCCGAACCGGCCCCCGGCTCGCTCATGGCAAGCGCGCCGACATGCTCTCCCGAGATGAGCCTGGGCAGGTACTTCTCCTTTTGCGCCTTCGTGCCGTTACGGCGGATCTGGTTCACGCAGAGGTTGGAGTGGGCCCCGTACGACAGTCCGATCGACGCCGAGCCGCGGCTGATTTCCTCCATCGCGATACAGTGTTCGAGATAGCCGAGACCCGAACCGCCGAACTCCTCCTCGACCGTAATGCCGTGCAGGCCGAGCGCACCGAGCTTCGGCCAGAGTTGACGCGGGAATTCGTTGGTCCGGTCGATTTCGGCGGCGAGCGGCGCGATCTCGTCTGCAGTGAAGGCGCGAACACTCTGCCGCAGCTGGTCGGCGGTCTCGCCGAGCCCGAAATCGAGTGTCGGATATTCGTTGGGAATCATGCTCTCCTCCGCGCAGCAAAATCGCGCCATCTGTGCCATTCTCTGTACGTGGCCCGCCGCCCGACGGCAACGGCCAGGGGCGACGCGGCCGGCGCGTCACCCATAGGCATACGCCAGCGCATTGGCAGAATTGGAGAAAATTCATATGCGACGCCAACGCACCACCACAGTCGCGCTCGCCGCCACGAGCCTGATCGCCTTGGCGTCGATGACGATGTCCGCCATCGCCCAGACCCCACCTGCCGCCGCACCGCAAGGCACAGACACCCGGAAGTCCGATGCCGGCCCGAGCGCGTCCGAAGCCGAAATCACGTTCTGGAACTCGGTCAAGGACAGCCGAAACCCGGCCGAACTCAAGGCCTATCTGGACGCCTATCCGAACGGCGCCTTCGCGGCCCTCGCGCGCATCCGC
>DAOMWV010000217.1:0-3994 GCA_035436725.1 Hyphomicrobiaceae bacterium
ATGAGCGCCCTCGATCTCGCCCGCTCGAACCTGAAGACGAGCCGTGCCGTCTACGAGCGCGTCATCGGCCGCCCGCCGCACAACCTGACCGCCCCCACCTATCCGGCGAAAATGATCCCGATCGCGGTCGAAGACGCGATCAAGATCGCCGAAAAGGAAAGCCCGAACGTCGTCAGCGCACTTTACCGCGAGCAGGCCGCCCGGCACGGCGTCGACAAGATCTGGGGCGAACTGCTGCCTGAAGTGACGCTGGAGGCGAGCTATGGCAAGCGCTTCAACCCGACGCCCGCGACCGAAGGCGCCGAAGCCGCGACGGTAACGGGGCGGCTGACGGTGCCGCTCTACGAGGGCGGAGAAACCAAGGCCCGTGTCCGTCAGGCCAAGCACACCCACGTCAGCCGCATCCAGGAAATCGAGCAGGCCCGCACCGAGACGCAGGCCCTCGTCGTCACCGCCTGGTCACGCCTGCAGGCCGCCCGCGCCCAGCAATCGACGGACAGCGTGCAGGTAACAGCGGCAAAGACGGCGCTCGAAGGCGTTCGCGAGGAAGAAAAGGTCGGCCAGCGCACGCTTCTCGATGTCCTCAACGCCGAACAGGAACTCATCGAAGCCGAAATTGCAGCCCTGACCACCCGCCGCGATCTCGTCATCGCCGGCTACACGCTGCTCGCAACCATGGGCCGGCTGAACTCGGCCGAACTCCAGCTCGCCGACAGCCAGTACGACCCGGAAGTGCACTACGAGGAAGTACAGGGCAAGTGGTTCGGCGTTTCCATCACCCACGCCGACGGTCGTACCGAAGTGCTCGAAAAACTCGACAATTGGGGTGCGACCGACGCCTACACCGGAAATCTCACGCTGCGCCCGTCCGTTCGCTGAACCAGAAAAGCGCGCGCGACCACTTTGTGGCCGGTCCGCCACATCCCGCACCCAGTCTTGCCGCCGGGCCACTGTGTCCCCTTGGCGAGAGAAGACGTTATGCTTTAGATATCATTAACATATGATTTGACTATCCACAGTTTTTGCACAGACCGTTTGCGCTCAATCACCCCTGTATAACCAGCCCGCGCACTGTGGCGACGACCACGAATCAGTTAGCCCAAAGGGCATTCGTTCGGCACGGACTGTGATGCGTTTGTCGTGCTGTCGGCTGAACAAGGATCCGTAAGCGATGACGAGGGCGATCGACGAGAGAACCGGTATCCCGGTCTGCCAGCAACGCCGCGCCGCCTCTGGTCTTCGGTATGGCGTGGCTGCCGTAGCGATCGCCGTTGCGGTCTGCATGTCCTCCGCTCCCGCGCTTTCCGATACCCTGAACAGCGCCCTGTCCCACGCCTATCGTTACAATCCGAAACTCGATGCCGCCCGCGCCACCCTGCGGGCGACCGACGAGGAAGTGGCGCGCGCCAACTCGGGATATCGGCCGATCATCTCCGGCAGCGCCGACGTCGGCTTTCAGAAACAGGACACGGTCCCTTCGGGCGCCGGCAACGGTGAAACGCACCCGCGTGGCTATTCCGTGCAGGCCGTCCAGCCGCTCTTCCGCGGCGGCCGAGTGTTCAACCAGGTGAACGAAGCGGAAGCCACCGTCCGCGCCGGCCGTGAAATTCTGCGCGGCGTCGAGCAGACCGTCCTGCTCGATGCCACCACCGCCTTCATGGACGTCATCCGCGATCAGGCCGTGGTGCGCATCCGCGAAAACAACGTCGAGGTGCTTTCGAAAGAGCTGCGCGCCACCCGCGACCGTTTCGGCGTCGGCGAGGTGACCCGCACCGACGTCGCCCAGGCCGAAGCACGCCGCTCGGTGTCGCTGTCTGCCCTCGAGGCAGCCCGAGCCGCGCTCAAGACGAGCCGTGGCGCCTTCGAACGCCACATCGGACATCCGCCGGGAAGGCTCGTCGAACCGAAGCTGAACGGTCGCGTCCCAAAATCCCTGCAGGAAGCGATTTCCATCTCGTCTCGTGAAAATCCCTTCGTCATCGCCGCGCTCTATCGCGAGCAGTCGGCGCGCCACACGGTCGATCGGATCTGGGGCGAGCTGCTGCCGTCGATGCAGCTCGAGACCACCTACTCGCATCGCTTCGATCCGTCGCAAGCCCTCCAGGAAAGCCGCACGACTTCGATCGTCGGCCGCCTGACCGTGCCGCTCTATTCCGGTGGCGAGGTCGATGCCCGCGTCCGCCAGGCCAAGCACACACACGTGAGCCGCATCCAGGAAATCGAGCAGAACCGTCAGGAAGTGCAGGCGAACGTCGTCGCGGCCTGGTCGCAGTATCAGGCCGCACAGGCCCAGCTCCAATCGGATACCGCACAGGTCCGGGCATTCCGCACCGCGCTCAACGGGGTCCGCGAGGAAGAGAAGGTCGGCCAGCGTACGCTCCTCGACGTGCTCAACGCTGAGCAGGAACTACTCAACGCCGAGGTCGCTCTCGTCACTACACGCCGGAACATCGTCGTTGCAGGCCACGCCCTGCTCGCCGCGATCGGGCGGCTGAACATCCAGGAAATCGGCTCGGCTGATACCGTTTACGATCCGGAAGTTCACTATCACGAGGTTCGCCGTCAGTGGCGTGGCGTCTCCATAACCAAGAACGACGATCGCAAGGTCGAATCGATCAAGGACAAGTGGGAGACGAAAACCGTGGCCCCGCAGCGGACGGACGGCTGGAAGCCGGTGAAATAACCGCCATTTCCAGGGCGAACCGCCCCAGCGGCGCCAGAATCCTGTTTTTCTACTTCGGCTGTCCGGGGAAATCCTGTCCCGGAGCACCACCGTCGATCCGGGATGCATTCAGCCGGAACGGCCTTGTGAGAAACTTGGCAACGCGCAAGACGAAAACTTGTTGCAGACCCTTCACGGTGCAAGACTTCGGCAGAAAGCAATCGGATTCGCGAAGACGCGCCGCTTTGCGATACGAGGGGAGCAGACATGGCGGCCAATGACTGGGCGAACACGAGAGCGTCACGGATGAACGACACGCAGGACTCGAACATGGACGAGATCCTGGCGTCGATCAGGCGCATCATTGCCGAAGACCCGATCGGCAGCCGCCCCAATCCTTCGACCATTCACGAGACCAGCTCGAACACGGGCCCTGCGCTGCCTCTCCCGCAGCGAGGCGAAAAACGGAGCGACCAGCGCGTGGAGCCGACCCTGCCGCCATTGCGCGGGCCAGCCACCCAATCGCGCTCGGCCACATCGCCGCCCCCGGCCACCCCCCTGCCACGCAACGCTGCCGACATTGGCTCGATCACCGAGACCGCAAGCGACCTCGACGACATCTTCGAGACCAGTCCAACGCCTGCGCCGCGCGCCGTCCCGCCTCTGGCGACAGCGATACCCGCCGACGCGCCTTCGCTCGAAATGAGCGTGCCGTCGCCTCCCGTGTCGCGCTTCGCGACCCGCGCCGAGCGTATGCGCAGCACAGTTCCGCCGCCGCCTTCGCTGGCTGAGCCCGCAGCGGTCGAAGTACAGGCAACGGCAAAACCGACCCTGCCCGGTCCTCTGCCGTCACCCGTCGCACACGCGGCCGAAGCACCGGCCGACACGTCCGGGCCCGAACCCGTGTCTTCCGGTCCGGTGACGATCGCGTCGACGCCGACCAACGACGCGGACGTCGAGAACCTTCTGTCGCGCCTCGCCGCAAGCCTCAGCGCCCAGGCCTCGATCGCCCCCTCAGACGAACTCGCCCGCAAGACGGTCGCCGACGCGGTCACCGCCGTCGCTGCCGCCAACACCCAGATTCAAGAAACGCCGACCGAGCCGGTCTTCGAGATCATTGCCGAAAGCCGGCCGATGTCGGTCGAGCCAGACGTGCCGGTCGCCTCGCGGGAAACGGCCACGTCGGAGCGCCCTTCCCTGATCGCGCCGCTCGCCAGCACCGTGCCACCGCCAGCCGCGTTCGAACCCGGTAACGCGGACGGAGCCCCCGTCACCCAGCCGTCCGTCGCCCCCGAACCCGTCGCCGCTGCCGATCCCGTCAGGACACCACCG
>DAOMWV010000218.1:0-3988 GCA_035436725.1 Hyphomicrobiaceae bacterium
CAACGGGGCGTTCAGCAGCGACGGAGCGCGGTCGCTTCGCGCCGTTACGCGCCGCCGTCCGTGTCGGACGGCGGGGAGCAGTCGGGGTGTCGGAGGCTTTGGCCATGCCTGCCCTCGCGGGTGCTGGGTGACACGCAAATTACTGACGGGATTGATAAAAGCTCGTTAGTCCTGTTCGTTCTGCAAGACAATGGCGGAGCGGCCATAGGGGGCGGTCACCGTGCCGGATGTGCACAGGTTTGGTGATCCGGAGACTATGCGGAAACCGTCCGGACGACTTTGTTCGGCGCGGTCAGTGTGGCCAATTGACTGGACCGGGCAGGTGGTAGATAGGTCCGCGCATCGACCGACCGGCCGTGGCCGGTCCGCACGCCGTCTGCATCTGCCGCGGGCGGGTGCGTTTCATTCGATCGGTTCCACAGCCTCGGGAGAAATGCCGCCATGGCCGTCAAAGTCTTCATCAACGGGTTCGGACGCATCGGACGCAACGTGCTGCGCGCCATCGTCGAAAGTGGCCGCAAGGACATCGTCGTCGCGGGCATCAACGATCTCGGGCCTGTCGAGACCAATGCCCATCTCCTGCGGTTCGACAGCGTGCATGGCAAGTTCCCGGCCGACGTGAAGGTCGACGGCGACAGCCTCGTCATCAACGGCCATAAGATCCGCGTCACAGCGATCAAGAACCCGGCGGAGTTGCCGCACAAGGATCTCGGCATCGACATCGCGATGGAGTGCACGGGCATCTTCACGTCGAAGGACAAGGCGTCGGCGCATCTGACGGCCGGGGCGAAGCGCGTGCTCGTCTCCGCTCCCGCCGATGGCGCTGACCTTACGGTCGTCTACGGCGTGAACCACGACAAGCTCTCCAAGGAGCACATGGTCGTCTCGAACGCCTCGTGCACCACGAACTGCCTCGCGCCCGTCGCCAAGGTCCTGAACGACGCCATCGGCATCGAGAAGGGCATGATGACGACGATCCACTCGTACACGGGCGATCAGCCGACGCTCGACACCATGCACAAGGATCTCTATCGCGGGCGCGCTGCGGCGCTCTCCATGATCCCGACCTCGACTGGTGCTGCAAAGGCCGTCGGTCTCGTACTGCCGGACCTCAATGGCAAGCTCGACGGTTTTGCCATGCGCGTGCCGACGCCGAATGTCTCGGTCGTCGATCTCAAGTTCATCGCCAAGAAGAAGACGACGAAGGACGAGGTCAACGCCGCGATTAAGGCTGCGGCGGATGGCCCGCTCAAGGGCATCCTCGGCTACACGATGCAGCCCAACGTCTCGATCGACTTCAACCACGACCCGCATTCGTCCGTCTTCCACATGGACCAGACGAAGGTCATGGACGGCACGCTCGTTTCGGTACTGTCGTGGTACGACAACGAGTGGGGCTTTTCGAACCGCATGAGCGACACGGCCGTCGCCTGGGCGAAGAAGATCTGAGGCGAGCGGTCTCGTCGATTACTGAAGTTAGGAAGCCGCCGCGGGTTGCCGCGGCGGTTTCTTTTTTGGGGGACTTCATGCGAATCGACGTGGCGCGGCGGTCAATCGCTCACGGCTTGTGATCGCGGGCCGGGCTGGCGCTGAAACATGCTTTTCGATTGCGGAGACCACCGGCCGGGATCAGGTCGTGGCTTGCGACAGACGAGATGTTCATGGGTGGGGTACGTGCCGGGGTGATTGACAAGCGCGCTTCATGCCTGATCAGATCGTGAAAAAATAATACTGACAGGGATAAGGGAAACGCCACCATGAGAAACATGCTGCGTGCGGTCGCCTTGGCTGCTCTCAATGTCACACTCGCAACTTCCGCATTCGCACAGGGTTCGTACCCGGAAAAGCCCATCACGGTCGTCGTGGCCTGGCCGGCGGGCGGCGCCACCGACCTGATGACGCGTGGTATCCAGGATGTGCTGTCCAAGTCGCTTGGTGGCCAGATCGTCGTCAAGAACGTGCCCGGAGCCGCAGGCACGATCGGTGCTGCCGAAGTCGCGGCTGCGGCTCCGGACGGTTACACGCTGCTCATCACTCCGATCGGTCCGATGGTGATCCAGCCGCAACGTATGAACCTCACCTATGACCCCGCTTCTTTCGAGCCGGTATGCAAGCTCGTCGACAGCCCCGTCGTCATGATGGCGCCTCCGAACTCGCGGTTCAAAACCGTCGCCGACGTCGTCAAGGTCGCGAAGGAACAGGACGGAAAGCTCGCCTATGGCTCGACCGGTCCGGGCACGATCCCGCACATGGCGATGATCGGCTTTGCAAAGGCGTCGGGGACGAAGCTCAAACACGTGCCGTTCAAAGGGTCGGCCGATGTCGTGCAAGCAATGCTATCCGGTGATATCGAACTCTTCACCGACCAGCCGAACCTCGTGCCGCAATACAACCTCACGGCTGTCGCGGTGATGGCCGAAAAGCGCATTCCGACCTACCCGGACGTGCCGACGGCAAAGGAAGGCGGCCTCGACCTGCGCTTCTCGATCTGGAACGCGATGTTTGCGCCGAAGGGCACGCCCGCTGCCGTGCTGTCGAAGCTCGAAGGGGCTTGCAAGTCGACACTCGAGGACAAATCCGTGATCGAGACACTCGGCAAGCAGAAGCAGCCGATCGAGTTTTTGGATCGGGCTGGGCTCAAGGCATTCGTCGACAAGGAATATGCGACAGCCAAGACGCTGCTCGAGGAGGCCGGCCTCAGGCTGGCCAAATAGTGGCGTAGCGATTGTCGGCGAGGGGGGCGCATGTCGATCGGGCGCGAGGGTGCCGCCAGTCTGTTTTTTCTCGTTTTCGGGTTCGCGGGGCTATGGTTCGTCCGCGAACTCGAAGTCGGTACGGCGGGCGAAATGGGTATCGGGTACGTTCCGCGCGCCTTGTCGATCGGGTGCCTGATAATCGGTGTCATCCTCGCGGGACTGAAGTTCTATCATGGGCGCGCTGACGAGGCGGTCGACTTCGCGGTCCGCCCGGCACTCTTCACGACCGCGCTGGTGCTGTTGTTCGCGCTCTTGCTGCCACGTCTGGGCCTGCCGCTGACCATAATTCTGATCGTCGCTGCCGCCGGCATTTCCGGGGAAAATTACGACCTGCGCTGGCTTGCGGTCACGGCGCTCGTCCTCGCAACCGTGTGCACGTTGCTGTTTCACACTCTCCTCGGTCTGCAAGTGCCGGTATGGCCGTCGTCGGCGTGGTTCGGATGACGGACATCTTCGCCAATCTCGCGACCGGCTTCGCCATCGCGCTGACGCTCAAGAACCTGCTCTACTGCTTCATCGGCGCGCTATTCGGCACGTTGATCGGCGTACTGCCGGGCATCGGCCCGCTTGCGACCATCGCGATGCTGCTGCCGATCACGTTCCATCTCGAGCCGACCGGCGCGCTGATCATGCTCGCCGGGATTTTCTACGGCGCGCAGTACGGCGGCTCGACAACCGCGATCCTCGTCAATCTGCCGGGAGAAGCGACTTCCGTCGTTACAGCCATCGACGGCTATCAGATGGCACGTCAGGGCCGTGCCGGTTCGGCTCTCGCCATCGCCGCGCTCTCCTCGTTCTTTGCCGGATGCGTGGTGACCATCGTCATCGCATTCCTGGCGCCGCCACTGAGCCGTCTGGCCCTGCTCTTCGGGCCACCGGAATTCACCGCGCTCATCGTGCTCGGGCTCGTCGCGGCGGTCGTTCTCGCCTCGGGCTCCATCATCGCCTCGCTCGGCATGGTGATGGTCGGCATGCTCTTCGGCCTCGTCGGTACCGACGTGACCACGGGCGAGCAGCGCATGACGCTCGGCATTCGTCAGTTGTTCGACGGTATCGAGTTCGTGGTGGTGGCCATGGGCCTGTTCGGGATCGCGGAGATCATCGACAACCTCGCGAGACGCGAGACCCGGGCGTTACCGCCGGGGCGCGTGACGGATCTGTGGCCGAATGCGGAGGAGCGGCGTCGCGCCTGGCCGGCTGCGGCGCGCGGCACGCTGCTCGGCTCGGTCCTC
>DAOMWV010000219.1:0-3976 GCA_035436725.1 Hyphomicrobiaceae bacterium
TGATCTGCCATGCGGGCGACGAGCGTCGCCGGCGGGCAGATCATGACGTCGCACCCTGGTTTGCCGCCGAGATCGCGCGCAAGGGTGGTAAGTTCGGAGAGGCTCGCCCCAACGCCGTTCATTTTCCAGTTCCCCGCGACGAGCGCTCGTGGTCGGGAGGCATGGACGGAAGCGGACATGTGATGTCTCCAGAATTGACCGCAGGGTAGGCGCGCCAGGGTGTCGGACGGCCGAAGAGCTTGCGGTGGTGCCGTGTGGTTCATAATATGTCCACGACCGGCGTCAACCGTGGTGCATCGCGACGAAAACAGCGCTAAAGGAGCGCCAGTGGACCGCAGGATCGCCTTCGCGGCAGTCTCTGCGATGCCGGAAATCAACTGTGACAGGGCCCGGCTGGGCAG
Source organism: Hyphomicrobiaceae bacterium (assembly GCA_035436725.1). GTDB lineage: Bacteria > Pseudomonadota > Alphaproteobacteria > Rhizobiales > Hyphomicrobiaceae > JABFRJ01. The sequence continues at coordinate 402 of DAOMWV010000219.1, forward strand.
GACTGGACCGATCGTATGCTCGACGCACTTCGCCGTGGCGCCGGAAACTGGCTCTCAAAAATTCTCCTTGTATTGCTTATATTTGCGTTCGCGATCTGGGGTATCGCCGACGTTTTCCGTGGCTATAGCGCTTCGGCGGTCGCCAAGGTGGGCAAGACGGAGATCTCGATCGAGGAATTCCAGCAGGCCTACCAGACCGAGATCGACCTCGTATCCCGCCAGGTCGGCCGCCGTCTGACCGCCGAGCAGGCGCGCATGTTCGGCCTCGACCAGCAGACGCTGTCGCGTCTCACCGCTACCGCCGCGCTCGATGCCCAGGTGAAGGAGCTCGGCCTCGCGATACCGGCCATGACTATTGCGGCTGACATCCGCTCCAACCCGGCCTTCCAGGACGTCGGCGGTAAGTTCTCCAAGGCCGCGTTCGACGGCTATCTGCGCCAGCTCGGAATGTCCGAGGCGCGATACATTGCCGTCCGCAAGGCAGAAGACGCTCGCGAGCTCGTCACCGAGGCGATTACCGCGCCCTCGGCTGTCTCCAAGGCGATGATCGATCTGGTGCACCGCTACCGCGAGGAGAAGCGGGTAGTCGAGTTTACGACGATCGATTCCGCGAAGGTCGTGAAGACCCCGTCGCCTGATGATGCGGCGCTGCGCAAGTACTACGACGAGAACAAGCGCCAGTTCGTCCAGCCCGAACAGCGCAAGCTGGCCCTGCTGCTACTCACGCGTAACGAGGTGAAGGCGAAACTCGCGATCTCTGATGACGAGATCAAGCGCGCCTACGAGGACGACAAGGATCGGTTCAACGTACCGGAGTCACGGCGCATCTATCAGGTTTCCTTCCCGAACAAGGAAGCCGCTGAAAAGGCGGCCGGGGAACTGTCGAAGGCTGCGAACTTCGTCGACGCCGCCAAGGCGCTCGGCTTCAAGGAATCCGACATCGATCTCGGCATCGTCCAGAAGTCGTCGATGATCGACAAGAAGATCGCCGAAGCGGCCTTTGCCTTGAACAAGGGCGAGGTCTCGAAGCCGGTCGAAGGTCAGTTCACGACGGTGATCCTCAAAATCGAAGACGTGACCCCGGGCAAGACGCGAACGCTCGACGACGTGAAAGTCCAGGTCAAGGAAGAGCTGTCGGAACGTCGCGCCACCTCCGAAATGACGTCGATCCATGACAAGATCGAGGACGAGCGGTCCGCCGGCAAGTCGTTGAAGGAGGCCGCAGAGAAGTTTGGAGTGAACTTCCGGGAAATTGCCGCGATCGATCGCGCCGGTCGAGGTCCGGATGAAAAGCCTGCGCTCGAGCATCCGGACGCTGCCCGTATCGTCAATGCCGGCTTCACCAATGCGCCCGGCAACTACAACGATGCGGTCGATCTCTCCGACGGTGGCTATGCCTGGATCGATGTCCTCGCGATCACGCCCGAAAAGGAACTCGAGTTCGACGCCGTCAAGGAGAAGGTCAGAGCCGCCTATATCGAAGCCGAAACGCGCCGTGAACTGGCGAATGCTGCCGCTCGCTTCGTCGAACGTCTCACGAAGGGCGAATCGATGGCCGACATTGCGAAGGAGTTCGATGGCAAGGTGGAGAAGACCGCTGGCATAGGGCGCCAGGCGTCTGTCCCTGGTCTGACCGAACAGGCTGTTCAGCTGGCCTTCACGCTGCCGAAGAACGGCGCCACGTCGTCGTCCGCAGCTGATGGCAAGTCCCGGGTTCTGGTTCGTGTCGTTGACATCATTCCAGCGGCAGAAGCGACCAAGGAACAGGCGGACGCGCTGAAGGCGACCATGGTTCGTCAGATGCAGTCGGATGCAATCACGGCGTATGTCGGCGGGCTGCAGACGCGATATGGCGTATCTGTAAACGAGGCAGCGCTGCGTCAGGCGCTCGGACAGGGTAGCCAGCAGTGACGAATGCAGTCCCCCCGGTTGCTCTGCCGTACCGTCGTCGCCGATGGCGGTGATCGCCACGATCGCGCGAATTCATATGCCGCGCGATCGCCGATCTCCAACTCGATGCAACAGCGCCGACCGTCCAGAAGGCTTCCATAATGAACCGAGCTGTCGCCCACGCGATCTCCGCAAAAGTCATGCTCGAGCCCGGGATCGCCCCCTTCTCGGCGCGGTACGAGAGAGGCGAAGCACAGGTCGTCTGGACGCGGCTGGTCGCCGATCTGGAGACCCCGGTCTCTGCCTATCTGAAATTGTCGGACGGTCGCAACCTCACGTCCTTCCTCGAATCCGTCGAAGGCGGCGCGACAAGGGGTCGTTATTCGTTCATCGGTGTTGCTCCGGACATCGTCTGGCGCGCGCACGGTGAAGTCGCTGAAATCAACCGGTCGCCACAAGCCGATCCCGAAGCCTTCACGCGACAGGAAAGCCCGACCCTCGAGGCGCTGCGTGAGCTGCTGGCCGAGAGCAGGATCGATCTGCCGCCCGATCTGCCGCCGAACTCCGCCGGTGTGATCGGATACATGGGCTACGACACGATCCGTCTCGTCGAAAAACTCGAAAACGTGAAGCCGGACACGCTCGGTCTGCCGGACGCGCTTTTCATGCGCCCGACCGTCATGGTGGTGTTCGACAACATTCGCGACGAGATGATCATCGTGACGCCGGTCTATCCGGCACAGGGCGTCGACGCCAATGAAGCATACGATGCGGCAACCCGGCGGATCGGCGACGTGGTCGCGGCACTCGACACGCCCGCGCCCAGTACGGCGGTCGCGACGCCGGGGGCCCTGAATGCACCCGACATGCAGTCTAACACGACGCCGGCCGAATACATGGGCATGGTGGAAACGGCCAAGGAATTCATCGCTGCCGGTGACATCTTCCAGGTCGTTTTGTCTCAGCGCTTTTCCGCGCCGTTCCGTCTTCCGCCCGTTGCGCTCTATCGAGCCCTGCGCCGGACCAATCCGTCACCTTTCATGTTCCTTCTCGATTTCGGCGCTTACTCGATCGTGGGGTCGTCGCCGGAGATCCTGGTCCGCGTCCGGTCCGGAGAAGTGACGATCCGGCCGCTCGCCGGAACTCGCCCGCGTGGGGCGACGCCCGAAGAGGATCAGCGCCTCGAGCGTGAACTGCTCGCCGATCCGAAGGAGCGCGCAGAGCATCTCATGTTGCTCGACCTCGGCCGCAACGACGTCGGTCGTGTCTCGGAAATCGGCTCGGTCCGCGTCGCAGCGAGTTTCCAGATCGAACGCTACAGCCACGTCATGCACATCTCGTCGACCGTCCATGGCCAGCTCGACACCAAGAAGCACGACCTGATCGATGCCCTGTTGGCGGGGCTTCCGGCAGGAACACTCTCCGGCGCGCCCAAGGTGCGCGCCATGGAGATCATCGACGAACTCGAAAAGGCGAAGCGCGGTCCCTACGGCGGTTGCGTCGGCTATTTTTCGGCCGATGGTCAGATGGATACTTGCATCGTGTTGCGCACCGCCATTGTCAAGGACGGCCACATCTACGTCCAGGCGGGCGCCGGCGTCGTCGCCGACAGCATCCCGGCCGCCGAGCAGCAGGAGTGCGTTTTCAAGTCGGCGGCGCTGTTCAGGGCTGCGGAGGAGGCGGTG
>DAOMWV010000220.1:0-3965 GCA_035436725.1 Hyphomicrobiaceae bacterium
AAGATTGGGTAGCGAACTTGCCGATTGGCAACAGTCGGAAAGTCGACTACTCTCAGCCTCGGTTTTCCGGGGCGTGCGGCAGCGCGAACCTCCAAAGGCATTTCGGGGTGTCAGTGCACTCCATCGCGATCCTCACGGACTTTCGGGTCCGCCGCATTTCCTGATGCCGTGAGGGACGGTCGTTCGCAGTGGGATTTTCCCGCATTGAGCGATCGATCGCCTTGCGGAAGGCCAACGCCCTCTTTGGCCGCTGCTTGGCAGGCTGGGTCTGCGGTTGTTCGGGAACAATACCCCGCTGCCGAGCACCGCGGACCCGGCTAACTCTCAAGAGAACCATGCGACTGGTGGCCCGACGGCCCACGCCCGTCGTGTTCCGGACCCAGGCGATCACCACGACGAAAACCCGCGCAGGGCTATGGCCCACGCGGCGCGTTATCTGTTCGGTCGGATCGCTGCAGACCTGGCACAAATAAGGAACGTCGGTCCTTACTTGATCTTGCCTTCCTTGAAGTCGACATGCTTCTTGGCGATCGGGTCGTACTTCTTGAAGACGAGCTTCTCGGTCTTCGTGCGCGGGTTCTTCTTGGTCACATAGAAGAAGCCAGTGCCGGCGGTCGAAAGCAGCTTGATTTTCTGGGTGGCGGGCTTGGCCATGACGCAAATCCTCGTTCGGGGCTCCTGCCCCGCTTTATCCGGTTGGCGCGCACCATAGTCGCCTTCGGCGGATAGTCAATATTTGGGGCTGCGAAATCGTGTGGCCGGCCCGGGCGCGCGGGGCGACTTTTGCCTAGTTCTGGCCGTTCCGGAGCACGGCCACGCGGGGGGTGACACCGAGACGCTCGACGGCCGCCTGCAGGATCGAAGCAAGCAGCTCCGGATACCGAATGCCCTGAAAGCCGGCCATGATGTTGAGTTTGCCGTCCCAGCACCAGCCGGGGTTCGGATTGACTTCGAGGAGCTTTATCTCACCCTGGGCGTCTGCACGGAAATCGAAGCGGGCGTAATCGCGACAATTCAGGCGTTCGAACAGCTTCACGGAATGATCGATCATCTGCTGCTGCAGGGCGTCGGGCAGGCTGGCTTCACGGTATCGGATCTGGGTCCAGTACGCGCTTGTCGGCTCCCACTTGGACTCATATCCGAGGATCTGCGGCAGCGCCTTGTCGAGGCGCGAGAAATCCACCTCGAGGACCGGCAGTGCGCGCAGGCCCTGATGTGGATTACCGACGAGGCCGACCGAATACTCTGCCCCGGACAAGTATTCCTGAACGAGGATAGGGTATTTCGGGAAATTCGAGCGCAGGTGGCCGAGATAATCGAGAAGCTGGCGTTCGTTGTGGACGACGGCGTCCTTGGTGATGCCGATGGAGCTGTCGCCGAAGTTGGGCTTCAGGAGGGCGGGGAACACAGACGGCAGTGTGGCGCCCTGATCGCCGGGCCGAATGTAGGTTTCGAGCGGGACCGGGACATCGAGCGATTGTGCGACTGCGCGCACCAGTCCCTTGTCGTAACAGGCCGCGAGGCAACCGGGGCCACTGCCTGAATACTTGAGGCCGCGAATCTCGAGCATTGCCGGTACGTGCAGTTCCTTGAATGCGTCGTTGTTGAGCCCCTCGTCGCACAGGTTCAGAACCAGATCGGTTTCAAGGCCAGCCAGATCGCGTTCGATGGTGGCGTGGTTGTCGAGGTAACGGAAGCGATAGCTGGCAAGTTCCGAAAGCGCGTCCTTGAGGCGGCGGACGGTATCGAGATCCTCGGGATTGAATTTTCCGCCGAGCTTGACGGTGTCGGGCAGACGTGGGTCGCCGAGCAGGACCGTCACATCGATTGCGGCGACCTTGCCACGGGGCTTCTTCGCCGGCTTGATCGGCGCATCGGCAGAGATCAGCAGACGCCGCGCCATCATGCCGAGATCCTGGTCGCGATCCGATACGGATTCGGTCACGCCGTGATGGCGCACGTTCCGGAAGCCGGTCTTTTCGAGCAGTCGCGTTATGGTTTCGCGCGTATACAGACGCTCGGCGTAGAACTGGTCGGCGATGACGCCGATTTCGTCCTGGACGATGACTTCACGGCTGATCAGGCGGTCGCCTTCCTTGGAGATCGACCGTTCGCGGCAGACGAAGTGGTGCTCGTCGATCCATTCCCACGAGCGCTTGTCGAAATGCTCGTGCATATGCGCGCCATCGGTGATGTCGAGCACGAGCTGGCCTGATGGCCGCAGGAGGCGGGCAACGGTTGCGAGGACTTTTTCGTCATCCTGCTTGTCGGCGAAGTAGCCGAACGAATTTCCCATGACGACGACGCAGTCGATGCTGCTTTCCGGCAGGCGCGGATTGCGCGCGTCGCCTTCCTTGAAAGCGACCTGCAATCCTTCTGCCTGGGCGCGCTTGCGGGCGAGGCGAACGAGGTAGCGGGAGCGGTCGACGCCGGTCACGTTTCTGAAACCGCGCCTGGCGAGTTCGAGGCAGTGCCGTCCTTGTCCGCAGCAGAGGTCGAGGATTGCGCTGTGGGGCTGAATGGCGGCGGCAGCGACGATGAAGTCCACGTCGCGGCGGGTATTCTCGTTGTTCTCGACTACGTCGCCGTCGGTTTTTACGTAGAGCGCGTTGAACAGCTTCCGCCACCATTCCTGCGGGAGGTGCTGTTCGAGATCGGAGACAGGTCCGAGGCAGGATGCGCGCCCGAGCGTGCGCCTTGGACGCTTGGCTTTCGTTGCGACGACCATGCTGACGCGTGCCCCTCGTGGCTTCGACGCGCCTGCTCACGACCATCCAACGGCCAGCGACTGACGCCGCGCGGAAATCTATGGCGGCCGGAGACGCTGTCAAATCACGGCTTTAACAAGATTGTTTCTTTGTGGGGAAAAACGGTCCTTTACCGGCGCTGCAGCACGGCGACGAAGAAGCCATCGGTCGCGTGCGAGGCAGGTGAGAGCAGCATGCTGTCTTCGCGATCATCGGCCGATCGGGGCGGTGGCGCGGTCGGGAGTGCTGTCGTCCAGGCCGTGCGCCAGGGGAGGATGGTGAAGCCGGGGTTTGATGCGAGGAAGGCGGATACCTGCGCGGTATTCTCGCTCGGGAGAAGGGAGCAGGTCACGTAGACGAGGCGGCCGCCCGGGCGGACAAAGGCTGCGGCCTCGGACAGGACGCGTTTCTGGCTCGACCGGCGCTGGTCGAGCGCTTCCGGTTTCAGACGCCATTTTGCGTCAGGCTTTCGGCGCCATGTGCCGGTTCCTGAACACGGGGCGTCGACGAGGACGGCGTCACAGGAGCCGTGATGGCTTTCGAGGGTGGTGGCGTCGCCGGCGACGAGTGGCTCTATGCAGGTCGCGCGGGCGCGCGCGATGCGCTCGTAAATCGGGCGTAACCGGCTCTTGTCGCTGTCGTAGGCGAGGATGCGGCCTTCGTTGCGCATGCGGGCTGCGATGGCGAGGGACTTGCCGCCTGCGCCGGCGCAGAGATCGAGAACCTTGTCTCCCGGCTTGGCAGCGAGCAGGGCCGCGGCAATCTGTGAGCCTTCGTCCTGGACCTCGAACCAGCCGAGGCCATGTGTGCCTTCATTTTCAACGTTCGGTGTGCGGGCGGCCCCCACGGGAGCTGCAATGCGAATGTTCAGGGGAGACCAGGGTGTCGTTGCCGGCTTGAACGGCGCCAGTGCCTCGAGGACCTTCTCGCGGGTCGAGCAGAGAGTGTTGGCCCGCAGGTCGACCGGAGCGCGTTCTGCCAGGGCGATCCCCTCTTCGATCAGCCTGTTGCCGAACGCCGATGTCAGTTCTGGCAGGAGCCATGAGGGGACATCGGCTCGGACGTTCTGCGGAGCCGTGTCAGGTAATGACGTAGCAAGTCCCGTGCGTTCGCGGTCGGTCAATGTGCTGGCCGCGTGCCGCGAGCCGTCGCAGGCGGCATCGACGTCAGCGGTGGTGATGCCGAGTAGGTCGGAAGAGGACACGTCTGAACTCCAGT
>DAOMWV010000221.1:0-3868 GCA_035436725.1 Hyphomicrobiaceae bacterium
CTGCGGCGGCGGCTGCCGGTTCGGCGCGTGTCGTGCGCGGGTCGGAGATGGACGATCTCAAGCGCATCCGCGGCATCGGCGTGCTGATCGAGAAGAAGCTCAATTCGCTCGGCGTCTACACTTACGCGCAGATCGCGGAGTGGACGAGCGCGGACATCGAGGCGATGAGCCAGAAGCTCGATTTCAAGGGCCGGATCGAGCGCGAGAACTGGGTCGAGCAGGCGCGCATCCTGTCATCGGGCGGGCAGACGGAATTTTCGCGCCGCGTCGACCGGGGCGAAGTCGATTCGTCGAAGAAGCCCGTCTGATCGGCGGTCTCGTCGACATCAACGCTCAGGCCGGGGTGCCGGCCGCCTTCACCGCTTCGTAGCCGGCCATGGCGGCGGCGCGCGCTTCGGCGTGATCGACGATCGGATGCGGATAAGTTTTGCCCAGCGTGATGCCGGCGGCCTTCAGCGCCATCGGGGTCGCATCGTGCGGCCAGAAGAGATCGTCATTGGCGAGGTTTGCGATCTCGGGGACCCATTGGCGGATGTAGGCCCCGTCGGGATCGAACTTCCGGCCCTGCTCGATCGGATTGAAGATACGGAAATAGGGTGCGGCGTCCGCGCCGGAGCCCGCGACCCATTGCCAGCTCGCCGCGTTGTTGGCGGCGTCGGCGTCGAGCAGCGTATCCCAAAACCACGCTTCGCCTTCGCGCCAGTCGATTCTCAGATGCTTGATCAGGAACGATGCGACGACCATGCGGACGCGGTTGTGCATGGTGCCGGTGTGCCAGAGCTCACGCATGCCGGCGTCGACGAAGGGGTAGCCGGTGCGGCCGTGTTGCCAGGCTCCGAGATCGGCCTTGCTGGTGCGCCAGGGATAGGCGTCGAACGTCTTCTTCCAGTTTTCCTTCGGTAACGTCGGGAAGTGGTAGAGCAGGTGATAGGAGAATTCGCGCCAGCCGACTTCGGAGAGGAATTTCGCGGCGTCCTTGGCGAGCTTCGGGTCGGCGACCGAGGCAAACATTGTCTTCGCCCAGATCTGGCGTGGCGAGACTTCGCCGAAATGCAGATGCGGCGACAGACGCGAGACGTTCGGCAGATCAGGCCTGTTGCGCAGTTCGCCGTAACCGAGGAGACCATTGTCGAGAAACGCATCGAGGCGCGCCATCGCGCCTGCTTCGCCCGGTGTCCAGAACTTATCCCAGCCGGCGGCCCAGTTCGGCTTCGTCGGCAGAAGGTCCCAGCCGGATTTCGGCAGTGATTTCAGTTTGTGCTTCGCGCGTGTGAACTTCGGTCTCTTCACGGGCGGCGCGACGGGCTTGGCGAGGCAGGCGCGCCAGTAGGGGGAATAGACCTTGAAGGGGCCGCCTGTGCCCGTGCGCACGGTCCAGGGTTCGTTGAGGAGGCTCGCATTGTGGCTCTCGACTTCGATGCCGGCCGCGACGAGTTCCGCCTTGATCGCCGTGTCGCGCGCGATGGCGTCCGGCTCGTAGCAGCGGTTCCACATCACCGCGCTGGCTTTCACATCACGGGCGATGCGTGGGATGATCTCGCGGGCCGCACCGCGCATGACGACGAGGCTACCGCCGAGGGATCTGTCGAGGCTCTCGAGGGAGTGATGGAGCCACCACCTGCTCGCGCCACCGAGCGCGCGGATGGACGAGTCTGTCTCGATCACGAAGACGGGCACCACGTCGCCGCGCGCGGCGGCGGCAGTGAGTGCCGGGTTGTCGGCGAGGCGCAGATCCTGCCGGAACCAGACCAGTGTCGTCATTGCGGACCTTCTGTTTTCAAATGCTGTCACAAGGCATAAACTCGTGCGTCATGAAACGCACTGCGAAATCAGATCTTCCGACCAAAACCTGCGTCACCTGCGGGCGGCCGTTCGCGTGGCGGAAGAAATGGGAGAAGGTGTGGGACGAGGTGAAGTACTGCTCGGAGCGTTGCCGGCGAGGGAGAGCGAGAGACGGCGTCACGACCACTCCCCCGAAGTCCTGAGGCCGTCGAGGATGGTCTGTGCAGTGGCTCGGACAGCGCTTTTCTCGGCGTCGGCAAATTTGTCGTAGACGCGGTACATCTGGCTCATGCGTGGATTTCTCTCGAGCTTTTCTCGGTGGCGGGCGAGAAAATCCCAGTAGAGCGGATTGTAGGGGCAGGCGTCGGGGCTGGTGCGCTTTTTCACGTCGTAACGGCACGACTTGCAGTAATTCGACATGCGGTCGATGTAGGCGCCGGAGGCGACGTAGGGCTTGGAGGCGAGCAGGCCGCCATCGGCGAACTGGCTCATCCCGAGCGTGTTCGGCAGTTCGACCCATTCGTATGCGTCGGCGTAGACGGCGAGGTACCAGCGATGCAGCACCTCCGGGTCGATGCCGGCGAGAAGCGCGAAATTGCCTGTGACCATGAGGCGCTGGATGTGATGGGCGTAGGCTTCCTCGCGGGTTTGCGTCACGGCCGCGCGGACGCAGGCCATGTCGGTGTCGGCGGTCCAGTAGAAATCGGGTAGCGGACGCGTGTGGGCGAAGTGATTGTCTTTGTCGTAGCCCGGCATCTTGAGCCAATAGATGCCGCGCACGTATTCGCGCCAGCCGATGATCTGGCGGATGAAGCCTTCGACGGCGTTGAGCGGCGCGTGGCCTTCGAGGTACGCGCGTTCGGCTGCCCGGCAGACGGTGAGCGGATCGAGCAGGCCGGTGTTGATGTAGGCAGAAAGGACGCTGTGGTAGAGGAACTTCTCGCCAGACAGCATCGCGTCCTGGAAATCACCGAAGCGCGGCAGGGCATCGGAGACGAAACGATCGAGGGCGCGTTCGGCGTCGGCGCGCGTGACGGCAAACCAGAAGGGTTCGAGGTCGCCGAAGTGATGCTCGAAGCGTCTGCCAACGAGGTCGAGAACGTCGCGGCTAATGGCGTCGGGTGACACGCGCAAGGGCTGCGGCATGAAGAGATCGGCCTTCGCGGGCTTGCGGTTGTCGTGATCGAAGTTCCACTTGCCGCCGACGGGTTCTGCTCCCTCCATCAGCAGGCCGGTCTTCATTCGCATCTCGCGATAGAAATACTCCATGCGCAACTGCTTGCGGCCCGCGGCCCAGGCGCGGAACTCGTCGTGGGAGGCGATGAAGCGCGTGTCGGGGAGGATGTCGACAGGGATGTCGAGGGCATTTTGCCAGTTGCGCATGGCGTCGAGGACGCGCCACTCGCCGGGTTCGGTGACGAGAATGCGGGCAGGCTTCTCGGCTTTGACGGCTCGGGCGACTTCGGACGTGAACGACGACGACGGTCCGGTCTCGTCGAGGGTGCGATAGGTCACCCGCCAACCGGACGCGCGCAGTTCTTCCGCGAAGTGCCGCATGGCGGAGAAGAGGAAGGCGATCTTCTTCTTGTGATGGCGGACATAGGCCGTCTCTTCGGCCACTTCGACCATGAGCACGACGTCGCGCGACCTGTCGGCGGCGGCGAGCGACGACAGGCGCGGCGAGAGCTGGTCGCCGAGGATGAGGACGAGGGACGGTGGCGTGGCTTTCGGCATATCGCGGTTACGAACCGCAGGCGCTGCCGGATCAGTCGTTGCCGCGATCGGGCGTCAGCCGCCCATGCGCTTCAGGTAGGAGCTCTTGATGATGGAGCTGAGCGAGCCTGTAGCGGGGGCCTTCGGCGCAGCAGTCTTCCTGGCCACGACCTTCTTGGCCGCAGGTTTCTTTGCCGGGGCTTTCGACTTGGATTTCTTCGTGGCCACTTTGGAACTTTCTGGGGTTGGAGGTGTCGGTGGTCTCAGGCCACCGTGGCGGCTCGTGTCGAAAAAGTCGACGGAAATCGACATAAGCGCAAGCCTATGTCGATTCTATGGACCACCTACCGCGCAAACTTCTTGAACTTGATGC
>DAOMWV010000222.1:0-3847 GCA_035436725.1 Hyphomicrobiaceae bacterium
CCTTGGCGCGCGCCTTGCCCTGGGCGCGAACCGCTTCGCGGCGCTCGGCCGCACGACGCGAGCGATCGGCGGCGGCTTCCCAGTCGTCCATCTGGGCGGGCGCAATGGTGCGGCTCTGGTCGAAATGGAAGTCGACCGACTTCTTCGACTGCGGCCCCCAGTAGTTGTGCTTGCCGAGATCGTAGAACTTGCGCTCGAAGCCCGCCTTCAGGAATGCCTTGAGACAGCCGAGCAGATACTTGCGGCGGAAGCCGGTCCCGCGCCAGGGATAGTGGAAGAGCGCCTTGCGGCTGTAGAACCGGCGGTAGTTCTTCATCACGCCGTTGAGCAGTTCGCCGCGCGTCATCGCTTCGGGTGCCATGATCGGCGTCACGAAGTTGTATTTCGAGAAATCGAAGACTTCGACCTTGTCCCTGATCTCCTGGTAGAGCGGCGTGAACGGCCAGGGCGTATACATCGCCCAGTTGGCGAGGTCCGGCTGCCAGTCCCACGCCATCTGGAAGGTTTCTTCGAGAGTTTCGGAGGTCTCGTTGTCGAGCCCGACGATAAACTGGGCTTCGGTGAAGATGTCGGCCTCGCGTAGCAGACGGATCGCGCGCTTGTTTTCCTCGACCTTCGTCTCCTTGTTGAAGCGGTCTAGCTTCAGCTGTGCGGCTGCCTCGGTCCCGAGGCTGACGTGGACCAGTCCCGCCTTGCGATAGAGCGGCAGATGCTCGATGTCGCGGATGATGTCGGTGACGCGGGTGTTGATGCCCCATTTGACCTTGTCGGGCAGGCCGCGCGCGATCAGCTCTTCGCAGAACTGAATGAATTTCTTGCGGTTGATGGTCGGTTCCTCGTCGGCGAGGATAAAAAAGCCGACCTGATGGTCGCGCACGAGCGCCTCGATCTCGTCGACCACCTTCTTCGGATCACGGATGCGGTAGTCGCGCCAGAATTTCCACTGGCTGCAGAAGGAGCATGTGAAGGGGCAACCGCGCGCCATGTTGGGGATGGCGACACGGACACCCAGCGGCACGTACATGTATTTGTGCCACTCGAGCAGCGACCAGTCCGGTGTGATCTTGTCGAGGTCCTTGACGGTAGCTGCGGCCGCGGTCGCGACGATCTGTTCGCCATCCCGAAACGCGAGGCCCTTGATATTCGGGCGATAAGCCGGCCAGCGCCCGTCTGCGACGCAACGGACGAGTTCGGTGAAGATCTCCTCGCCTTCGCCGCGCACGATCACGTCGATCCAGGGCGCTTCGGACAGCACTTGCTTGTACATAAACGTGGCGTGGATGCCGCCGAGGACGCGGACGGCATTGGGACAGACATCGCGAGCGATTTCGAGGACGCGTTCGGCCGTGTAGATGGAAGGAGTGATCGAGGTGCAACCGACGATGTCGGGCTGGAGTTCGACGAGGCGCCGGCGCAGCTCCTCTTCCGGCAGGTCGTTTGTCATGGCGTCGATGAAGTGGACGTCGCCGAACCCGGCCTGCTTGAGGGCGCCCGCAAGATACGCGACCCACGCCGGCGGCCAGTTACCGGCGATTTCAGCGCCGCCGGAGTGATAGTTCGGATGAACAAGTACGACGCGCATGATTGACACTCCTGTTGTCATTTCATCGTGACGTCGAGCCTCCATGCACGCCTTGATTGGGATCAATGCGATCGTTTATCCAGTGATCCTGCCGGCATGCCGAAATGCTGCATCTGCTCACAAGTTCGCACCCCCCGTTCATGCACCGCTGGAGTCCGTCATTCATTTTGCACTAGATTGTTGTCCATCTTATGTTACAGTTTGACTGTCTTTCTTTGTTGACAGTGAGGCTGCGATGGACATGAGCCCCAAAGCCCGGATCGAATTTGCCATCGAGACCGCCCTCGAAACTGCGTCCCGCGAGGGATGTCCGCCGATGCTCAAGGACGCCGTCTATCACGCGGTCCTGCCAGCTGGGTCCAGGGTTCGCCCCTCGCTCTGTCTCGCCGTGGCGCACGCCTGCGGGGACCCCACACCGCACATCACCGACGGCGCGGCGGCTGCGATCGAGTTCCTGCATTGCGCGTCTCTCGTGCATGACGATCTCCCTTGTTTCGACGATGCCGACACCCGACGCGGCAAGCCGTCGGTCCATAATGCCTACGGCGAGCCTATGGGCGTCCTGGTGGGTGACGCGCTGATCGTTCTCGCCTTCGAAACACTGGCGCGAACCATGTCCGCCAACCCGGAAAAGCTCGCAGCGATGCTGCCCGTTCTGTCGCGCGCCGTCGGTATGTCCGGCGGTCTCGTAGCGGGCCAGGCTTGGGAGAGCGAACCATCGGCACCCCTCTCGGCCTATCAGTCGGCGAAAACGGGTGCGCTGTTCGTCGCGGCAACAAAGGCGGGCGCCGTTAGCGCTGGACACGATCCTGCCGGCTGGGAGGAATTCGGCGCGCGGCTCGGCGAGGCGTACCAGGTCGCCGACGACTTCCGCGACGTCTTCTCGACGGCTGCCGACATCGGCAAGCCAGTGCACCAGGATCAGACGCGCGGCCGGCCGAATGCCGTACGCCAGTTCGGACGCGGCGGCGCCATCCAGCATCTCGAGGCCCTCGTCGGCCGCGCCATCGCCGCCATTCCGGAATGCCGGGGCGCTGCCGACCTCCAGCAGCTGGTACGGATGCAGGTTCGCAAGATCATGCCCAAAGACATCGAACTCGCGGCATGACGTGGGTCGAAACGACAACAGGCGCAGGCAGCGCAGCAAACTTGGCCGGAGGCCACAATGGCATTGAAGATCACAGAGCGGACACCGGTCCTCGATGGCGCGCACGATGCCGCACCACGACCGGTTCTCGCCTCGAGCAGCGATACGCCGGCTGCACGGCGCAACGTCGCTGCGCCGGCAGCCGAGACCTCTTCTGGTGGATTTCCATTCACGGCCATCGTCGGCCAGAGCGAGATGAAATCCGCGCTGACCATCGCGGCAGTAGATCCGTCCATCGGCGGTGTTCTCGTGCTTGGACATCGCGGGACCGGAAAATCGACTGCGGTGCGCGCCCTGTCGGCGCTTCTGCCACATATCGACGTGGTCGCCGGCTGCCCCTACGGATGCGATCCGCGCGGCACGTCGCTCTGCAATGCCTGTGCCGCGGAACGTAACAACCGGTCGTTTCGCATCGCCTCAGTTCCGGTTCCCATGATCGACATGCCGCTCGGCGCAACCGAGGACCGCGTGATCGGCGCGCTCGATCTCGAACGTGCGCTCGTCGATGGGATCAAGGCCTTCCAGCCCGGACTTCTCGCCCGCGCCAATCGTGGCTTTCTCTATATCGACGAAATCAATCTCCTCGAGGATCACCTCGTCGATCTGCTGATCGACGTCGCCGCCTCGGGCGTCAACGTCGTCGAGAGGGACGGACTGAGCATTCGCCATCCCGCGCGCTTCGTGCTGGTCGGCAGCGGCAATTCGGAAGAAGGCGAGTTGCGCCCCCAGCTGCTCGACCGCTTCGGCCTGTGCGTGGAGGTCGAAACGCCGTCCGATATTCCGACCCGGGTCGATATCGTCAAGCGGCGCGATGCCTACGAGCGCGATCCCGCAGCTTTCCGCGCCACCTGGGAAGGACGCGAAGCAAAAGCGCGCGATTCGATCGTCAAGGCGCGCCGGACGCTTCATTCGATCGACACACCGGACTCAATTTTGGAACGCGCCGCCGCGCTCTGTATCGCACTCGGCACCGACGGACACAGAGGCGAGCTGACACTGCTGCGCGCGGCGCGCGCCATCGCCAGTCTCGAAGGTGCCGACACGGTAACGCTCGCGCATCTCCGGGCCGCAGCCCCGCCCGCCCTTCGCCACCGCCTGCGCCGCAATCCGCTCGAAGA
>DAOMWV010000223.1:0-3835 GCA_035436725.1 Hyphomicrobiaceae bacterium
CCTGCCTGTTCTACATCGGCGGCATCCTGAAGCACGCCAAGGCCATCAACGCCTTCACCAACCCCTCGACCAACTCCTACAAGCGTCTGGTCCCGGGCTACGAGGCTCCCGTGCTGCTCGCCTACTCCGCGCGCAACCGCTCGGCCTCGTGCCGTATCCCGCTCGCCTCGAACCCGAAGGCGAAGCGCGTCGAAGTCCGCTTCCCCGATCCCGCCGCCAACCCGTATCTCGGCTTCGCCGCGATGCTGATGGCCGGCATCGACGGCATCGAGAACAAGATCCATCCCGGCGAAGCCATGGACAAGAACCTGTACGACCTGCCGCCGGCTGAACTCTCGAAGATCCCGACGGTTTGCGGCTCGCTCCGCGAAGCCCTCGAGAACCTCGACAAGGACCGCGCCTTCCTCAAGAAGGGCAACGTGTTCACGGACGACATGATCGACGCCTATATCGAACTCAAGATGGAAGACGTCATGCGCACCGACATGACGCCGCACCCGGTCGAGTTCGACATGTACTACTCGGTCTGATCTCGCCATCGGCGCAAGAATCACAAACGGCGGCTCGCAAGAGCCGCCGTTTTGTTTCTGAAGTACGCCGCGAAACCTGAAACGGCTCAGCGTAGACCCTGTGCAGGCTCCCGCCACAAGCTCAGCCCCCACACCAGCGCCATCAGCAGATGGAAATGGCGCCAGTGGTCGAGGTCGATGACGAAGCCTTCCGCCGCATGTCCCACGAACGCTGCGAATGCAGCGATCAGCAGCGGCTGCGTCGCCGAACGTCTGAGGGAGGCGACGAAACCCATGACGATCGTGCCGAGCACGATGACGATGAACATGAGCCCGCCGAGCCAGCCCGCGTTCATGAACATCGACAGGTAGACGTTGTGCGCCTCTTCGAGGTGATAGAACGCGCCGAACTGCTGCGCACCGATGCCGAGCGGGTTGGCGAGAATCAGCGCCTTCGCCTTCACCTGTCCGCCGAACCGTCCCTCCGGCCCTTCGTCGTAGCTCTGCGTGAGGGTCGCGCGCTCTGCGATGAGCTGTGACACGTCCTCGAACTGCAGCGCCACGACGATGACGGTGACGACGCCGAGGCCGGCGAGCACGGTCGATATCACGATGCGCGCGCGCTGGGCCGCGTCGCGAGCCGTCGCATAGAAGAGCGATGTCGCCACAAGCACGCCGACCAGAAGACAAACCCAGGCCCCGCGGCTGACAGAAAACAGCACGCCGAGCGCGAGTACACCCACGGCGCCGAGGCTCACGATCTTGAACCGTGACCGCGAATCGAGCAGGCGCGAGAGCAGATAAAGGATCGGCAGCACGAGGAACGGACCGAACACATTCGGGTCCTTGAAGGTGCCCGAAGCGCGGCTGAATTTCGTGAAGAGATCGCTCGCACCGGGAAAAAGGTTGAGATACCCCGCGATGCCGAGCGTCGCCGTGCCCACCGCCGCGAGCGTATAGGTTCGCATGACGAGGTGCGCATGCCGTTCCGGGGCAGCCATCACGAATGCGGCGATGGTGACGGAGCAGCCGACGAGAAACAACGTCACCGCCGTATGGATCAGCGCTTCCTTCGGATCGATCGCCTGCAGCACACCGAAGAACGCCGCCGCGACAGGGATGAGTGACAGCGCCGCGATCGCGACGAGACCGCGCGTGATGCGGACGAGCCCGACGATCGGCAGAACGGCAATGACGGCGAGCATGACGAGGTCGACAGGGGCCGGCTCTGTAAAGACGACTGCGCTCGTCAGCATGGCGAGAGCGACGAGCCAGCGCCCGAGCGACTTCACGCCGGGACGGGGCACGCGCAGGGCGAACCCCGCGCGCGCACTCTCTCCGAACGTGGTCGCCGTCGCTTCCATGTCAGTAGGCGTTCTCGTTCTTGATCAGCGAACCCGGCGTCTTGAGCAGGATGTAGAGGTCCAGCCAAACCGACCAGTTCTCGATGTAGTAGATGTCGTGCTCGACACGCTTCTGAATTTTCTCGGGCGTGTCGGTTTCCCCGCGCCAGCCGTTGATCTGCGCCCAGCCCGTGATGCCCGGCTTGACCTTGTGGCGGGCGAAATAGCCGTCCACGACATCCGGGTAGAGCTTGTTCGCAGCCTTGGCATGAACCGCGTGCGGACGCGGCCCGACGAGGCTCAGCGTGCCGTTGAGCACATTGAAGAACTGCGGCAGCTCGTCGAGGCTCGTCTTGCGGATGATGCGGCCGACTTTCGTGACACGCGGATCATCCTTGGTGACGAGCTTCGACGCCGTCGCATCCGTCATATCGGTATACATGGAGCGGAACTTGAAGACTTCCACGAGCTCGTTGTTGAAGCCGTAGCGCTTCTGGCGGAAGATGACCGGCCCGCGGCTCTCGAGCTTGACCGCAAGCGCAACGATGGCCATGACCGGCGCGAGCGCGATGATGGCGAGCGTGGCGATCACCTTGTCGAACAGCCATTTCTGCACGCCGCCCCAGTCCGCGAGCGGCTTGTCCGTGAGATCGAGCATCGGCGTGTTGCCGACGTAGGAATAGTTGCGCGGCCGGAACTGCAGCGCGCTGACGTTGGCGGCCAGCCGAACGTCGACCGGCAGCACGTAGAGCCGCTTCAGGATGGCACTTACACGCGCTTCCGCGGCCAGTGGCAGTGCCATGATCACCATGTCGAGGCGACCCTTGCGCGCGATGTCGAGCAGGCGATCGACGTTCCCGGCGATTTGTGCGTCCGCACTGCCGTCCCGCTCCGCCGCGCGATCGTCGAACACGCCGCACACCCGGATATCGCTGTGCGGATCGGCAGCGAGTGACCGCATGAGTTCATCGACCGCCGGTCCGGACCCGTAGATGACCGCATTGCGCAGCAGGAGCCCCCGCGAACGCGCCGCCGCCGTGACGGATGCAACGCCGAACCGGATCGCAGCGAGGAGAACGAGGCCGCCGACATACCAGCTCGCGACCCAGAAGCGGCTGAAATCAGCGCCACGCTTAAGGAAGAACATAGCGAACACGAGCCCGACGAGAGCTACGCTCCACGCGAGCCAGACCCGGCCGAGATGACGAACGGGCGCGGAAAGCACCGGTACGGTATAAAGGTCGAAGGCCTGCAGAAGCACACTGCACCCGACTGCGGCGGCGAGTGACGCGAACAGGTAGTTTTGCGTCACGACATGCGTCGGCCCGATCGCGTAGAGCGATGCGATGGTCAGGCTCAGCGCGATGAGCAGGGACAACTCGACGAGACGCACGACGCCGCCGAACACCTGGGGCGAGATGAAAAGCCGCTGCTCGATCCGTTTCAGGACACGCTCCGCGCCATGCGCGGATTTCGGCGTATCATCGGATACGGAAGGGGCGGTGGCAGGGCTCTGCGAAGTCATGGTTTGTCCTGGAATGAGTATGCGATGGGATGCCGACGGAGGTTAAGCAATCGGCGTGCCAGAACAGGTCGCCGTTAACCTTTGCGGCTGAAGCGCCCTTCAGGCGGCGTCCCGCTGCAGGTTCGACGGTGCAACGCCGTAGAATTCGGTCACGTTGCGCGCCATCTCGGCGGCCGTGAACCGGCGACCGACAGACCGGCGGAGGGCGTCGGCGCGGGCGCTCGCACTGCCAGGGTCTGAGAGAACTATCTCCATGGCGTCGGCCAGCGCGTCCGCGTCACCCGCACCGATCAGCAGACCCAGCGACTGATCGGTGACGATCTCCGGAATGCCGCCAACGCGTGTGGCGATGAGCGGGAGCGCCGCTGCAGCCGCTTCGAGGACGACGTACGGAAAGCTTTCCGCCCGCGACGGCACGACCAGCGGGCGGACCGCCGTGCTCGGCAACGCGCTGCGCT
>DAOMWV010000224.1:0-3763 GCA_035436725.1 Hyphomicrobiaceae bacterium
AGCGGCGAACGGGCTTCTCGATGAGATGTCGGCGGAAGCGACCAAGTTCGCAGCGGCAGCGGCCGGCGCGCGTGCGCTCACGGAAACGCGCTCTGCGTTCATGCGCTATTCCGGGCAGGGCCACGAGATCGCGGTGACACTGCCGACGCGGCCGTTGACGGCGGCGGACGCCGAGCCGCTGCGCAAGGCCTTCGAGGCCGAGTACAGCCGGCAGTTCGAGCGGCACATTCCCAATGCGGCGATCGAAGTCATGAGCTGGGTCGTGGTCGTATCGACGGCGAGCGCGAGGGCAGAACGGATCGGCGCGGCCAAAGGGGGAGCGGCGGCACGCGCGAGCGGCACGCAGTCGGTGTTCGACGCGGGTCTCGGGCGGCGCATCGAGGCTGCGACGTACGAGCGGGGTGACATGACCGCCGGAACGCGGCTCGACGGGCCGGCTCTCATCGTCGAGGACGGCACGTCGACCTATGTTTCCCCGCGGTTCTCCGCAGCGATCGACGCCGGTGGCGCGATCGTACTGACGCTCAAGTCCTGAGGCGCGACGATGAAAAAAGAGCTCAGCGACATCGAACTGCAGATCATGTGGAACCGGCTGATCGCCGTCGTGGAAGAACAGGCGCAGACGCTGCTCCGGACGGCGTTCTCGCCGATCGTCAGGGAGGCTGGCGATCTGTCGGCCGGGATCTTCGACGCTGAGGGGCGCATGCTGGCGCAGGCCGTGACGGGCACGCCCGGCCACATCAATTCGATGGCGGAATCGGTCAAGCACTTCATCCGGCATTTCGGGCTCGAGTCCATGAAGCCGGGGGATGCCTACATCACGAACGATCCGTGGATGGGGACGGGGCATCTCAACGATTTCGTCATCACGACGCCGTGCTTCAAGGACGGCAGGCTCGTGGGGCTGTTTTCATGCACGTCGCATCTCATGGATATCGGCGGCATCGGATTCGGACCCGACGGCACGGACGTGTTCATGGAAGGGTTGTACATTCCGTTCCTGAAGCTGATCGAGGAAGGCAAGGTCAATCACACGCTCATCGAGATGATCCGGGCGAATACGCGGCTGCCGATCGACACGGTCGGCGACGTCTACTCGCTGGCGGCGTGCAACGACGTGGGCTGCCGCAGACTGCTCGAGATGATGGACGAGTTCGGGCTCGAGACGCTCGATGCGCTGGCGCAGCACATCTGCGACCGGTCGGAAGCAGCGGTCATGGCGGAGATCGCCAAACTGCCGAAGGGATCGTGGTCGAACACCATGGTGACGGACGGCTACGACGCGCCGATCACGCTCACGGCGACGACGACAATTTCGGATGACGGCATTCACGTCGACTTCACGGGGACGGATCCGGCGGCAAAGCGCGGCATCAACGTGCCACTCGCCTATACGACGGCGTACACGGTGTTCGGGCTCGGCTGTATCGTTGCGAGCAAGATCCCGAACAACGCGGGATCGCTCAAGCCGCTAACGGTTTCCGCGCCGGAAGGGACGATCGTCAACGCCCTGAAGCCGGCGCCGGTGTGCTCGCGGCACGTGATCGGCCAGATGCTGCCAGACGTGGTGTTCGGCTGTCTCAGACAGGCGATCCCCGATCGCGTGCCGGCGGAGGGCACGTCGTGCCTCTGGAACCTCAACGTGCGCGGCGCGATCAAGGGCGGCGGCGGGGGCAACTACGGGTTCACGATGGCGATCACGTCGAACGGCGGGACCGGAGCGCGGCCGCAATCGGACGGGCTGTCGGCGACGGCTTATCCATCGGGTGTGAAAGGGACGCCGGTCGAGATCGCGGAGCAGATCACGCCGCTGATCTTCTGGAAGAAGGAGCTCAGGCCCGGATCGGGCGGTGCGGGGCGGACGCGCGGCGGGCTCGGGCAGATCATCGAAATCGAAAGCGGGATCGGCGAGCCGTTCGAGCTGATGGCGGCGTTCGATCGCATCGATCATCCACCGCGCGGGCGCGATGGCGGCAGCGACGGCGCACCTGGGGTCGTCGAAATCAAGGGAGGACGCAAGCTCAAGGGCAAGGGCGCGCAGCTGATCGCGCCGGGCGAACGGCTCGTGGTGATGACGCCAGGCGGTGGCGGAATCGGGGATCCGAAGCAGCGGGCCGAGGAGCGGCGGCGGGCCGACGAAATGGAAGACCGCGTGTGACGACAAGACCGGCGCTTCCGCCGGCAGCAGAGCATCCGGGATACCGGACATGAGCATGAGAGTTCGACAGCAATGTGAAGGGATGACGACATGATAACGAAACGACGCATCTTCAAGGGCGCACTCGCACTGGCGGGCGCGTTGGCACTGCCGGCATTCGCAGCGCAGGCGCAGACGACGAAATGGGACCTGTCCACCGTCTGGCCGGACGGCAACTTCCACACCAAGAATGCCATGCGCTTCGCCGAGGAAGTGAAGAAGGCGACGAACGGTTCGGTCGAGATCACCGTCAAGGCGGGCGGTCAGCTCGGCTTCAAGGGGCCGGAGCATCTGCGCGCCGTGCGTGACGGTCTGGTGCCGATGGCCGACATCCTGAACATCCAACAGATCGGCGACGAGCCGCTGCTCGGCGCGGAAGGCGTTCCATTCCTCGTCGGCTCGGCGGACGAACTGAAAGCGCTGCACAAGTATCTCAGGCCGGAATACGAGAAGGTCGCGGCGAAGAACAATCAGAAAATGCTCTACACGGTTCCGTGGCCGACACAGTACCTGCACCTGAAGGTCAAGACGGACACGCTCGACGGCCTCAAGGGCATCAAGATCCGCGTGCCCGACAAGAATGCCGCCGACATGCTCAATGCGGTCGGGATGGCCGCCGTGCTGATCCCGTGGGGCGAAACCATCCCGGCGCTCGCATCGGGCGCGGTCGCGGGTGTATCGACGTCGTCGGTGTCCGGTGTCGACGGCAAGTTCTGGGAGTTCCTCAAGTACTTCTATCGCACGAACCACGTCTGGTCGTCGCAGATCGTGACGGTCAATCTGGATGCCTGGAAGAAGCTGAAGCCGGAAGAGCAGAAGGCGATCGAAGAAACGGCCAAGAAGCTCGAACCGGAATTCTGGGCCGTAGCGAGCAAGGCCGACGAAGACAGCAACGCCAAGCTCAAGGCGCAGGGCATGGAGCTGGTCGAGGTCCCACCGGCCATGATGAAAGACTTCCGCGCCAAGACCGCGAGCATCCTTGACGACTTCATGAAGCGCGTGCCGGCATCGGCAGCACCTATCAAGGCCTATCTCGCCGACATGAAACGCTGACGCCTGCCGAGCCCCTCCCCGCAGGCGCGGGGAGGGCGTTCATCTGGGGGAGCATGAAATGACCAATTCGGGATCCGGTGGTGCGGCCGGCGTCGGCTCGCAGCGCTTCAGCCGGTTGTTTGCAGCGGTAGACCGGCTAAGCAGCCTCGACGGATGGCTGGGTGCGCTCTGTCTCGTCGCGATGGCCGCGCTCATCCTGACGGAAGTGCTGCTCCGATCCCTGTCCAATGTAATTCCGGGGCTGCCCGGGCACATTCCCGTCGCCTGGGAGTACGGTTCTTACCTGATGGCGGCAGCCTTCACGTTCGGTGCGGGCATGACACTCAGGGCGGGCGGGCATATCCGCGTGAACCTGCTGCTGGCGAAGGCGAGCAAGGGATTTCGCCGCGTGCTCGAGATCGGAAGCTCGCTCGTCGGGTTCCTATTCACGTCCTTTCTCACTTACTCGATGGTGCGGTTTTCGCTGACGTCGTTCGAGCGGGGGACGACCGCAGTGTCGTCCGATACGCCGCT
>DAOMWV010000225.1:0-3712 GCA_035436725.1 Hyphomicrobiaceae bacterium
GGACCGATGCCGCGCCCGGTCGTGCCGATCTTCTGCCCGCCCGCCTGCGCTTCGCGCAACTGATCGAGTTCGCGGTGCAAGGGCAGGATGAGTGTCGCATTCTCCGCGAGCTTCAGGTTGTCGGGGGTGACCGAGATGCCCTGCTTGATGATGGCCTCGATCTCGCCGGCAAGATGCCAGGGATCGACGACGACGCCGTTGCCGATGATCGAGAGCTTGCCACCGCGCACGACACCCGAGGGCAGCAACGCGAGCTTGTAGGTCTTGCCGTCGATGACAAGGGTATGGCCGGCATTGTGCCCGCCCTGGAACCGGACCACGATGTCGGCACGCTCGGAGAGCCAGTCGACGATCTTGCCCTTGCCCTCGTCGCCCCACTGGGCGCCCATCACCACCACGTTGGTCATGTCGAAACTCCGCTTCGTCCGCCCCTGGCAGAGTATGCCAATCCCGCGGACACGCAAAAAGGGCGCTCGGCCCGATGAGGCCCAACGCCCTTTTTGGGGCTTATAACCGGGATTCCGCGACCCGCAAGCAGTCTTTTGGCTCAGAAGCGACGCTGCGCGCCGACATTGATCTCCTCGGGCGTCTTTTCGACGTAATCCAGCGGTCGGCCGGCCGGCGCTGAAACCCTGTACCCGAACGCGATCTGCGTCTCCACGTCCGGATTTGCCGTGAACTCCCACTGCACCGTGCCGCGCCTGTCGTTGACATCCCGCTTCGTCGGCTGAGGTCTGAAGGTCGGCTCGACCTTGATGTCGGTGTGCGCGGCGACCGGAATGCGGTCGACCACGACCACGGGAACCGGGTTAGCCCTGAGGTTCTTGACCGTGATGACGAAGTTGCGGTCTTCCGCCCGCGTCGAGGTAAAGATGCCGCTCTCGCCTTTCTTGTCTTCGAGCACGACGCGCTTGACCTTGACGAGATCGTCCGCACCGAAACCGAGTTCGTGCTCCTCACCCTGTGCGAGCTGCGGGACCCGACCCTGCCCGACGAACGTGCCGTCGCGGAACAGCGACACAGCCCCCGGCAACAGCAGCGCCGACGTCTTCGGCAACGTCGTCTTCGCATAGAGATAGGCCGTCTGGTCGAGACGCGGCACCGTCCGCACGACGAGGTTCGCGTCGAGATCCTCGCTCATGATCTGGACGCGCTTCTGCTCGCCGGTGGGCGCGACGGACACTTTCCCCGGAATGTTGAACACCGCCTGCAGACCGGTGAGATCCACACCGGCCGACGCTTCCGGCGCCACAGTGGGCTCCGGTTTGTCTTCCAGCCCGGACTTGCGGGCCGACATGTCCATTTCCGCCCGCTCCCGCATCGCCCCGGCAACCATCGGCGGGGGTGCCGATGCGGGATAGGGCACGCTCTTCGCGACCGGCCTGTCGACGCGGAAATCAACACTCAGCATATTGAGTTCAGGCGCCGCCGTCGCCGCACTCGGTCGCGTCGTCGACAGCGTGAGCGCAACGTCGTCCCAGGCCTCCCCCGTGCGCTGCGTGATCGACGCGCGGCGAATGAGCTGCAGTTTCGCCGGCTGCCCCTTCGCCCCCGTTGCAAGACGCGCGTCGTAGAACGGCAGCCAGCCCGCAGCCCCGACCTGGTAGCGCACGACGATGTCGCTGGTGAGTGCCGCGGAGGCCGCCACGTGAACCTTGACTTCCGTCCGCTCGACCGGAGCCGGCGCGAGCTCACGCAGCTTCTTGGCCACGTCCTCGATCCGCCGGTCCTGGTCGCGGATCTTGATCCCGGTCTCGAGAATGCTCTTCTGTATCGCCGCCGAGCGCTCTCCGATGAACTGCGCGAGCTTCATCCAGTCCGGCTCGGGCGCGCCCCCGTTTGCAACTGGTCGCGTCGGGATCTGCGTCATGGACGTGATCAGCGCCTTCTGTTGTTCGGCCGCCTGGATGTCCGCCTGCAATACCGCTTTCTGGTCTTTCAGGCGTTCGATCTCGTCCTCGAGCGCCTTCCGCTGGCTCGCGATCTGCGCCGCGTCCTCGCGCGGCACCGACACCCGGCGCGTGTCGACCGAGCCGATCTGCATCGTCCCCCCAGTCGTCTTCGCCTCGATCCGGATCGACTGCGGATTGGCGCCCGCCGGAAGATCGTTGATGACGATCACGTGGTCGCCGGCCGGCACGTTCGTCTTGAGGCTACGCACGATATCGGCGCCCTGTGTATAGACCGTCACCGCCTCGATCTTCGAAGCCGCCTTGACTTCCGCTGCCGAGACCGCATCGCCGAGCACGGCGGACAAGGCGAGTGCCGACGCACCGAAAACCAGGTGCGACCGATTGCAAGCGAACATGAACATCTCCCTTGGTGTTTCTTCGTTCCGGCATCAGAAGAGTTTCCCCTCCATGGCGCTTTGATGACGCAATTCGTGCGATGCGGCGGCGATTTCCGAGACTTGCCGTCTGTTGCCGGTGCATTTACCTTCCCGCCCAAAAGAAACACGGGAGATCGATCATGACCGGCCGCACCAATCCCCTGCTCGCCCCCTTCGACACGACGTTCGCCCTGCCGCCGTTCGACAAGGTGACATCAGCCGATTACGGCCCTGCGCTCGACGCCGGCTGCAGGGCGCACCGCATCGAGATCGACGCGATCGCTGACAATCCTGCAGCGCCGACCTTCGACAACACCATTCTCGCCATGGAGCGGTCGGGCGATCTCCTCGATCGTGTCGCGCGAACGTTCTGGAACCTGACCGGCGCCAACACCGACGAGACCCTGCAGGCGACCGAACGCGAAGCCGCGCCTAAGATGGCCGAACACTGGAACGCTATCTCGTCGAACGCGAAACTGTTCGCCCGCATCGACGATCTCTACCGTCGCCGTACGAGCCTCGGCCTCGACGCCGAGCAATTGCGCCTCCTCGAACGCACGCATCTCGGTTTCGTTCGCGCCGGAGCAGCACTCGACGAGGCCGGCAAGAAGCGCATGGCCGAAATCATGCAGCGCCTCGCCACCCTCGGCACCGAGTTCTCCCAGAACGTCCTCGCCGACGAGAAAGCCTTCGTCCTCCCGCTCGAAACCGATGCCGACCGTGACGGCCTGCCGGCGTTCCTGCTCGCCGCCGCGGCTTCGGCTGCCAAGGAGCGCAATCACACAGCTTCTCATGTCATCACGCTCTCGCGCTCGCTGATCGAACCCTTCCTGACGTTCTCGAAGCGCCGCGATCTCCGCGAAAAGGCATTTGCCGCCTGGGTAAAGCGCGGCGAAAACGGCGGCGCCACCGATAATCGCGCCATCGTCGCCGAGACGCTGAAACTCCGGGCCGAACGCGCACGTCTCCTGGGCTACGAGAGCTTCGCCGCCTACAAGCTCGACGACAGCATGGCAAAGACCCCGGCACGTGTGCGCGAGCTGCTCGAAACCGTTTGGGAACCGGCCCGCACGCAGGCCATGCGCGAGCGCGACCGCCTCGCCGAAGCCGCCCGCACCGAAGGCGCCAACATCGCGATCGAGCCCTGGGACTGGCGCTACTATGCAGAAAAGGTCCGCGCCGCCGACTACGGCCTCGACGAGGCTGAGATCAAGTCCTACCTGCCGCTCGACCGCATCATCGAAGCCGCCTTCGCCACCGCGAACCGCCTGTTCGGGCTGAACTTCACCGAAGTGAAGGGCCTCGCGCTCTATCACCCCGACGTCCGCGCTTTCGAGGTGACCGACAGGGCCGGCCGTCACGTCGGCGTCTTCCTCGGCGACT
>DAOMWV010000226.1:0-3654 GCA_035436725.1 Hyphomicrobiaceae bacterium
GGCCGCCACACCCGCGCGATCGGCCGCAGAGCGGTTCTGGCTCATCTTCAGCTTGCCATCGATCCGCCGGATCGGCATCCGCACGCCGACGATGCCCTTGATCTGTGACGCCATGTAGTCGGCTGGCGCGTCGGTGACGGCCCAGGGCGCGGGCCGCGGCTGCTCGTGGAGTTCGGTCAGGCGGCGCACCGCGTCGTGCAGCCGGTCCGGGTCGTCGAAGAACTCGACAGGGCCATAGGCATGGACGGCGGCATAGTTCCACGTCGGCACCACGCGCCCCGTCTCGCGCTTCGTCGCGTACCACGACGGCGTGACGTACCCCTCGGGTCCCATGAAGATCGCCATCGCATCGCCGACCGGCGGCGTTGTCCACTGCGGGTTCGCCCGGGCAAGATGCGCGTAGAGCGTTCCATACTCGCCCTCGTCGGCCGCGATCACAAAAGGCAGCGGGGTTCCGACCAGCCCGTCGGCGGTCGCCGTGACGAACGTCGCGATCCGTGCCGCGCGCATCATCTGGTGAACGCGCGGCAGATCCTCGATCCGGAACGCGGGCGGAGTGTACATATGGCACTCTCTCTGGACTGAGGCCGATCTCGGCCGGGGGACTGCGGCCGATCTCGGCCGGGCCGCACTGCTCCAGGGATTGGCGGTCCGTGGTAGTCTGCGGGCACGTGCGGATCAGGCTTTCAGACAGCCGGTCGGCAATGCCTGGAAAGAGGATTGCTTGGGGCTCGTGTCGACATACTGGACGATGCCAGCGGCCGAGCTTGCCAAGGAATTGGGCACGCAGGCAAGTGGGCTGACGGGGCGCGAGGCCGAGAGGCGTCTTGCCGAATACGGCGAGAACCGCGTGCGGGCGTCCGAAGAGGCCGGCGCGCTCCGCCTGCTGCTGCGGCAATACGAAAGCCCGCTCGTCCTGATTCTCCTCTTCGGTACCGGCATATCGTTCGTTCTGCGGGACTGGGCCGACGCCATCATCATCCTATTGATTGTCGTTGGCAGCACGGTGCTCGGCTTCAGCCAGGAGTACCGCGCGTCGCAGGCCGTCAGGGGGCTCAGCGCACGGCTGGCATTGAAGGTGCGCGTCTTGCGCGACGATCAGGTCGTCACCCTCGACACCTCCAAGGTGGTGCCGGGCGATGTCGTCATGCTGTCCGCAGGCAACCTGGTTCCGGGCGACGGCCTCATTCTCGAAGCGAGGGATTTCCTGGTCACCGAGGCAGCGCTTACCGGGGAATCGTTTCCGGTCGAGAAGGTCCCGGGACTTGCTCCGGCCGATGCCCCGCTGGCGCAGCGGCGCAACGCCGTCTTCACGGGAACCTCGGTCCGAAGCGGGACGGCCAAGGTACTGATTGCACGAACGGGGGATATGACCGAGCTGGCGGCAATTGCCAAGGACATCGCCGCCGCGGATCAGGAGACGGATTTCGAGCGGGGCGTCCGCGGTTTCGGCTACCTGCTGACGCGCATCATGATGGCGATTGTGCTGTTCGTGTTCACGGTGAACATGATGCTGCATCGCCCGCTCATCGACTCGATGCTGTTCGCCGTCGCTCTTGCCGTGGGGCTTACCCCGGAGCTGCTGCCCGCCATTGTCAGCGTCACGCTTTCGGCGGGCGCGCAGCGGATGGCCCGGCGCGGCGTACTCGTGAGGCGCCTGGCAGCGATAGAGAACCTGGGAGCAGTCGACGTTCTTTGCACAGACAAGACGGGCACTCTCACCAAAGGCGTCGTCGAGCTTGACGGAGCGTTGGGCCCTTACGGGGAAGTCTCGGCCGGGGTCATGCGTCTGGCAGCGATCAACGCGCGGCTCGAGACGGGCATCGAAAATCCCCTCGATGCTGCCATCGTCGAGCACGCCGACCGGGTGGAGCTTGCGCCCCCGGATGTGAAGAAAGTCGACGAGATACCGTATGATTTCGTTCGCAAGCGCCTCACGATCGTCGTCGCTGAACCTGGGGATGCCGGCGATCACCTGATCGTGACGAAGGGAGCCTTCGACAGCGTTCTCGGCTGTTGCGACCGGATTGCCGACGGCGAGGGGGCCCGCGCGCTCGTCGACGACGATCGTGACATGCTTCAGCGCTTCTATCGCGAGAAGGGCAACGATGGGTTCCGCGTTCTCGGCGTTTGCACGCGCCGGCTGGCCGCCAAGCCACATTATGATCGCGCGGACGAGGCCGGAATGGTGTTCGAGGGATTCCTCTTGTTCCTCGACCCCCTTAAAGAGAACATGGACGCCACGATCGCAGAGCTCAGGCGGCTCGGCGTCGCAACCAAGATCATCAGTGGCGACAACCGCCATGTGGCCGCCCACGTCGGGCGTGCCATCGGCCTCGATTCATCGCGCCTGCTGACGGGCCAGCAGCTCAACGCCACACGCGACGAAGCACTCTGGCATCTGGCCGAGGTGACCGACATCTTCGCGGAGATAGATCCCCAGCAGAAGGAGCGCATCGTCCGCGCCCTTCAGCACCGGGGGCACGCGGTCGCCTACATGGGCGACGGCGTCAACGATGCGCCGGCGCTGCATGCAGCCGATGTCGGCGTCTCGGTAGACCAGGCGGTAGACGTTGCCCGCGAGTCGGCCGACATCGTATTGCTCGAGCGCGATCTCGACGTGTTGACGGATGGCATCGTTGACGGCCGGCGGACCTTCGCCAATACGCTCAAGTACGTCGCAATCACCACCAGCGCGAATTTCGGCAACATGATCAGCATGGCGATCGCCACGCTGTTCGTGCCGTTCCTGCCGTTGCTCGCCAAGCAGATCCTTCTCAACAACTTCCTGTCGGATTTTCCTTCAGTTGCCATTTCCACGGACAATGTCGACTCATCCATGACTGAAAGCGCGCAGCGATGGGACATCGATCGCATCCGATCGTTCATGCTGGTCTTTGGCCTCATCAGCACGGCGTTCGACCTGGTGACGTTCTTCGTCCTGCTGCATGTCTTTCACGCCCCCGAGGCGTTGTTTCAGAGCACGTGGTTCGTCGTTTCCCTTCTCACCGAGCTTGCCGTGGTCCTGGTGCTGCGGACACGACTGCCCTGCTGGAAAAGCCGCCCGGGCACGCTGCTGTGGGCCTCGACGGCAGCCGTCGCTCTGCTCGCGATCGCGTTTCCGTATCTGGGCAGCGTCTCGACGATGTTCGGTTTCGTGCCGCTGCCGCCGCACGTGCTGGGAATGGGTCTGGCCATAGTCGCCGCCTACATCTGCGCCACCGAACTGGCGAAGCGGCGGCTTTTCAGCGCTTCTGAGCCGCCGGTTGCCACGCGGGGCGGCAACTGAAGGAGCGGCTGCGCGCAAGACTGTGCCGCGTCGGGCCCGCGGGCGCTCGAAGCTGGCGGCGCGTACACGTTGCGAGGCGGTGCGTGCCCCGACAGGATGAACCGGACGGCCTTGGGGAGATGCCTTCCCTTCGCATCGAGACGTGGCCCGATCGCCTCCGCCGGCCCGCGTGCAGCGGACGGGTGCAAATCATCGCGCCTGATTGTCGACGAAGGGGCCGTGAAACCTGCGTGCGATCGAGCCGATGGCAATTGGCTGGGGCGGCAGGATTCGAACCTACGCATGGCGGAATCAAAATCCGCTGCCTTACCGCTTGGCGACGCCCCAGTGTCGCGAGGACGGACCTCACGGGACGCGCACCATAG
>DAOMWV010000227.1:0-3639 GCA_035436725.1 Hyphomicrobiaceae bacterium
CCAGACGCTTCTGCTCTGCTGCAGCCTTCTCCGCGGCCGCCTTGTCGGCAGCAGCCTTGTCGGCGGCAGCCTTCGCGTCATCCAGACGCTTCTGCTCGGCAGCAGCCTTCTCCGCTGCAGCCTTGTCGGCGGCAGCCTTCGCATCGGCCAGACGCTTCTGCTCTGCTGCAGCCTTCTCCGCGGCCGCCTTGTCGGCAGCAGCTTTCGCGTCGGCCAGACGTTTCTGTTCTGCCGCAGCCTTCTCCGCGGCGGCCTTGTCGGCAGCAGCCTTGTCGGCGGCAGCCTTCGCATCGGCCAGACGTTTCTGTTCTTCCGCAGCCTTTTCCGCTGCGGCCTTGTCGGTGGCAGCTTTTGCGTCGGCCAGACGCTTCTGCTCCGCTGCGGCCTTCTCCGCTGCAGCCTTGTCGGCAGCGACCTTGTCTGCCACGGCCTTCTCGACTGCGGCCTTTTCCGCCGCAAGCTTGTCCTGCGCCGCCTTGTCTATCGCAGCTTTCCCCGCAGCCCCTATAGCAAGTCCGGTTGCCGCCTTCTCTGCAGCAGTCGTGCCCTGCGTCGGTGTTTCGTCCCGAGCACCACTGAGACGCTTGATCACGCCCTGATATTCCCGTGCACTCCGCTCGATCCAGTCGAGAACGGGGGAAGACCCGTCCGCCGTCTGCACGGTTGATGCACGTCCGGGAGCGGGCGCACCGGCCACCGGCAATGTCACACCGGTCGACGTCGATGGCGCCTGGACGACACCCGCGTCACGGCCACGATCCGCACCCGATCCCGCCGGAGCTGGTATGGCCTCACCGCCCGCGATCCGTCGCACGACATCCTGGAAACGATGATTGGCGTTGTCGCTGAGCCGGAAGAACCAGTCGAACGGGCTGTCGCTCGACTTGCGATACGGAACATCTGCGGGTTTCTCCGCAGGCGACTGCGAGGGCAACGCCTGCGCATAACGAACGCCTGCACTACCGAACATGACCGGACTTTCGTTCGTCGCCCGGACCAGATCCGCTGAAACAGCCGAGCGCAACGGATTCGACGGCGCAGATGTGCGCTCTGTCTCCGAATTCCGCGCATCAGCCGGCACCGCGGGATGCAATCCGGCAACGCGGCGCGGTACGTCCGCCGGCCGAGTGAACAGTGTCACAGCACGCCCCGACCAGCCCCGCGGTACGGTCAGCCGGATCGCATCGCCGTCCAGTGTTCTTCCCGTTCCTCCGTCGCGACCGCGCACGAGAAAGGTCGTCGCCCCCTCGACCACCGGCTCCGGCGACACGATCCGCCATGCACCGTCTGCACGTGTCACCGCCGAACCGAGCGCACGAGAACCCGCGACGAGTTCCACGGCCTGCCCGGGAACGGCCCGCCCGGTCATCACCAACCGACCCTGACGATCGAGCCCCGCTCGTCCGATGCGCGGCGCTTCTATCCCTTGAAAAAACGAGCCGTCGAGGGCGATACCGTTCGAAGACGGTCGCGCGGCATGGCCGTCGTCGCTGCAGCCGAACGCGACGAGCGCCATCGCCACCATCGAAATGGCCGTGCCCCTGCAGCGGATGGAACCCGTCATGACATGTCTCTCCATTCTGGCATCGCAACAGATCCGCCCGACGGAACCTCGTAATGCCATACCTCGGGCACCGACGTCAGGCGCCACTTTCCGGGCCGCCCGCACCGTGGTTCGATTTTCCAGATACGGGCGTCACTATCCATGACATAGTCCCGATCTTGAAATCGACATGACAATCGCAAACGAAGCGGTCGGTAGCAAATGACAAAAATATCGCTGCATCAGATCTCTAGAGGAACAGGTTAACAGGCTCCACAGCCATCTGCCCCCCACCGGGAACTATTGCCGCAAGCTCTGAGGTAGCGGAAAGTTCTGTACATGGATCGACCAGTACATGGACCAGCCAGTACTTGGACCAGGAGTGACCGATTACATCCGATGACGAAAGCCAAGCCACATCCCACCTCCCGCCTCAGATCAATTTGCGTGTACTGCGGCTCCGGCCCCGGCAAGGATCCGCTCTACGGTGCGGCAGCGGACCGTGTCGGACGCGACATGGCCGAACGCCGCATCAGCCTCGTCTATGGCGGCGGCAGCCTTGGTCTGATGGGCCGCGTCGCCAAATCGGTACTCGACCACGGCGGAGCCGTTACCGGCATCATCCCCCAGTTCCTGTCCGACAAGGAGAAGATGCTGCGTGAGGTGCAAGAGCTGATCGTCGTCGATGACATGCACCAGCGAAAGCGGCTCATGTTCGAGCGCTCGGACGCCTTCGTCGCGCTGCCCGGCGGGATCGGCACGCTCGAAGAACTTGTCGAGCAACTCACCTGGGCGCAGCTCGGCCAGCACAAGAAGCCCATAATACTGGCCAACATCGGCGACTTCTGGAAGCCATTCCTGACCTTGCTCGGCCACATGCGGGACGAGGCGTTCATCCGCACAGGCCTGGAAGTGACCTTCATCACGGTCGATAACGCCGAAGACATCGTCCCCGCCGCCGAGGCCGCAGCCGATCCGGCCAGCGCCGACCAGGATCTGATCAAACGCCTTATCCGGCAGTTCTGAGTGGAACGAGCAGCGCGTGGCAGCCGCATCATGTGCGCCGCCGCGCGTACGCGGTCACGGAGCCGGCACCATCTCGGTCGCAAAATCTGCCGGCAGCACGATCTCGAGCACCTCGCAGTCGTCCGAATAGTCGACCACACGGTGCCGGATCTTCGGTGGCTGGATCCAGGACGAGCCCGCCATCATCTTCTCCGGCTTGTGCCCTTCCATCTCTGTCGTGATCGACCCCTTGAGCACGTAGACCATCTGGAACTGGACGTCGTGGGTGTGCCATTGCCTGACCTCGTCGGTACAGGGCGGCACGAACCGGATGACCTGCGCGACCGCCGTTCCCTCCGTCGCGGCGGCGAACCCGAGGTCCCGATAGCGCGCATAGGGCCTGAGACCGTTGGCCGCGAAATCCGACTCCTTGAGATGGCTGAACGTGAAGCGCTGGCTCATCGTCGATCCTTTCGGCTGGGGAGAACGCCGGAAGATTAACGCACTCTCCAACCGGCATCGCAATTTCTGCAAATGCATGTCTCGCCGTCTGCTATGGAGTGCGTCGCCTCGCCCGCCGGCGCCGATCCGCCCGGAAGACCCGGTGAGACGACCCGTTGCGCCCCACCGACGCCATCACCCCCGATCGTTCGCGGCATTGGCGTTTTGCCCGCGAACCCCCTATGAGGGGCATCGATCACCGAGAACCGCTCACCCGCCATGCCGCAAAAGCAACCGATCATCGCTATCATGGGCCGCCCCAATGTCGGCAAGTCCACCCTGTTCAACCGGCTGACCGGGACCCGCGACGCGCTCGTCTCGGACCTGCCCGGCCTCACGCGCGACCGTAAGGTCGGGGTCGCGAGTCTCGGCGGCCGCGAGGTCCAGCTCGTCGACACCGCGGGTCTCGAGGAAAGCGGACGTGGCACCATCGCAGCCCGCATGCGCGAGCAGAGCGAGATCGCCGTCCGGTCCGCCGACCTCGTGCTGTTCGTGATCGACGCCCGCGCCGGCGTGACCCCGTCGGACGAGACCTTTGCGCGCATCGCGCGGAATTCCGGCAGGCCTGTCGTCCTCGTCACCAACAAGGC
>DAOMWV010000228.1:0-3632 GCA_035436725.1 Hyphomicrobiaceae bacterium
AAGTCCGAACCTCGCACCTGCCACGGGCCAAGCGAGCGCGGCGCGGTAACAGGCCCTTGCCGGGGCCGGCCGTCACCGTGCCCGAGCCCGATCCGGAAGCCCAAATGCACTCTGAGACGACGTCGCCCTGGACGGGTGAAATTGCCCGCCGCCGCACCTTCGCGATCATCTCCCACCCCGACGCCGGCAAGACGACACTGACCGAAAAGCTCCTTCTCTTCGGTGGCGCCATCCAGCTCGCAGGTCAGGTCAAGTCCAAGAAGGATCGCCCGTCGACCCGTTCCGACTGGATGGCGATCGAGCGGGCGCGCGGCATCTCTGTCGCCACCTCCGTCATGACGTTCGAGTACGGCGGCGTCGTCTTCAACCTGCTCGACACCCCCGGCCACGAGGACTTTTCCGATCACACCTACCGCACTTTGACCGCGGTCGACGCCGCCATCATGGTCATCGACGCGGCGCGCGGCATCGAGGCCCGCACGCGCAAACTGTTCGAAATCTGCCGCCTGCGCGACATCCCGATCATCACCTTCATCAACAAGATGGACCGCGAGGCGCGCGAACCGTTCGACCTACTCGACGAGATCGAAAAGACGCTCGCGCTCGATACCGCGCCGATGGTTTGGCCCATCGGCAGCGGTCGCGGCTTTCGCGGCACCTACGATCTCCGCTCGCCCCGCGTTCGCCAGATAGACCGCGACGACGAAGGCACGAAAGTCGACGGTCCCGCTGATCCCTTCATCGCGGAACTGATGGGCGAGGACGGCGTGGAAGCCTGGGCGGGAGAGATCGATCTCGTCGAAGGCGCCTGCGGCAAGTTCGACCTCGAAGCCTTCCGGCACGGCACACTGACGCCGGTCTTTTTCGGGAGCGCCTTGCGCAACTTCGGCGTCAAGGATCTGCTCGACGCCCTCATTGCGCACGCGCCGCCGCCGGGCGCACAGAAGGCCGCGACGCGCCTCGTCGATCCCGGCCAGAAGGAGATGACGGGCCTCGTCTTCAAGATCCAGGCCAACATGGACCCGAACCATCGCGACCGCATCGCCTTCATGCGCATCTGCTCCGGCCGCCTCACACGCGGCATGCGCGTCCGCAACGTCCGCACCGATCGAACGTTCGTCCTCCAGGCGCCGCAGTTCTTCTTCGCCCAGGACCGTTCGCTCGCCGAGGAAGCCTACGCCGGTGACGTCGTCGGTATCCCGAACAAGGGTCTTCTCCGCATCGGCGATACGATCACCGAAGGCGAGGACCTCCAGTTCGTCGGCATCCCGAGTTTTGCCCCGGAAATCCTCCGTCACGTCCGCCTCGAAGACGCGATCCGCGCGCGCAAGCTCAAGGACGCGCTGACCGAAATGGTCGAGGAGGGCGCCGTCCAGCTCTTCTCCCCACTCGACGGATCACCGCCGCTCGTCGGCGTGATCGGCGCGCTGCAGCTCGACGTCTTGAAGGATCGGCTCGCCAACGAATACGGCCTCTCCGCCATGTTCGACGGCTGCGCCTACTCGACCGTGCGCTGGATCTCCTCCGACGACAAGGAAGAACTTGCCCGCTTCGTCGCCCGCAACCGCGCCGCCATCGCCACCGATGTCGATGGCGATCAGGTCTTCATGGCGACGTCGGAGTTCGACCTCAACTGGACCATCGAGCGCGCCCCGAACATCCGCTTCCGCGACATCAAGACGAACTGACCCGGCGTGCGTGACGCCCGACCGGTCGGGCTTTACTCGGTGACGATCACGGCGCTCTCGAGCACCGCATGCAGCAGCACGTCCGTGCCCGCTTTCGCCCAGTCCCGCGTGATTTCCTCGTCCTCGTTGTGGCTGATGCCGCCGACGCACGGACACATGATCATCGTCGCGGGCGCGACCTTCGCGACCCAGCACGCGTCGTGTCCCGCTCCCGATACGATGTTCCTGTGCGTGTAGCCGAGCCGTGTCGCCGCCGACCGCACATTGCCGACGAGGCCCGCATCGAATGCTACGGGCTCGAAATGCCCGATCCGTTCGATGGCGCAACCGACGCCGAGCGCGCCCGCGATCTTCGGCGCTTCCGCCTCTATCCGCTCGCGCATGGCAGCGAGTTTCGCCGCATTCGGCGACCGGATGTCGATCGTGAACACGACCGTTCCCGGCAGCACGTTGCGCGAGTTGGGCGAGAACGTCACCTGCCCGACACCGCCGACCGCGTCCGGCTGATGCTCCATCGCCAAGGCCTCGACGAACTCGAAGATGCGCGCCATGGCGAGCCCTGCGTTGACCCTGAGCTTCATGGGCGTCGATCCGGTATGCGCGTCGCGCCCCGTGAGCGTGATCTCGAGCCAATAGAGACCCTGCCCGTGTGTGACCACGCCGATCGTCGTGTTCTCTGCTTCGAGAATGGGACCTTGCTCGATATGCAATTCGTAATAGGCGTGCATCTTGCGCGCCCCGACCTCCTCTTCGCCGACCCAGCCGATGCGTGCGAGTTCCGCGCCGTAGGTCTTCCCGTCGAGGTCCTTGCGGCTGTAGGCGTAATCGAGCGTATGCACGCCAGCGAACACGCCGGATGCGAGCATGGCCGGTGCGAAGCGCGCGCCTTCCTCGTTGGCCCAGTTGGTGACGACGATCGGATGCTTCGTCCTGATGCCGAGATCGTTGAGCGTGCGGACGACTTCGAGCGCTGCCAGCACCCCGAGCACGCCGTCGTAGCGACCGCCCGTCGGCTGCGTGTCGAGATGGCTTCCCATGTAGACCGGCAGCGCGTCCGGATCGGTGCCCGGCCGCGTCGCGAACATCGTCCCCATCTTGTCGGCCGAAACACGCATCCCGGCCGCCTCGCACCAGCGCTTGAAGAGGGCGCGACCCTCGGCGTCCGCGTCGGTCAGCGTCTGCCGGTTGCAGCCCCCGCGCACGCCGGGCCCGATCAGCGCCATCGCCTCGAGATCGGCCCAGAGCCGATCGCCATCGACACGGAAGTTGCCGGCTGTTGTCATCGTGAATATCCCTGCTGCGAATCGGGTGAACGGAGGCGTACTGCCCCTTGTTCCGGAGACTACTACATCAGGCGCGTCCGTCAGCAGCCTGCAACGTTGCCTCCGCCCGATGAGTACTCGTTCAAAACGTGAGTCCGTCGTTACGTGCTCTGAGCCCCAACGTGCCCTCATTCGAAGCTGGAGTTTTCGGCCTTTTTCGCCGCTGACGGGCTGGTAGCGCCAGCGGGATTCAGTAACGAGATCGGGACCTTGTTCCCGATTGCTCCATGCGGTCTCACCTCGTTGTAGTCTCTACGCCAACACTCAAGCTTTTCTCTCGCATCCGCCAGCGTCATGAACCAGTGAGCGTTCAGGCACTCCGCGCGCAAACGACCATTGAACGCCTCGATGAACGCGTTATCCGTTGGCTTCCCGGGCCGCGAGAAATCCAGAACGACGTTGTGAGTGTAAGCCTACAGATCTAGATCTCGCGACACGAACTCCGTGCCTTGATCAACACGGATCGACTTCGGATAGCCCACCTTACCGCAAACCGCATCCAAAGTTGCCACAAAATTGTCCGCCCAATACTGCGCCCGTGCTTCGACCGCATGAGCAAAACGCGAGTAGGTATCGAGCAGCGTCAGAATCCGGTTCTTCCCGCCCATCGCCGGCTGATCGT
>DAOMWV010000229.1:0-3588 GCA_035436725.1 Hyphomicrobiaceae bacterium
GGAGCCGCTGCCGCTGACCTCCGGAAAGCCGGACCCCGCCGTCCCCGACGCGCGTCGCATAGCCGAGCGGTTGCGCCATGATGAAATCGTGAGCCGCCGCCGCCTTCGCCGCCGCGACGATCTCTTCTTCGGTTGCACCGAGCCGCCCAAGACCGATGTTCGCCGCGATGGTATCGTCGAAAAGTGTCACCTCCTGGCTCACGATGGCGACAGCTGAACGCAGCGTCTCGAGCGTGACCTCACGCACGTCCTGACCGTCGATCAGGATCGCGCCCCCCGTGACGTCGAAGAGCCGTGGCACGAGATTGATGATCGTCGACTTGCCCGAGCCGGATCGTCCGACCAGCGCCACCGTCTTGCCTCCCGGTACGACAAGAGACACAGACCTGAGCGCCGGCAGGTCGGCGGCTCCGTCGTATGCGAAGGTTACGTCACGCAGTTCGATCGAGCGCTCCGTAATCTCCAGCGGCTTGGCGTTGGGCCGGTCGACCACCAGCGGTTTGTCGTCGAGAATATCGTAGAGCCGTTCAACCGCCGCGAGCCCTTCCTGAAGGCCCGTCGTGAAATTGCCGATCGTGCGCAGCGCGTTCGCCGCCAGCAGCAACGCCGTGACGAACGCCATGAAATCGCCGGTCGTCGAAATCCCGGACGCGATCCGCCACGTCGCAAGCCCGATCACGCCCGCGATCGCCACGCCGGCGAACGCTTCCAGCATCGGGCTGAGCCGCGCTCTAGCCCGGACCGATTTCATCCTGAGCTTGAAGATCTGCTCGAACTTCTGCCCGAGCTGGTCGGTCGCGTAGGTTTCGAGCCGGAACGTCTTGATGAGCCGCAGACCCGATAGTTTTTCGGTCAGTGTCGCGGTCATGTCTCCGATCTCGTGCTGCGTCGCTTTCGAGACGCGCCTCAGGCGGCGGCTCACGGCGACGATGGGCAGCACTGTGAACGGGTAGATGCCGATGACGATCAGCGACAGCACGGGATCGAGATAGAGCATCGTCGCCAGAAGACCGATCACCGTGACGATGTCGCGCAGCAAGGTATTGAGTGCCAGCGACGCAGCACCCTGGATGGCACCGATGTCGTTCGTGATCCGCGACACGAGATGACCGGTACCTTCGCGCACCAGCTTGGAATAATCTGTATCGACTATGCGTGCGAAAACCGCCCGCTGCAGGTCCGCCGTCAGTCGCAGCACAGCCCCGTTGGACATGACCTGATGCATGTAGAGAAAGAGCCCGCGCGCCGCCGTCGCAACCACGATCCCACCGAGCACGTACCAGATCGGCCCCATCTGTCCCTGGCCGATGGTGTTGAATGCATATTTGATGATCAGCGGGTAGCCGCTCGTTGCAACCGCGAGGAAGAGCGCCACCACCGCCGTGCGCAGGATGTCCCGCCAGCGCGGCGCAACCCACTGCGCGAGAAACCGCGACAGGATGCTCGATCCCCCCACGTCCGACGACGGCCCACTGTCGCCGGCACCGCGAAAGGGAGACCGGATCTGCCGAAGAAGGAACGTCGATGTCGGGTTAAGCGCCAAATCCAGTCCTGCCCGAAACGCTGCGAAAATGGCCCGAATCGGTTCCGGTCAAACCCCGGCCAGAAGTCTTTGTCCAGAAGGCCCGCGCGATCGTCAAGCCGTACCCTGACCGGAATCAAGGATAAACCGTTGAGATCGCAAGATTTCAGGCAATTCCCGAGGTACTGGACGCGCGACCTGAGACGAAAAAATGGCCACCGATACGATCGGTGGCCATCCTGTACTCCGGCAGTGCCGACATACTCACTGCGGCTGGCGGTATTCCTTGTGGCAGGCGCCACAGTTCGCGCCGATCTTGCCCCACTCGGCCTTGAACGATGCTTCGTCCTTGATCGCCGCCTGCGCAGCCTTCACGTCGGCAGCGAGCTTGTCGAAGCGGCCCAGGAAGTCGGCCTTCTTCTCGAACGCTACCGGAAGAACCTTGGTATCCCCGCCCGTCTTGCTGTCATCGGGGAACAGGCCTTTGACCACATCGGCCTTTTCGCCGATCGTCTTGAGCGATGCCTGAACCTTGGCGAGATCGAACGCCTGTTCGCCCTTCGCCATGGCGACCGGGTCCTTCATGGCCCCACCCATGGCCTTGAAGGCGTCCTTGCGCTGGCCAATGGCGGCGCTCTGCGCGTGCACGATGGTCGCCCCGACGGCTATGGCGGCGACTGCGGCAATGATACGAAGCATACGATCAATCTCCTGTGAAGCGAGCAGCTGAAAGCCTGTTGTTCCCAAACACCCCCCGGCAGGCGAGTTCAGGCGCGTCAGATTGATACCCGGTCGATATGGCAAGTAAATCGTCGGCAGTCGCACATTTTCGTTATTTGCGCCAACTAATGGCACCAGGAAAATCACGAGCGCCGAATTTCCGCGAAAAATCAAAGGGCCGGAAAACCGGCCCTGTTCGTTCGTTTTGCATGATAGCGAAAAGCAGTGGCGCAGTCGCAAAACATCGAGCGCCCTGCAACCCGACTTCAGGCCGGCGCGCCGCGCCCGCCGATATAGCCGTAGACGGCCTGACGGATGGCCTGGGCAGCCGCGACTGACTGCTCGGCCAGCCCGGTCGCAACCGACTTCGTTGCCGGAGCCGCACCGACCGGAACAAGCTCTCCCGCTTTCGCCAGGACAGGCTTCGGATCGCGCGCACCACGTGCCACCGCGTCACCCGTCGGTTTAGGCGGCGCCACGTCGTCGAATTCCTCGATCGACGCCATCGCGTACCCTGCGGCTTCCGCTGCCCGTGCCAGTGCGTCCATGTCCATTACACGACCCCTGTCTGCTTCCTCGGTTCGGCGTTCCGAATGACGAGAAGTCTCACATGAATCATTTAGTGAGACATTAAGTCTACACGTCAAGTAACTTTCGAGGTGGAAAAAGGTTGCACGGCGATTCTGGTTTCGCATGCGCAATATAAAACACCGAGTTCGTGACGCCGATGTGACCACAGCGGCACGAGAACCTAGCTGCCACGCGGCTTCGCGCGCGTCGTAGGTTGTGCATGCGCCGGATCCTCCGGCCAGACGTGCTTGGGATATTGCCCGCGCATGTCGGCGCGCACGTCGCGCCAGCTGCCCGCCCAGAACTTCGGCAGATCGCGCGTCACCTGGATCGGCCGATGCGCCGGCGACAGCATCTCGATCGTAAGCCCGAGCCGACCATTCCCGATGGAGGGATGATCCTTGAGCCCGAACAGTTCCTGCACCCTGAGGGATATGGCCGGTGCGCCCGGACCGTCGTACCGGATCGGATGCGCCATGCCGGTCGGCGCCACGAAGTGCGTCGGAGCCACCTCGTCAAGCGTGCTGCGGAGCGCCCACGGCAGCAGCGCATCGAGCGCCGGGCCGAGATCGTCGGCGCCGATATCTGAGAGACGCGTCTTGCCGTCGAGGAACGGCGCCAGCCAGTCCTCCAGCGCCCCGGAAAGCCCCTCGTCCGACAGGTCCGGCCAATCGCCCGGCACGAGATCCCGCACGAACCCGACCCGCGCGCGAAGTTGCATCTGCGCCTTCGACCACGGTAACGCCGAAACGCCGAGCCACCTGATGCCCCTGATC
>DAOMWV010000230.1:0-3514 GCA_035436725.1 Hyphomicrobiaceae bacterium
GCGCGGGCGCCACATCGGGTACTTCGAGGCGCATATCGAGCAGGGACGATCGCTCGAGACGAGCGGGCTCAAGGTCGGTGTCGTCACGTCGATCGTCGGCATCTGGCAATACGTGGTGACGTTCACGGGTGAGCAGAACCACGCGGGCACGACGGCGATGGCCGTGAGGAAGGATGCGGGGCTTGCGCTTGCGAAGTTCTGTGTCGCCATCGATCAGGCGTTCCCGAAGGCATGCGGGCCGCGCACGGTATGGACCACGGGCCGGATCACGCTCGATCCGGGCGCGCCGAGTATCATCCCGGGGCGCGCGGTGATGATGTTCCAGATCCGCGACGACGACGTGGCTGTCATCGCGCGACTGGAGACGCTGTTGCGGGAGATGGCGGCGGAGGCGACGGCACAAGGGCCGTGCGGCGTCACGGTCAAGAACATCCGCGTCGGTGCACCGGCTCACATGGATCCACGCTTTCAGGCGGCGATCGAGGCCGCGAGTGGTGCCGTTGGCGGAGGACGGCATACGCGGATGCCCAGTGCGGCGGGGCACGACGCGCAGATCCTTTCGACCGTGATGCCGGCGGCTATGATGTTCGTGCCGTCGATCAACGGTATTTCGCACCACTGGACGGAGAACACCGACGACGCGGACATCGTAACGGGAGCGGAAGTGTTCGTGGATGCGTGCGCGCGGATGCTGCGCGGGGCTTAAGATAGAGCGTGCACGCGGCGCCACTCTTTATTGTCATCCCGTGCGCACTGCGGCACGGAGTTACGCTGCGCAGGCACGGGATCTCGTGCAAATCCCGGAGGTCCCGGATCAGCGGTGCACCATTGAAGCGTGCTGCACCGCATCCGGGATGACAAAACCCCGTCAAACTCGTAACCGTCCGCGTTCACCGTCTCCCGGCGAGCGCTGTCAACTAGGCAGGTACCTAGTGGACGGCGCCGTTGCGGGGCGGCACAGTCGCGCGCATGTCCGCTCCTCCCGGGGGCTGCTCGAGAGCTTGCCGAACAGTGGCGGACAGCGTGGCCGGCGAAATGGACGGGATCCTGAAATGGGTTCTGTACGCGCTTAAGCCGCCCGGTGAGACACGAGGTTTTTGCGCGTCGAACGGTTTGCGAAAGCAAAGCCCGGAGCGTGATAACAACCCCGCCCCGGTAGGACCACGGCGGGTCGCGATTGGCCGATTCGCGCCTGGAGAGGTCTCACATCCCGGACACGCTCGCGCGGGTGACACCGTGTTGCCCCGTATGCCCGATGCACGAATGTGCGAAGTGTCATTCCGCTTCGCAAACGCGTGTAAGCGCATACGCGGCGCCCCGAAAGGCTGTGACGGTGACACACCGCGCACCCCGGGAGATTTTCAAACTGCACGGAGAAATCCGGTGCAGACACAATTTCGTTTCAGGACTGCCTGCCTCCCGCACACACACGATGAATGTGAGCGACGATCAGATCTCTGCCCCTCACGGGACGAGACCTGTGAGATCAATGTGCGGCTTCCCAGTTGTCGGCGGCCTTCGCGTCGACCTGGATCGGTACGGCGAGCTTGACTGCGGGAAGCGAACTTTTCTCCATCACGGATTTGACGACACCGAGTGCCTTTTCGACTTCGCCTGTCCGGCTCTCGAATATGAGTTCGTCGTGAACCTGCAGCAGCATGGTGGTGTGGTCGAGTTTTGCTTCATGGAGCGCTGCCGGCATGCGGATCATGGCGCGACGGATGATGTCGGCGGCGGAACCCTGGATGGGCGCGTTGATGGCGGCGCGTTCGAGGAAACCGCGCATCGACGGATTCTTGGTGTTGATTTCGGGATAGTGGATGCGGCGGCCGAAAATGGTTTCGACGTAGCCGTTGTCGTGGGCGAATTTTTTTGTCGAGTCCATGTAGGCGCGGATGCCGGGAAAGCGCGAGAAGTAGGTCTTGATGTAGTCGCCGGCTTCTTCCTTGGTGATGCCGAGCTGGGCGGCGAGACCGAAGGCGGAAATGCCGTAGATGATACCGAAGTTGATGGCCTTGGCGCGGCGACGCACCTCGGCGGGCATGTCCTTGACGGGCACGCCGAACATCTCGGATGCGGTCATGGCGTGGATGTCGAGACCGTCGGCGAATGCCTTTTTCAGCTGCGGGATGTCGGCGATGTGGGCGAGGACGCGCAACTCGATCTGGCTGTAGTCGGCGGAGATGAGCTTCATGCCCTTGTCGGCGACAAAGGCGGTTCTGATTTCGCGCCCTTCCTTGGTGCGGACGGGAATGTTCTGGAGATTCGGATCGGAGGATGCCAGACGGCCTGTCGTGGTCGCGGCGAGTGCGTAGGACGTATGGATGCGGCCCGTGTCGGGATCGACGAAGCCGGGCAGCGCGTCGGTGTAGGTGGAGCGGAGCTTCGTCAGCTGGCGCCATTCGAGCATGGTGTTGATGAGACGACGCGCGTCGTCGGGCAACTCCTCGTTGGCGGCGAGATCGTCGAGAAGGCCGGCGCGCGTTTCCCACTGGCCGGTCTTGGTTTTCTTGCCGCCGGGAAGTTTCAGCTGGTCGAACAGGAGTTCGCCGAGCTGCTTCGGTGAGCCGAGATTGAACTTGTGGCCGGCGAGTTCGTGGATCTCCTCTTCGAGGCGGGCGACGCGCTGCGCGAATGTGGAGGAGAGCCGGGAGAGGACGGAGGTGTCGACCTTGATGCCGGCCTTTTCCATATCGACCACGACGGGCAACAGCGGACGTTCGAGCGTCTCATAGACGGTGGTCATACGTTCGGCGGCGAGGCGCGGCTTCAGCGCCATCCAGAGACGCAGCGTCACATCGGCGTCTTCGGCGGCGTACTCGGCGGCCTTGTCGATCGGAACGCCGGCGAACGACTTGTCGGATTTCTTTGCGCCGGCCGCGTGGGCGATGACGGTGTCGAAGCTGATCGGGACGTGGCCGAGATGGCGCTCGGACAGGGCATCCATGCCGTGACTGCCGCGACCACCGTCGAGCACGTAGCTCATCAGCATGGTGTCGTCGAG
This sequence comes from Hyphomicrobiaceae bacterium, assembly GCA_035436725.1. Classification (GTDB taxonomy): domain Bacteria; phylum Pseudomonadota; class Alphaproteobacteria; order Rhizobiales; family Hyphomicrobiaceae; genus JABFRJ01. The sequence continues at coordinate 3,005 of DAOMWV010000230.1, forward strand.
CGGGGCGATGGTGATCTTGTGGCGGGCGAGGACGAGAGCGTCATATTTCAGGTTCTGGCCGATCTTCAGGACATGCGGGTCTTCGAGCAGCGGCTTCAGAAGGGCGAGCGCATCGCGCACGGCGATCTGGCCTTCGACGCGACCGCCGCCGCCGAAGAGATCACCGGTGCCTGTGGTATGTCCAAGAGGAACGTAGCAGGCGTCGCCCGGTGCGATGGCGATGGAAACGCCGACGAGATCGGCGCGCATGGCGTCGAGGCTCGTCGTCTCGGTATCGAAGGCGAAGCGGCGGGCGGCGCGGGCGCGGTCGAGCCAGGATTTCAGGGTGTCGAGATCGCGGACGATAGTATACGCGGCGGGATTGATCGGGACGGCGCGCGCGGCCTTCTGTGCGGCGGCGACGGCAGCGGATGGCGTCGCATCGCTGCCGGAGGCGTGGGACGGGTTCGAAGGCTTGTCGCCACTGTCGCCGGATGCCCGCGGTGGCCTGACGGTCGCGCCGACGCTTCT
>DAOMWV010000231.1:0-3477 GCA_035436725.1 Hyphomicrobiaceae bacterium
CGGTGATTTAAGGGATATCGGCAGCCAGACTTTAGAGCGCGATGCGGTCCTCGAATTCGCGCGCCAGTACGATCCACAACCATTTCATCTCGACGAGGAAGCCGGTAAACGCTCGCTGTTCGGCGGGCTGTCTGCAAGCGGCTGGCACACGGCGAGTACTTTCATCCGCAAGGTCGTCGACGCCAGAAAAGAGCACGCGCGCGCGATCGCGGCAGCGGGCAATCCAATCGCCACCTGGGGCCCGTCGCCCGGTTTCAGGAACCTGCAGTGGCCGAAGCCGGTACTGGTCGGCGACACCGTGAGCTTCCGACAGAAGGTCGTCGAGAAGCGCGACCTCAAATCGCGGCCGAAGACGGGTCTTGTCATAACCCGCTCCGAGGGCCGGAATCAAAAGGGCGAAATCGTCTACAAGTTCACGGGGCAGATGCTCGTCGAACGTCGCTCGCCGTATGTGGCGCCTGTCTGAGCCGATCGGGTCAGACGGCTTTCCAGCGATAATGATACCGGCCGGCTACGGCATAGCCACGGCGCTCGTAGAGTGTGACTGCCGCCTGGTTTGTCTCAACCACCTGCAAGACGGCGAACCTGCCGCCGCGTTCCGCAGCCCAGGCTTCGAGACCATCCGTGACGAGGCGAGCTGCGCCGGTGCGGCGCATGTGCGATCTCGTCGCCACGCACTCCACGACGACGATGCCCGTCGCCGGATCGAGCACGCCGAGCGCCGACGCCTGACTTTCTCCGCGACGAACGACCGTGAAATACGCCTTGGGCGCGGGCATACCTGCAAGCACGGCCGGCGCTGCGGCCTTGCGCGCGTCGTCGAGCGGCTCGGTGTATATCGAGAGCCATGCTCCCGTTGGCGCGTCCGTAACGGTCACGGTGTCCGGCATAGGCATCGGTGACAGCCGCTTGGCCATCAGGCGGCACGGTTCCTCGATCGCGTAGCCGCGAGCGGCGAGACGTGCGTCGAGGTCGGCAGGGGTCGATGCGCTCGATACCTGGAAATAGCAGCGCGTCTTCTGTGTGCGATAGAGTTCCTCGATACGGCCGACGGCGGTCTCGACATCGGACCCGTCATAACCGATCGGCAGGACAGAATTCGCCCTCCGCGTGCCCCCACCCGAAAGCCGGACCCGCCAGCCCGCTACGTGTTCGACGCGCAGAGCAGGCCACGCCCGCGCCGCCGCAAGTTCGAACGCCTCGACGTCCGCCGCCGAAAACGCGTGCGTCACGTCACGCTCCGCATGATGCCGCCATCGACCCGCAGGCTTTGACCTGTGACGTAGCTGGCTGCATCAGAAAGCAGGAAAGCGACAACGTTTGCTAGCTCGTCCGTCGAGCCGTAGCGACCCGCAGGGATCTTTGCCCGCCGCTCCTCTTTGAGGGGCAGGCTGTCGATGAAGCCGGGCAGCACGACATTGGCGCGAATGCCGTCTTTCGCAAACGTATCGGCGTAGAGCTTGACCCACGATCCCAATGCCGCGCGCAGCGTCGTCATCGGAAACTCCGCGCTGGGCTCGTGCGCCCAGGCACTCGAAAGCGCGACGATCGCGCCCTTGCCCTGGGCCTTGAACATAGGCGTGAGCAGACGCGCCAGCCGGATCGTCGGCATCACGCTCATGTCGAGGCCGAGATGCCAGTCGGCATCCGGGATTTCGAGGAGCGGTCCTTTCGGCGGATGCCCGGCGTTGATTGCGGCAGCGTCGATTCGGCCGAACTTTTCGGCCGTACCTTCGACCAGCCGTTTCAGATCGTCGGGGTTCGTCACCGATCCGCGCACGACGAACGCGCCGAGTTCTTCGCCTAGCTTTACGACACTTTCGCCCGGCGACAGCAGGCCGAGCTTGTAGCCGTCCGCCGCCAGCTTCCGCGCGACACCTGCGCCGATCCCGCGCCCTGCTGCTGTGATAATTGCAACGCCAGCCATGCTTCGCCCTTCTGTACTTCGGAGAGTTTCCCAAGGTGAGATAGTATCAGTCGAGCGGGTGCAGAGAAGGCCCCCTCATCCGGCGCCCCGCGCCACCTTCTCCCCAAGGGGAGAAGGGAAAAGAGAAAACCATTGCTGCAGTTTATTCCCTCTCCCTCAAGGGAGAGGGTGCCCCGAAGGGACGGGTGAGGGTTACTTCAGTCGCAGTGTGAAAAAGACTGTCAGCGGTAGTCCCACGAACAGCTGATTGCAAGCACCCAACCGACACTCAGTCCAGTGAAAGAAAGGACAATAGGCAGTAAGCCACTGGCGACCATTATCGAGTGTCTGCCTCGCGGATACCGCGACATCCCTCTCACCCCTTTTCGCGCATCAGGCGGGCCTTGTCCCGTTGCCAGTCGCGCTTGGCGGCATCCGCGCGACGGTCGTGCAGCTTCTTGCCCTTGGCGAGCCCGAGTTTCAGCTTCGCCCGGCCTTTTGCATTGAAATAGATCTCGAGCGGAATGAGCGTCATGCCCTCGCGCGTCAGCGCGATCGTGAGCTTGTGGATCTCGCGCAGCTTCAAGAGCAGCCGACGCGGCCGCCGCGTCTCGTGCTGGAAGAACGGCCCGGCCTGCTTGTATTCCGGGATGTAGGCATTGACGAGCATGATCCCGTCGTCTTCTGCGCTCGCATAGCTTTCGGCGATGTTGGCATGCCCTAGACGCAGCGACTTCACCTCCGTGCCCGTGAGCGACAGGCCAGCTTCGAAGGTGTCCTCGATGAAGTATTCATGCCGGGCCTTGCGGTTTTCCGCGACCGTCTTGTGCCCGTCGTCCTTCTTGGTCATGGCATCGGCTTTTTTGGAGGTCCCGGATCTGCAGTGCACCGCTGGAACGCGCTGCACTGCGTCCGGGATGACAGGAAGATGTGTGTCATCCCGTGCGCGGCACAGCGTCTTCACTGTGCGACGCAGACACGGGACCTCGAAGGTTTATTCCGCCGCCTTGGCCTGCAGCAGGCCGGCCTTGACGAGAGCCGCATCGACGACCTTCTTGCTCGACTCCGTGAGCGGTGCCATGGGCAGGCGGCATTCCGGGCTAGAAATGAGGCCGAGCCGCCAAGCGGCATATTTCACCGGCGCCGGGTTCGTCTCGCAGAAGAGCGCGTCATGCAACGGCATCAAACGGTCATGGATCTTGAGCGCCGCACGGAAATCGCCCTTGAAGCAGAGTTCCTGGAACTCGGCGCACTCGCTCGGAGCCACGTTGGCCGTGACCGATATCGTGCCGTCGCCGCCATGCGCGTTGTAGCCGAGCGCGCTGCCATCCTCACCGGAGAGCGCCGCGAACGGCCGCTTGATGAGCTGGCGGTGCTGCGACAGCCGCTCCATTTTCGAGGTCGCATCCTTGAGGCCGGCGAAATTCTTCAGTTCCGCGATCCGCGCCATGGTCTCGGCCGAGATATCGACGACCGCGCGGCCCGGCACGTTGTAGACGATGAACGGCAGGTCCACCGCGTCGTTGATCGCCTTGAAGTGGAGGTAGAGGCCCTCCTGCGTCGGCTTGTTG
>DAOMWV010000232.1:0-3418 GCA_035436725.1 Hyphomicrobiaceae bacterium
CCGCCGATGCCCGCGCCTCGGCACGCCCATGTGCCGCCGCCATAGGGCGTGGATTGTGTGTCTCCTGTCAGAACGCGCACGGTGCCGATCGGCACGCCCACGCTTTCAGCAACGATCTGACAGATGATCGCCTCTGTGCCCTGACCCTGCTCGGTGACGCCGGTCGCGGCCACGACCGACCCGTCCGGATCGATACGCACCGTGCACCCGTCCATCGCCGAAATGCGCGCTCCGCCGATCCCGTACATGAACGGCGACGGATTGGTGAGTTCGATGAAACTGGCAAAGCCGATGCCGCGATGAATGCCTTTTTGCCGGAACGCCGCCTGCTCGGCACGCAACGACGGATACTTCATCATGTCGAGCAGCATGGCGAGCGATTTGACGTGCGACAGACCCTCGAACTTCATCCCCGCCGGCGACGTGCGCGGGTAACTGTCGTCTGCCATCAGGTTCTTGAGCCGGAACGCAGCCGGATCCATCCCGACCGCGTCGGCGGCGAGATCGACGAGGCCCTCCGTTACCGTCGTCGCGATGGGGTGGCCGACGGCGCGATACTGGCAAGTCGGTGTCTTGTTTTGCAGGACGACTGTCGTCTTCGCCCTGTAGTTCGGAAAATCGTAGGGTCCGCCGAGCAGGTTGACGACCTGGTTGCCCTCGACTGCGGACGTGCGCGGATAGACCGAATAGGGCCCGATCCCCGTGAGATCGTCGGCATCGATGGCAAGGATGCGGCCCTCGGCGTCGACCGCCATGCGCGCCTTGATGCGGTGATCGCGGGCGTGGATGTCAGAAGTAAAGCTCTCGAGCCGGTCCGCGACGAACTTCACCGGCCGTCCCATCAGCTTGGCGATGAGCGCGGTAGCGACCTCGTCCGGATAGACGTGCACCTTGATGCCGAAACTGCCGCCGACGTCGGTGCAGATCACGCGCACGTCGCCTTCCGCAAGCCGCAGGTGCTTGGCGAACACGCCCTGCATCATGTGCGGCGCCTGCGTCGAGTGATGTACGGTGAGGCGCCCGGACGCGCGATTGTAGTCCGCGAGGATCGACCGCGGCTCCGGCGTCACGCCGGTGTGCCGCCCTGTGTGAAACGTGGCTTCCACGACCTTGTGCGCAGCCTTGAACGCGGCCTCCACGTCGCCGGTCTCGTTGACGCGCTGGAAAACCAGATTGTCGCCGAGCTCGCCATGGATCACGGGTGTCGCCGGATCGAGCGCGGTCTCCATGTCGGCCACCGCCGGCAGCGGCTCGTAGTCGATGTCGAGATGGGCGATCGCATCCTCTGCCTCTGCCCGTGACGAAGCGACAATCGCGACGACAGCTTCGCCCATCCACGTTGCCGTCTCCAGCGGCAGCGGATACTGCGGCGCGCTCTTCATCCCCTTGAGATGGGCGAGCACCGCGACCCACGGATCGCAATGCGCCGCGAGATCCTTTCCGGTAAAGATGCGCAACACGCCCGGCTGTTTCGACGCCGCCGCCGTGTCGATGCGCCGGATGCGCGCGTGCGCATGGGGTGAACGGGCGAAGACCACGTGCGCCATGCGCGGCAGCACGATGTCGTCGACGTATTGCCCGCGCCCTTCGACGAGCTTGGCGACGTTCGGACGCGGCACCGACTTGCCGATATAGGAGTTCGGCCGGTCGACGGAGGTCGGATCGATGATCGTGCTCATGCCGTCAGCTCCGTCCCGCGCGCTGCTTTGCCACGGTCTCGACCGCATCGACGATCGCCTGATAGCCCGTGCAGCGACAGTAGTTGCCCGAGATATGTTCGCGGATCTCCTCCCGGGTCGGTGACGAATTGGCATCGAGCAGGTCCGCCGCTGTCATCAGCATTCCAGGCGTACAGAAGCCGCACTGCGCCGCATTGCGCGCGATGAAGGCGTCCTGCAGGTCGCGGATCGCGCCGCTGTCGGAAACGCCTTCGATCGTCTCGACGATTCCACCGTCCGTCTGCGCGGCGAGGACGAGGCATCCGCGCACGATTTGCCCGTCGACGCGAAGCGTGCAGGCTCCGCAGACGCCATGCTCACAGCCGATATGCGAGCCCATGAGCCCGAGTTCGTGCCGGAGGAAATCCACAAGATGCATGCGCGCCGGGACGCGGGCCCGGATGTGCTCGCCGTTGATCGTCACAGCGATACTCACTGTCGTATCCATATCGGTCATGCCGCGCGTGCCTCCCCGGTGCCGGCAATCGAACGCAGAGCGCGTCCGAGGACGACACGCGCCAGATGCCGTTTGGTGTCAGAGCTGCCATGCGGATCGGCCGGCGGGTCGATGTCGCTGTTGAGTGACGCCTGCGCCGCCGAGATCGCATCCGCATCGAGCGGGCGCCCGACGAGTGCGGCAGCGGCAGAAGAAGCGGCGACCGGTGTCTCACCGATGCCGAAGCCGACGAGCCGGGCATCCGCTACGCGCGCGCCATCGAGCCGGACGCTCGCGGCGAAACCGGCCATCGCGTAGTCGCCCGAACGCCGCGTTACCTCCTCGATAGCGTGGCGCGATCCGGGGCTTGCGACCGGAACCTCGATGGCCTCGATGATCTCGGCGGAATCGAGGGCCGTTGTGAGAAGGCCCGTGAAGAACTCTCGTGCCGCGATCCGGCGTACGCCGCCCTTCGACCGGACGACGACCGCGGCGTCGAGGGCGACGCAACAAGCCGGGAGCTCCGACGCGGGGTCCGCGTAGGCAATGGAGCCGCCGATCGTGCCGCGATTTCGGATCGCCGCGTGCGCGATCAGCGGCACAGCCTTGTGGAGGAGGGAAGCGTGGGCCGCGATTACCGCGTCTCGTCCGAGCTGTGCGTGCGTGGTCCCCGCTCCGATCCTGATCGTGTCTCCGTCGCGGTGGATGCCGCGCAAGTCGTCGAGGCGCGAGATATCGATCAGCACCGTGGGCTCGGAGAGCCGGAACGCGAGCGACGCGATCAGGCTCTGCCCGCCGGCCAGAAGCCGGGCGTCAGGTCCATGCTTTTCGAGAAGCTCGAGGGCTTCGGCCAGAGAAGTGGCTCGGACATAGCCGAAAGGCGGCGCTTTCATTCGTCCCCGTCGAGTGCGCTGACATTTATCGGATGAAGGCTAGCAACCCAACGAGCTGATCCGCAAGTTGGATCATCTGGCGCACGGCAATGCGTCGCGGGAGCAAGAAGCATCGGCGCACGAGGTTGCAACCGCTGCGCGATATTGCGACGCAGCAACATCACGGGATCGTCGTCGCTGTCATGCGCGCGCCAGCACGAAATCATGTTCGACGAGCCAGAAGGGGCCCTTAAATCCCTGCTGCGCCGCAACAGCCGCATCGTCGACGCGGACGAACTTCGCGAGCAGCGAACCCTTCACGCCGAAAACGGCATCTGACGCGATGTAGGGATCGTCGGGATCGAAGATGTGGGTCGTCAGGCTTTTGTAGC
>DAOMWV010000233.1:0-3406 GCA_035436725.1 Hyphomicrobiaceae bacterium
GGCAATGCCGGCCGCGGACAGCCCCGCCGCGACGGCACGTCCGGCAGCGCCATCCCTCCGCCGCGAACCGACCAGTCAGCCGATCACGAGCAATCTCAGGCCGCAGGTGATGCCGGTCGCTGCGGCCGGTACTGCTGCTCCCGATCCGAACACCGCGGGCGGTCTCAGGACCCTGCGCGAGAAGCTGCTGCAACGCGGGCGCTGAGGCACCCACCCACGATCAAATTCACACAGGCGCGGGCTCGGTCCCGCGCCTGCCGCATTTGCAGGGTGTAAGACCGCTTCAGATCAGGCCACCTACCTCGAAGGGTGAACCGCCTCGTCCGGTCGCGTTCGTTGTTCGGGGGGCGGGCTGCTGATAGTTTTACGCGATGATTCGGTCGTCCGGGACTTTAAGGTACGCGACGGACAGTTGGAGGCCCGCATGCAGGCCAGTTCTGCCAGTACGATTTATCCTGTGATCCTTTCGGGAGGATCGGGCACCCGGCTCTGGCCGCTGTCGCGCGCGATGTATCCGAAGCAGTTCATTCGCTTCAACGGCGCGCCGCTCAGCTTCCTCGGTGCGACCCTCGCACGGCTCGGAACCGGCAGCGGCTTCCAGAAGCCCATCATCCTCTGCAACAACGACCACCGGTTCCTGGTCAAGGCGGAGATCGAGCAGGCCAAGGTCGAGTGCAAGGCGATCGTGCTGGAGCCGGTCGCCCGGAACACCGCGCCCGCGATCGCCGTGGCGGCCCTCGAAGTGGCCAGCGAAAGCCCGAACGGCGTCATCGTCGTGATGCCGTCCGACCATGCGATCGGGGATGAAGCCAAGTTCGTCGAGGCGGTGCGGCGTGCGGCGAAGGTCGCGGCGACCGGCAAGCTCGTGCTGTTCGGGATCAAGCCCGACAGTGCGCACACGGGTTACGGATACATCAAGCGGGGCGAGGATCTCGAAGGGTTCAAGGGCGCGGCTTTCACGGTCGACAAGTTTTTCGAGAAACCGGATCAGGCGACGGCCGAAGCCTATCTCGCGGAAGGCAGTTATTTCTGGAATTCGGGCATCTTCGTGCTGCATGCGCGGACTTTTCTCGAGGAGCTAGCGCGGCTCAATCCGCGCATTCTCGACGCTGCCAAGCAGGCGCTCGTCAAAGCGGAAGAGGATCTCGGTTTCCTGAGGCTCGACCGGCAGTCGTTCGGGCTCGCACCCAACATCTCCATCGACTATGCGGTGATGGAGCGGACGAGTGCGGCAGCGATGCTGCCGATCGACGTGGGCTGGAACGACGTGGGGGCGTGGTCGTCGCTGTGGGATCTGGCGCCGCGCGACGGGCAGGGCAACTACACCAGCGGCGACACGCTGCTCGAAGATACGACCAACTGCTACGTGCATTCCGACAAGAGCCTGGTGGCCACGATCGGGGTCAAGGATCTGGTCATCGTCGACACGCCCGACGCGCTCCTCGTCGCAGACCGGGCGCGAGCGCAGGACGTGGCGAAGATCGTCTCACGGTTGAAGCAGAGTGGCCGCAAGGAGCAGGAGACGCACATCCGATCGTACCGGCCTTGGGGCTTCTTCGAGAGCCTCAATGTCGGCAACCGCTTCCAGGTGAAGCTGCTGCACGTCAATCCCGGCGGGAAGCTGTCGATGCAGATGCATCATCACCGGTCGGAGCACTGGATCGTGGTGCAGGGTACGGCCAAGGTGTTCGTCGGCGAGATCGAGAAGCTCGTCCGGGAGAACGAGAGCGTCTACATCTTCGCGACGCAGTGGCACCGGCTCGAGAACCCGGGCAAGGTTCCCCTCGAGATCATCGAGGTCCAGATCGGAACCTACCTCGGTGAGGACGATATCGTCCGCACGGACGACGTCTATCACCGGGCGCCTGAAGAGACGCGCTGAATTATCTATGCAACTCAACAGTTTGTGAGTCCGCCCGGCATCGCCGGGCGGACTTTTCGCGATTTTGATCGTGATCAGGCTTGACTCTTTGCCGCACCCCGCAAATAAAACGATCGTTCGTTTTGTGAAATGGGCTGCGCGAAATGCCGAAACTCAAGCCGGAAACCCAGGCTGCGCGCCGGGAGCACATCCTGGATGTGGCGCTCGTCTGTTTCGCCAGATCCGGCTTTCACCGGACGACGATGCAGGACATCTGCAAGGCGGCTTCGGTCAGCCCGGGCGCCCTCTATCTCTACTTCGACAGCAAGGAAGCGCTCATCGAAGGTCTCGTCGAGCGTGACCGCGAGGAATTCGCCGAGCGGTTCGCGGCGGTCGGGCAGGCGCAGGATTTCCTCGCCGCCCTCAACACGCTCGCGGTGCAGTATTTCGCCGACGAGCCGTCCTACAAGCGGCTGTTCGTCATCGAAATGAAAATCGAGGCCACGCGCAACGCCCGCATCGCCGAGATCGTCGACAGGGTCGAGAAGTACTGCCGCTCCGCCTTCGCCGATCTCTTCCGCCGGATGGAGGTCGAGGGCCGGATAGCGCCGCGCGTCAGCATCGAGACGCTGGTCGAAGTGTTCGACGTGATGGGCGATGGACTGTTCTGGCGGCGGGCCATCCACACCGAATTCAATGTCAGCGCGGTCTTGCCGGCCATTACCGGCATGCTGCGCGAACTCATCAACCCGATAGAAGGCTCGATCGACTCCGGCAACGGAATCCTGCTGCAGCAAGCCGTGTCGTCCGATCGCAAACAATGGTTGCCAGAAAAGGCACAATGATCATGAAAACGAAGACAATCATGGCGGTCGCCGCCGGAGCGCTGGTCGCGGCAGGCGGGTGGGCCGCCTGGACAGGCAAACTCGCGCTTCTCAAGAAGCCCGCCCCCGCGCCAGAGGCTGCAACTCCGGCTGCGGGCGACAAGCTCGCGGCGGCGGTCAGCGTGGTGAAGGTGGAGCGTGGCGACTTCGTCGATCAGGTTCTGGTCACCGGGACACTCGTCGCGAGGGAAGAGATCCTGGTCGGTCCCGAGGTCGAGGGGCTCAGGATCGTCGCGGTGCTGGCGGAAGAAGGTCAGCGGGTGAAGCAGGGCGACGTGCTGGCGCGCCTCGTGACCGACACGCTCGATGCGCAACTGGCTCAGAACGCGGCGGCGCTCGCCAAGGCGACGGCCGGCATCGCGCAGGCGCGAAGCAACATCGTCGCGGCGGAAGCACGCCAGACGGAAGCGAAGAACGCGCTCGAGCGCGGCCGGCCGCTCCGGCAGTCCGGTGTGATTTCCGAAGCCTCGCAGGACAGCCGTGAGGCGGCAGCAAAGACGGCGGAAGCGCAGCTCGTCGCGGCGCGGGATGCGCTCAAGGTCGCGGAAGCGGACAAGGCGCAGGTCGAGGCCGTGCGCCGCGATCTCGAATGGCGGCGGTCGCGGGCGGATGTGCGCGCGCCGGCGGACGGCGTTATCAGCCGGCGCGTGGCAAAGCTCGG
>DAOMWV010000234.1:0-3371 GCA_035436725.1 Hyphomicrobiaceae bacterium
CTTCCCGACCGTCCTGTTCGTGCTGCCGCTCTCGCGAAAGATCGTCGGCCTCTTCGTCGAGCCGCCACGGCTGCCGTAACGGACATTCGGACGACGGTACCCTTACTCCCGAACCGTGCCATCGAGCGGAATATCGGGATCGGCGAGCGCATGCAGCCGCAACGCCCCGACCCGCGCCATCAACAGCGTGACCGTCTTGCGACGCGCGGCGGCGAGCTTGTGCTCGGGCGCAGGACGTACCAGTTCACCGCCGAAACGGTCGGCAACGATGATGCCGACCTCGTCGGGCAGGATGTCCAGCGGAAAATCGGGGCCGACCGCGAAGAAGAAGCGGTCACAATACGCGCGATAGTCCGGCCACTTGGCATCGGCGCGAAAATCCGCGACCGACGACTTTATCTCGACGATCCAGATCTCGCTTTTCAGGTCGATCGCGACGAGATCGGCGCGACGCCCGCTCTTGAGCGTCACTTCGGAAAGCCGCGCGAAGCCGTGCGCCAGAAGCAACCGACTAGCACCCTTGGCAATATCGAGCGCGCGCTGCGACTGCCGCCCGTCGGCCGGAAGTTCCAGATCCGGCCGGCGCGCGCCTGATCCACCGATTTCAGTCGGCTCGTCGGCCATTTTCGCCCTTTTCCTGTCGCTTTTCCGAGGCGCAAGATACACCGCGACGCAAACGATGGAAGCAGAACGGCCCGGGGAGAGGCGGAATGGCATTTTGGCGCGGCCAGAAAACCAGACAGGCAGACACGAACTCGAAGGTAGTCTCGCCATCGGCCGCCGCTGAACCGGCGCGCGACACGGCGCCTGCGTCTCTGAAACCGGAGGAACTGCGGCGCACGGTCGATCCAAAAACGCTGGGCTTCACGACCACGGCCGAACTCGATCCCATCACCGGCCTGATCGGCCAGGAGCGTGCACTAGCCGCGATCGAATTCGGCGTGAGCATGCGCGCGTTCGACTACAACATCTTCGTGCTCGGCCCGCCCGCGTCCGGCAAACGAACGGCGCTCAAGGCACAGCTTGAACCGAAGGCCGCGTCCCACACCAAGCCCGACGACTGGGTCTATGTCTATAACTTCTCGGATCCGACCCGGCCACGCGCCTTGCGTCTGCCGCCCGGACGCGCACCCAGATTTGCCAAGGCCATGATCGGTGCGATCGACGAACTGCGTGGCGTCGTCCCGGCCCTGTTCGAAGGCGACGACTACCGCACGCGCCGGCGGACCATCGACGGCGAATTCCAGGCGACCCAGGAGCATGCGCTCGAGGAACTCAATCGCCGCGCCGCCGACAACAATCTCGCCATCCTGCGCACGCCGAACGGCTTCGCCATCGCACCGACCCACGAAGGCAAGGTCGTCAAGCCGGAGACGTTTAACGCCCTTCCCGAAAGCATGCGCACAGAGAAGCAGGCGCAAATCGCGGCCCTGGAAGCGGAGCTGTCCAGCCTTCTCGAAAGGATGCCAAAATCTGAAAAGGACCGCCGTGCCCGGATCAGCGCCCTCAACGAGGAAATCGCCCGTATCGCCGTGGCCGGCGCCATCGACGACGTGACCGCAGAGTTCTCCGACGTCCCCCAGGTCCTTGCCCATCTCGAGACGGCGGCGGCCGATCTCGTCCGCAACATCGCGATCTTCCTCCCCGACAGCGACAGCGAGCACGAAACCGTGCGCGAACCCGCCGACACCGCGCGTGACGTGCGGTTCCGACGCTACATGGTCAACGTCATGGTGTCGCATGGCGCATCGACCGAACCCCAGCGGAGCGACCCCACTTCCGGCGCGCCGCTCGTCGACGAGATCAACCCCGTCTACGGCAACCTTGTCGGCCGCATCGAGCACGTCGCCCAGATGGGCACGATCGTCACCGACTTCCTGCTCATCAAGCCCGGCGCATTGCATCGCGCGAACGGTGGCTATCTGCTGCTGGACGCCCGCAAGCTGCTGCTTTCGCCCTTCGCCTACGAAGCCCTGAAGCGCGCGTTACGCGCCCGCGAGATCCGCATCGAGCAGCCCGCCGAAGCCGCCGGCATACTCGCCCCACAATCGCTCGATCCCGAACCGATCCCGCTCGACGTCAAGGTCTTCCTCATCGGCGAACGCGATATCTATTACCTCCTGGCACAGAACGATCCCGACTTCTCCGGCCTGTTCAAGGTCCAGGCGGACTTCGACGACACGATCGAGCGCAACGGCGCCAATAACCTGGCCTATGCCCGCATCGTCGCCTCGATCGTCCGCGAGCACTCACTTCTGCCACTCGATGCATCGGCCGTCGCACGCATCATCGAGCACGGCGCCCGCCTTGCCGACGACCGTGAGAAACTGTCGATCGAGATCGGCTACATCTCCGATCTCGTTCGCGAAGCCGATTACTGGGCACGCAAGTCCGGTCACAAGACGACGACGGCTGCCGACGTGGATGCCGCCATCGACGCCCAGATCCAGCGCGCCGACCGCGTCCGCGACCGGTCGCAGGAGACCGTCGATCGCGGCATCGTGCTTGTCGACACGACGGGTGCCAAGGTCGGACAGATCAATGGTCTCGCCGTCCTGCAGATCGGCGATTTTTCGTTCGGCCGTCCGAACCGTATCACCGCGCGCGTTCGCATGGGCTCCGGCCGCATCACCGATATCGAGCGCGAGGCGAAACTCGGTGGCGCGCTCCATACCAAGGGTATGATGATCCTGAACGGCTTCATCGCGGGCCGCTATGCACAGGACTTTCCGCTCGCCCTCGCAGCCACGCTCACATTCGAACAGTCCTACGGCGGTGTCGACGGCGACAGCGCGTCCTCGACGGAAATCTACGCGCTGCTCTCCGCCCTTGCCGAGGTTCCCATCCGGCAGGGTCTCGCCGTCACCGGTTCCGTCAACCAATGGGGCGAGGTGCAGGCCATCGGCGGGGTCAACGAAAAAATCGAAGGCTTCTTCGACACCTGTGCGAAGCGCGGCCTGACCGGGGATCAGGGTGTCCTCATCCCGGCATCGAACGTCCAGCATCTCATGCTGCGGCAGGACGTTGTCGACGCTGTGCGCGACGGCAGGTTCTCCATTTATGCAGTCAGGACCATCGATCAGGGCATTGAACTTCTGACCGGCCTCCCCGCAGGCGAACGCGATGCGAGCGGGACCTATCCGCCGGGCACGATCAATGCACGCGTCGAGGATCGTCTGCGCCGGTTTGCAGAGAACGCCAAAAAGTTCGGCGGCCGCTTCGGTGACGACAAGAACTCCACGCCGTCATCATGAGCGAATTCACTGCTCCCTCGAAGGTGCCGTCTGTCACCCTCGTTCACGTCGCCGCCGCCAGCGAGCATCGCGGCCGCGTCGTGGTCGCCCTCGGCTCGCCGCTGCCGAGCCGCGTGG
>DAOMWV010000235.1:0-3322 GCA_035436725.1 Hyphomicrobiaceae bacterium
GCCGCGCTCTGCCGCCTCGATCGCCGCGCAAGCGCCGGCGCCACCCACGCCGGCGTCACGAGCGCATCGATCGCCTTGTCCGCGACCGATCCCTGCAGCGCCTTGGCCACGACCTGCCCGGCCGCCCCGTACTTCTGCGCTTCTTCCCCGACGACGGCCTTGATCCGTGGCTTGAGCCGCGCCCGCAAGCTCTCGAAATCGATCCGCGCCTCGATCTGCCCGGGATCGCGGCCGAGCACGGCCTGCCTCAGCTGATACGCCCCGAACAGCGCAAAGCCGTAGTACCCGATGAAGCAGATCACGATCAGAAGGATGGCACGCCGCATGTCGCCTCCCATTGAGAATTGACAGGGGATCAGATGCGACCTTTGCGGCAAAACCGGGTTATGCAGCGACCCTGCCGAACGGCTCCGTTCGCACGTGCCTTATGACGAACCGCACGATCTGCGCATCCGCGACCGGCGCGAAGGCCCCGAGCGAAACGATCTTCACGATCGCGCCCCAGAGCATGAGTCCGGCGAACCGAAAGCGCGGCAGCGCCAGACTGAGCCTCATGTTGTCGACGGCGAGACTGGAGACCTGATGTTCGAGCCACGCCGCGCGATAGTAGAGCAGCAGGAATACGACCGGGCTCAGACCGACCCCGAGGATGAACAGTGCCGTACCCGCCGAGCCCGACTGCGTCAACGGATCGAACGACCGCATCTCGATCGACGCAAGCAGCTCCGGTCCGATCGCAAGCCCGAGCAGGATCATCGTTGCCACGTACGCCGTCCCGCCACCGAACCACAACACTGCGAACGCGCGATAGAGCGGCCGGACATCGGGCACCGGCGTGAAACGGACGTCTCCGAAGCGCATTTCGCTGATCTTGCGTCGCTCGAGCTTGCTCGCCCGCCACGGTGCGGCCCACCCGAGTGTCGCCGGTATCAGAAATGCCGTCCAGAAATGCTGCAGCGCGTAAGACCAGGGACGACCCGCGAGATCGAAGTTCTGATCCCCGATCCACGTGCGACGAAGCGTGTGCTTGCGTCGGCGGTAGACGACGGAGCCGAGGAGGAAGAGAAGCGGCAGCGAGATCGTCAACCTCTGCCAGCGCATTCCCGCAAAGACAGCGAGGCCTTCGGCGCCCGCCGCAGCACTGGCCTGCGTGAAGATCGCGAGAAAGCCGACCACGACCGCAGCCGCAACGGACGCACCCAGAAGAAACGCGATGAACGCCTCGTGCCCGGTTCCGGTATAGTCGAGCGGCTTGCCACCGACGCGGATCGACCGGTGCAGGTGCTGTCGGGCTTCGGCCCGCGCCCAGAACGAATAAAATCCGAGCGTTGCGAGTGTCAGTCCGAAATTGCGAATGGACAGGGAGAGAAAACTCTCGCGCGGCTCGACGAACGCCACGAACGGCTCGCCTCCGCCGTCGTCACTGCGTTCACGCCCCGACAGCGAGACCGATGGCCGAGCCTCGCACTGCGAAGGCGACCGGACAGCAAAAAACTCCGGTCGCGAAATCGCGCCGGACGATCCGGAAGCACAGGATACTTCGAGCATGAAACGCACTCTGACACACTGGGGCGGATACCATCGCCCGGAAGTCAGTTGCTAGCATCAGGATGGTAACCGAAGTGTTAATTTAACCAATGCGATCAGAAGAGCGCTCCTGTGATGCGCACGCTGACCAGTCTCCACCCGCGCTCCTGCAGCTGGAACTCGCTGATGTAACGCCGTGCTGGCGCGTTCCGGTCCCTGATTTCGAACTCGACATGACCGAGGCTGTGAAACCGGGCCCGGACGATGCGATCGTAAAAGGAGAGGAAACGGGCCAAGGCTCCCGGCTGCGACCCGCCCGAGACCGCTGCCCACGCTCCGTCGACATCGCCCTCCCCGAGACGAGCCACAGTCCCCCGCGCAGAAGCGAGCCCTTGACGGGCCCAGTCGATCTTTCCGATGCCGTCAGCTGAAACGTAGGAATCGATGAACCGCTCCGCGACAGTCGGCGCCATCGCCAGCTTGAAGCTCGACAAGAGCGACCGCTCCGGCTCGATCGATGAACCGGAAGCCGAGCCCCGCCCGGATGAAAGTTCGGCGATGGACTGCTTCAGCGACCGTCGCACGGCCACCCAATCCACTTTCGCGTCGAGCACCGCAACGTCACCCGCACGAACAGCCTGACGCAACCGGTAGGCTTCGAGCACCGGCCAGCTGACATAGCCTGTCATCAGCACCGCGATCGCCAGACCTGAAATCAATAATTTCCGCAACACCAACGGGCTCCCTGCGGGACCGAAACGGAACCGGCGACAGATACGCACTGAGCCCGACTGAATTGCGGCAACCGTGCGCGTGCCCCATGCGGTTTCGACGCAACATATTCTCGTGATCGTGGATCACCCGGACGCCAGGATTAACCAGGGCCCCGACAATGTTGCCGTATCGCCACACAATATCGCAGGCACGCCAAGATTGAGCCACAAACGGGGACCACGGTTCATCCATCGAAACCGGGCTTGGCACCCTTGAAGCCGAGTCCCGGTGTCGATTTCACAGTCCCGGATCGTGCCGACAGCAGCAGAGGCTAACTGCGGCATTATCGCAACACCCGATCGCCTGCACAGGCGGCTCGATGTGCGCGCCATCAGGGAAAGTGAAAATCAGAAAGCTGCCGTCCGCTCGTCGACGCCCGAAACCGGATCAGTCTTGCCCATGTCCATCGACACCTGCCACCAACCGCCCGACCTACGGCAGGAAACGGCGCCGCTTGAACCGACATGCGGAATCAAGAACGTTGCCCCGTCTTGTCACAGACATGACCGCCCTGGGTTCCGGGCCACGTTCCTGGCTGTGACAGCCGCGGCTTTCCTCGCACTCGGCATGGCCGTGCCCGCCTCGGCAGCAGGCATGTCGAAATGTACCGGCGACACCAGCAGCATGCTCGATCGCGGCCTCGGCGCCTACGTTCTACACGATTATGCGACCGCGCGTTTCGAACTCGAATGCATGATCGCACGACCGGATGACGACAATCGTCTTTATGCCTTGTTCTATCTCGCCCGCATCTTCGCCGACAACAACGGGACCGAGACCGACCACGCGCGCGCCTACCAGCTCTACAAGACCATATCAGAGACCTATTCCGAACCGACCGATCCCGACGATCCGCGCCGCGGCCCGTTCGTGGCGCGCGCCATCACTGCCGTCGGGGTGTATGTTCTCCAGGGCATCCCCGATGCCGGCATCCGCCCCGACCCCGCCCGCGCCGCCGAGATCTTTCGCTACGCCGCGACGTTCTTCGACGAACCGCATGCCCAGTTCGAACTCGCCAAGC
>DAOMWV010000236.1:0-3319 GCA_035436725.1 Hyphomicrobiaceae bacterium
GGCGGAGGTGGAGCGCTCGCAGCCGGCGGCGGTGGCGGAGGTGGCGGCCTGACCGGTTCAGTCTTCGGCGGCTCTTTCGACTGGCCCTGCTTCGCTTCGGCCTCGAGATTTTTCGACGACCGATCCCCCTGCCGCAGGCGAACGAGATCGTTCTCCGAGATGACGGCCACCTCGACGGGCGTGAGCTCCGGCATCTTCAGCGGCGGCTGGGTATGGATCGAGATCAACGCCCAACCGAGCAGCGCCGCATGCAGTGCCAGCGAAACGGCAAGGCCGAAATACAAGACCCCATCAACCTCCGCTGCCTGGATCGGTCACGAGCGAGATTTTCTTGAATCCGGCCTCGCTGAGCCGGGACAGCACTTTGGCGACGAACCCGTATTCGGCAAGGTTCGCGCCGCGAACGAAGATCGGCTCCTCCGTACCTCCACGCGTTTCCGCGATCGCCTTCAGTTTGCCGGCCAGATCGTCGAGCGGCGTATCCGCCTTGTCCTCCTGGCCGAGGAAGATCTTGCTTTCCCGCGTGATCGAAACGACGACCGGCTCTTTGTTCTGCGTCTCGAGCTGCTTGGACTTCGCACTCGGCAGGTCGAGCGGTACACCCGTCGCCAGGAGCGGCGCAGCCACCATGAAGATGATGAGCAGCACGAGCATCACGTCGACGAACGGCGTCACGTTGATCTCGCTCATGGGCGCCTTGCGCGCACGGCGTCCCCGCCGACCGCCACCTGCTCCACCTGCGTTGAGGCTCGCGCCCATGGACTGAACTCCGTCTCAGGTCCTGACGTCGATCTGGCGCGACACGATCGCGGAGAACTCGTCGGCGAAGGCTTCGAGGCGCTGGCCGAGCCGCGAGCTGTCGGCCGCGAATTTGTTGTAGAAGACCACCGCCGGAATGGCCGCGAGCAGCCCGAGCGCCGTCGCGAACAGCGCCTCCGCGATACCGGGAGCAACGACGGCGAGCGAGGTGTTCTTCGAGGCCGCAATCGACTGGAAAGAGCTCATGATGCCCCAGACGGTGCCGAACAGTCCGACGAACGGCGCCGTCGATCCGACGGTGGCGAGAAACAGAAGCCGCCTGTCGAGCTGCTCCATCTCGCGGCTGATCGTCACGTCCATGACCTTCTCGACGCGCATCTGGATGCCACCGAGCGCACGGATGTTGCCCTCGACCGATCGCTTCCACTCCCGCATCGCCGCCACGAACAGCGACGCCATGGAGAACGTCCGCCCCCGGCTGAGCCCTGCATAGAGTTCGTCGAGCGACTGGCCGGACCAGAACATCTGCTCGAACCTGTCGGCCTCGCGCCGCGCCCGACGGAAAGCAAAAAGCTTCTCGACGATGATCGCCCACGACCAGACCGACGCCAGAACGAGGCCGACCATGACCACTTTCACGACGATATGCGCCTGCAGGAACAGTTCCAGAAAGGAGAAACCGCCCCCTGCCGCGCCAAGCGCCACCATCAATGTCATAGATCCCACCGCAGCTTAGCCCGTAACCTCGCCCAGCCTGGCCAAAGCGGCCCGCCACAGTGGCTATACGCAAGGCCAATGTGACCAATTCAGGGCTTGAACACCGCTCAGACGTCCGACATCCGGCCGGCCTCGCCGATCGGCCGCAAGACCTAGTGCGAATCCCTTTATATCGCAACCGGCAAGCAGCCGCCGGCCGAACTGCGGTATGACCGCGCGTTCTCTCCGTCGGCACCATATGCTGTGAGCAGATAAACTACCGGGTAGACGGGGAAAACGAGATGTGAAACACCCGGACAGGCTACATCGCATTGCTTCAGTAGAGATTTTACCGGACCGGCAACATCAGATGGAGGCTTTTTCGTCTTGCGCCTGCCATGCATTGTCACGCCCCGCATATGATCGACACAGGGACGAGATCTCGCGCCAGAATGCCGTTCACGTCTGCCATGACAAGTGAAGCGCGGGCCGAGCTCGACGACAGGCTCAGAACCATAGCCGGCTGGCTCGCCGTTCTGGTGCCGGTTGGTCTCGTCGCAGGACGGGTCGGCACGGAACTCGCCCTTATCCCGCTCTGCTTCGTCTTCGTCGCCCACATCCTCGTCGCGGGCGATTTCCGCTGGCTCTGGATGCGTTGGGTGCAGTTCATCCTCGCGCTATGGTTCTATATGCTCCTGCGCACGGCGATGTCCGACGCGACGCTCTTCAATCTCGGAGAGGCGGCCGCGACCGTGCGCTACGGGATTTTTGCCGTCGCGCTTGCGACGTGGATCCTTCCCGACCCCCTGTGGCAACGGCGAGTGGCAATTTCGGCGGCGCTATCCGCCGGGTTTCTGGCAGCCGATGCGATCCTCCAGTTCGCCCGCGGCACCGATCTTTTCGGCCGCCCGATGATCGGCGATCGCCTGACCGCGACATACTCCTTTCCACGTGTCGGAATCATGCTCGCCTGGCTCGCCCCACTCGGCTCACTCGGTCTTTACGACCGAGGCTGGCACAAGACCGCCCTCGGAATCTACGTCCTCGCACTCTCGGCCATCGTTCTGTCTGGTGAGCGCGCGGCATTTCTCACGATAACTCTCTTCACGGTCGCCATCGGTGTGATCCTCCTGAAGTCGAGAAAGACCCTCCTGGCGACCGCTATCGGCCTCGTCGTTCTGGTTGCCACCCTTCTGACGGCATTCCCCTACGTCTTCGATCGTCAGATCAAATCGACCGCCGACGGTATCGTCAATCTCGACCGGACCCATTACGGCATCATCTGGGAGCGTGCGATCACCATGGCCGCCGCCAGTCCGCTCACCGGATACGGTTACAACGCCTATGCCGCCGCCTGCACCGACGCCGAATTCGGCCCCCAGAAAATGACGTCGCGGCGGCTGATGTCGTGTGCCAATCATCCCCATAACGTCTATCTCGAATTCCTTGTCGGGCTTGGGTTGCTCGGCTTGGGGCTGTTCGCCGCCTTCGTCGTTGCCGCCGGCCGGCAGATTTGGCAGGCCCGCCATCTGTTTGGCGTCGTCCCGGTATTCACCGGGCTCGTCATCCTGCTTGCGATCCGGCTCTTTCCACTCAATACCTCGACCGAGTTCTTTCGTGCCTGGAGCGCTGTTCCGTTCTGGTTGCATGTCGGCTGGATACTGGCTCTTGCGAGCGCTCCCGCCTTGTCCAGGGCCGACAAGTCAAATACATGAGCCAGCAGGAGACCGGCGACGGCTTGCGGACGTGGTGAAACGGTAGACACACGGGACTTAAAATCCCGAGGCGGCAACGCCGTGCGGGTTCGAGTCCCGCCGTCCGTAGGAATGTCCCGCCCCACGCTTTCCGCGGCGCACAGTCAACC
>DAOMWV010000237.1:0-3210 GCA_035436725.1 Hyphomicrobiaceae bacterium
CGCCATCGTCCGGGCTCGGCGGGCCGCCGTCGCCACGATCTGCGACGAGCAACGGCACGAGCGTGTCGGCTTCGGTGCGATTGATCGACAGCATGTCGATGTTCTTCAGGTTCGCGCGGAGTGTGTCACCGCGCGCGGAGAGCTGGCGTTTGCCCGGATTGGTGGCGACGAACGCCTTGTTACGGCGGCCGAGTTCGAGAATTGCCGGAAAACAGTCGGCACTCCTGTTCGACAGGCTCGCGACATAGAGGAGGTCGACGCCAAATGCGTCCGGCCTGAGATGCGCTGGCGTGAGGCAGCCGTTCGCGCCGCGATAGGTGAAGATCGCGGCATTGCGGTCGTGGGACGAAACCATGACGGAGGCGCCGGTCGTAGCGCAATCGTCGCGGACGACCCAGCGCGTCGAAACGCCCTCGGATATCAGGCGCGTCAGGATCGTCTCACCGCGCTGGTCGCGGCCGAGCACGGCGAGGGTGGCGACGTCTGCGCCCTGGCGGGCGAGGCCCACGGCGGCATTGATCGCACCACCACCGGTATGGGTCGAAATCTCGAGCGCATCGGTCTTGGATCCCTCGGCCAGCAGCAGGAAGGATTCGTCGGCGTTCTTCATCGACATGCGCTCGATGTGGCGGCTGTCGACGAGGGCGATGGTATCGACCATCGCCGAGCCGACGGTCAGGACCTTGAGATCATCGAGCATGACGTTTTTCCCCAGCGCACCGGCTTCGTCAGTAGCGGACCGCGTGCGCTGCGGCAATGGCGAGGGAGTTTTCGAGCGGAATCGGTTGCGGCTGCCACGAATCCACCGCAGTCTCCCGGCGAATTCCGCGTCCGGGAGGACGAACCATGCCAGCAATCGCGCATCCCTATCTGCTCGTGACCGGTCTGGTGCTGGCGCTCGTCGGCATCTGGCTCTGGCGTTTCTCGTCGCGGCACGGCATCGACATCAAGGGTGCGGCAATTTCCTCCGGCACCTCGGCGGCATGGCGACGCGAACTGCCGCAGGTTCCCGACGACATCCGCCAGAAGTACGAGCGGATCGCCGCGGAAAAGTCCCATGTCGGCAAGGCGAAGGTGGCGGGTACGACGCTGGTCAAGGCGGGGCTTGCCAAGGTCGCATTCCTCGCGTCTCTCGTGATGTTCGCAGCGGCAGCCATCGCCACGGCCGCAGCCTTCTTCTGGACCTGACGGGATCGCCATGCGGGGCAACTACACACGCCGGGGGGCGCTGGCCGGGATCGCTTCGCTGGTTGGTCTTCCGGCCTTGCCGGCAATGGCCCAGACCTCGGCGCTTCCGTTCGCGCAGTGGGTCGAGACGTTCCGGGCGAGGGCGCGCGCACGCGGCGTCTCCGATGCGACCTATACGCGCGTGATGACGGGTCTCGCGCCCGATACGAGAGTCTACGCTCTCGACCGCTCGCAGCCCGAATTCCGCGAGCAGGTCTGGCAGTATCTCAATCGCCGCGTTTCCGACTGGCGCATCCGCACCGGGCGCGAGCGGGCGAAAGAGCACGCAGCACTCCTGGAGCGGATCGAGAAGACCTATGGCGTCGACCGCTTCGTCATGCTCGGGCTGTGGGGCATGGAATCGGCCTATGGGGACGTGATCGACAATCCGAAACACATGCGGCCGGTCTTTCCCGCACTCGCCGCACTCGCCTGGGGCGAGCCGCGACGGCGCACGTACTGGGAGAAGGAACTCCTCAACGCACTCGTGATCGTCGATCGCGGATGGGGCGATCCGAAAGAGATGATCGGGTCGTGGGCCGGGGCGATGGGGCATACGCAATGGATGCCCGAAGTCTGGCTCAACATGGGCGTCGATTTCGATCGCGACGGCCGCGCATCGCCGTTCGGGAAACCGGACGACGCACTGGCGGGGACGGCGCGCTACATCGTGGAACGCGGCAGATACCGGCGTGGAGAGGGCTGGGGCTATGAAGTGCGTCTGCCGCCGGGCGTCGCCGCGTCGGGGCCGATGCAGCCGATCGCGCAGTGGGTCGCACGCGGTGTCGTGCGAGCCGACGGGCAACCGTTCCCTAGACCGGCGGAGCGCGCCCGCCCGTGGCAGCCGGCAGCCGGCGGACCGGTGCTGCTCGTCACACAGAACTTCGATGCGGTGAGATCGTACAATCCGGCGAACACGTACGCCCTCGCCATCGTGCATCTTGGTGACCGCATTCGTGGTGCGGGACCGTTCGTGCAACCGTTTGCTGGTGGTGAGCGCATCCTGACGCTCGATGAAGTGCAGGAGGTGCAGCGGCGGTTGACGGCTGCGGGCTTCGATACGGGCGGCACGGATGGCCGGGTCGGGCGCGACACCATGGTGGCGGTGCGCGCCTTCCAGACCAAGGCGGGGCTCAGCCCGGCGGACGGCTATCCCGGTCTCAAGGTTCTCGAACGGCTCAGGGCCGGTCGGTGAGAATGGGCGCAAATTTCTGTTGCCTCATGCCGAAAGCGTCTCATCATGTGCCGACCACACGCAGGGGCGGACACGATGAGCACACCTACCAACGACGAACGCGGGTACTTCACCGAGGAAAACTCGATCGATGTCGTCACGTCGCGCAATGCGCGGGCGAAGAACGAGCGGCTCAAGCAGGTCATGGCCGTGGTGACCGCGAAACTGCACGAAGCCGTGCGTGAGCTCGAGCCGACGGAGGAGGAGTGGATGGAGGCGATCCAGTTCCTCACGAAGACGGGGCATATGTGCAACGAGTGGCGGCAGGAATACATCCTGCTGTCGGACGTACTCGGCGTGTCGATGCTGGTCGACGCGATCAACAACCGGAAGCCGTCGGGAGCATCGGAATCGACGGTGCTCGGGCCGTTTCATGTCGCGGGCGCGCCAGAGATGCCGATGGGCTCCAACATCTGTCGCGACGCCAAGGGCGAGGACATGACGGTGCACGGCCGCATACTCGATACCGAGGGAAGGCCCATCGAAAACGCCATCATCGACGTCTGGCAGGCGAACGACGAAGGGTTCTACGACGTTCAGCAGAAGGGCATCCAGCCCGACTTCAACCTGCGCGGCGTCTTTCGCACGGGCGCGGACGGGCGCTACTGGTTCCGCGCCGTGAAGCCGAAATTCTACCCGATCCCGGACGACGGGCCGGTCGGGCAACTGTTGGGCGCCCTCGGGCGGCATCCCTACCGGCCGGCGCATCTCCACTACATCATCAAGGCCGACGGCTACAAAAGCCTGAC
>DAOMWV010000238.1:0-3170 GCA_035436725.1 Hyphomicrobiaceae bacterium
ACTCGGGAACTCGGGGCGATCGTCGCGGAGATCGAAAGCAAGGCGCGCGCGAAAGCGGTCGAAGGTCTCGTGATCCTTTCCGGGAAGGAGAAGGGGTTCATCGTCGGCGCGGATGTGCGCGAATTCGAGCAACTGACCGATCAGAAGACGGTCATCGACAACGTGCGGATTGCCAACGCGCTGCTGGATCAGATCGAGGCGATGCCGGTGCCGGTCGTGTGCGGCATTCACGGGTTTTGTCTCGGCGGTGGCCTCGAACTCGCGCTCGCATGCCACTGGCGGATCGCGACGCGCGATAATGCGACGCGTCTCGGTTTCCCAGAGGTCAAGCTCGGCATCTTCCCTGGCTTCAACGGCACCGCACGTTCCATACGCCAGGCGGGTGCTGCAGCAGCAATGCCGATCATGCTGCAGGGATCGATGGTTCGCGCGACGGCCGCCAAGGCGATGGGGCTCGTCGACGAACTCGTGCCGTCACCGCTGCATCTGCGCTGGGCGGCGCGGAAGGCGGTCCTTCGCAAGCGGAAAGCGCCGGCAGCCGGCACGCTCAAGGCTCTGGCCAGCAAATGGCCGGCGCGTGGGCTGCTTGCCAAGAAGATGCGTGATGCGACAGCCGCGAAGGTCCGCGAGGCGCATTATCCAGCGCCGTTCCGGTTGATCGACCTCTTCGAGAGGCACGGCGGTTCCTACGCGGAGATGAAGCGCGCGGAGACGGAGATGTTCGCGCCGCTCATGGTGTCTGATACGTCACGCAATCTCAGGCGCGTTTTCAAACTCAGCGAAATGCTGAAGGCGCAGGCGCCCAAGGGCCTCGACTGGAAGCCCCAGCGCGTCCACGTCATCGGCGCCGGTGTGATGGGCGCCGACATTGCCGGCTGGTGTGTCGCGTCCGGCATGGAAGTCACCCTGCAAGACCTTTCAGCGGAGGCAATCGAAAAAGGCATCGCCGCGCAGTCGAAGCTCTTCTCGCGGAAGTTCAAGACCAAACCCGAGCGCGATGCAGCGAAGGCGCGCCTCATCGCCGATCCGACCGGGCAGGGGATCGGCCGGGCCGACGTCGTCATCGAGGCGATCGTCGAGCGCGTCGAGGTCAAGCAGAGGCTGTTCCAGGAGATCGAGGGGAAGCTCAAGCCAGGCGCCGTGATGGCGACGAACACGTCGTCGATCATGATCGAGGACATCGCGAAGCCGCTCGCCGACCCCGGCCGTCTCATCGGTATCCATTTCTTCAATCCGGTGGCACAGATGCCGCTGGTCGAAGTCATCAAGGGAGCGGGCAGTCGCGGCACCGAAGTGCAGAAGGGCTGCGCGTTCGTGGCAGCAATCGACAAGTTCCCCCTGATCACGAAGAGTGCGCCGGGTTTCGTCGTCAATCGCGTGCTTGGCCCTTACATGATGGCGGCCATGGAACGGCTGGAGAAGGGCGAGAGCAAGGAGAAGATCGACGAGGCCGCACGGACCTTTGGCATGCCGATGGGGCCGATCGAACTCGCCGACACGGTCGGGCTCGACGTGTGTGCGCATGTGGGAAGGATACTCGGCAAGTCGGCCGAAGGGTCCAAACTGCAGGCACTCGTCGATGCGAAGAAGCTCGGCAAGAAGACGGGCGAAGGATTCTACGTCTGGAAGGACGGCAAGCCGGTCAAGAGCGCGGATGCAAAATTCGAAACCGCCGAACTCGAACGTCTCGGACGTGACCTGGTCGAGCCGCTCATTCGCGAGGCGGAGAAGGTGCGCGACGAGAAGATCGTCGAGAACGCCGACCTCGTCGATGCCGGCGTCATTTTCGGCACCGGGTTCGCGCCGTTCAGGGGCGGGCCGCTGCACTTCAAGGCACAGGAAGGCCGCTCCAACGTGACGCAGTTGCAGCCCGCACAAGCGGCAGAGTGACAGCACATCCGACACATCAAGGCGCGTTTCGCTTTACAGGACAGATCCCATGTCTCAGACACTCCGCAAAGTCGCCGTCGTCGGTGCGGCACGCATTCCGTTCTGCCGGTCCAACACGCTCTATGCCGATGCGACCAATCTCGAAATGCTGACGGCCGCGTTGTCGGGCCTCGTCGACCGCTACAACCTTTCGGGCGTGCACATCGACGAAGTCTTCGGCGGCGCGGTGGTGTCGCACTCGCGGGACTGGAATCTTGCACGTGAGGCTGTACTCGGCACGAAACTCGCGCCGTCAACGCCCGGCATCACACTGCAGCAGGCCTGTGGCACGTCGCTGCAGGGCGCTATGATCCTCGCGGCGAAGATCGCAACCGGCGAAATCGAGAGCGGGATCGCCTGCGGTTCGGATACCACGTCCGATCCGCCGATCGTGTACGGAAAGAAGTTGTCCGGTCGGCTCGCGCAGCTGTCGCAGGCCAAATCGCTCGGCCAGAAGATCTCGGCGTTCAAGGGTTTCTCGCCGTCAGAGCTTGCGCCGGTGCCGCCCTCGACGGGTGAGCCACGGACCGGCCTCGCCATGGGCGAGCACGCCGAAATCATGGCCAAGGAGTGGGGGATCACCCGCGCCGATCAGGACCGGCTTGCGATGGAGAGCCATCAGAAGGCGGCTCAGGCTTATGCGTCGGGCTACATGGACGACCTCATCGTCCCGTTCAAAGGCGTGTTCCGCGACAACAACCTGCGTACGGACATGTCGATGGAGAAGCTTGCGACGCTGCGCAACGCATTCGACAAGAGTGACAAGGGTACGCTCTCGGCGGCCAATTCGACGCCGCTCACGGATGGCGCCGCAGCCGTGCTTCTTGCAAGCGAGGACTGGGCGGCAAAGCGCGGGCTTCCCGTTCTTGCCTACATCACGCACTACCAGACGTCCGCGAACAACTTCGTTGCGGGCGACGGCCTCTTGATGGCGCCGACGATCGCGGTTTCACGGATGATCGACCGGGCGGGATTGAAATTGCAGGATTTCGATTTCTACGAGATCCACGAAGCCTTCGCCGCGCAGGTTCTCGCAACGCTGAAGGCTTGGGAAGACCCGGTTTATTGCAAGGAACATCTCGGCAAGGACGCCCCGCTCGGCTCGATCGATCGGAGCAGGATGAACGTCAAGGGCTCGAGCCTCGCCTTCGGTCACCCCTTTGCGGCGACTGGCGCGCGTATCATCGGCAATCTCGCCAAGCTGCTCAACGAAAACGGCGGGCGCGGTCTCGTCTCGGTCT
>DAOMWV010000239.1:0-3090 GCA_035436725.1 Hyphomicrobiaceae bacterium
TGGCTGGTTACGGCACAAGGACGATCCGGCCATCGACCTTGCCGGCTTTCAGCGTCATGAGCGCGTCGTTGGCGTCTTTGAGCGGACGGCGCGTGACGGACAGGAGTTCGAGCTTGCCGGCGTTGGCGAGGGCGACGAGTTCGGTCAGTTCGGCGAGGTTGCCGACGTAGGAGCCGCGGATCGCGAGCGGGCGCAGGGGGAAGAACGGCACCGGGATCGTCACGTCGCCGCCGTAGAGGCCGACCACGACGATGTCGGTGCCGCGCGTGGCGCTGTCGATGGCGAGTTGCAGCGTGCTCGACGCGCCGACGAGGTCGAGAAGCATGAGCGCGCCGCCCGTCGCGGCGGTGATCTGTTTGGCGGCGTCGGGGGCTGAACCGTCGACGGTCGCCAGCGCGCCGGCTTTCATGGCGGCTTCGCGTTTGGCCGGGTCGATGTCGACGACGACGGCGCCCTTGCCGCCCATCGCCTTGAGCATCATCAGAGCCATCTTGCCGAGACCGCCGGCACCGATGATGACGACGGGGAAATCGGCGATGCGGGGGCCGAACTTTTTCAGGGCGGAATAGGTGGTGACGCCGGAGCAGGCGAGCGGGGCCGCTTCGGCCGGATCGAGCTTGCCGAGATCGACGCAGTATTTCGCGTCGGGCACGATGACGTGGGTCGCGTAGCCGCCGTCACGATGGACGCCGAGGCAGCGCGGCTTCAGGCAGATGTTCTCGTCGCCGCGCTTGCAGGTCGGGCACTCGCCACAGCCGAGCCATGGGTAGACAACGACTTTCGCGCCAATTTTCGCGCCCTTGGCGTCGGGGCCGGCCTTGACGATCTCGCCCGCGATTTCATGTCCCATGGTCAGCGGCAGCTTGATGCCGCGATCGGACAAAGTCAGTTTCTTGCCGGAGCCGAGATCGTAATGGCCCTCCCAGAGGTGGATGTCGGAATGGCAGACGCCGGCGCCGGTGACCTTGACGATGACCTCGCGGCCTTTCGGCTCGAGAGCGGGACGCGCGTCGAACGACAGGGGTGCACCGTGCTTTGTAACACAGTAACAGTCGAGGCCGTGCGTGTGGGCGGCAGACATGAGCGAACTCCCGTGCTGGATCATCGGTCTGACGCTAGAATAGGCGGAGAGATCGGGCGCTAACAACTCGCCGGCAGTGCGGGGCTGGTATCGCAAGGTGTCGAGTCCGGCATCACCGTCAACTGGAGGACCGCAATGAAGATCGGCAAGCTCGACCACGTCAACGTTCGGACGCGGCAGGTCGAAGCGATGGTCGAATGGTATGGACGCGTACTCGGCATGCCTTCGGGGAAGCGGCCGCCGTTTCCGTTTCCCGGAGCGTGGCTGTATGCAGGCGATCATCCAGCCGTGCATCTCGTCGGCGTGTCGGACGAGCCGGCGAACGAAGACCCAAAAATCGAGCATTTCGCGTTTTCGGCATCGGGGCTCAGACCCTTCGTGGGGCGGCTCAAGGAGACGGGCGAACGGCATGAGATCCGCGTCGTGCCCAGTTTCGGCATCGTGCAGGTCAACGTCTGGGATCCCGACGGCAATCACATCCACATCGATTTCGATCCGCGCGAGGATGGGGCGAGCGAAGCACCGGCGTGGGGCGATCAGGATTCGAAGATCAAGAAGTGACAGCGAAACAACTGCCCGCAGGCAGTAACGAGGGAGACGTGCATGGGGACGATCGTCAGTGATGCGATGGTGGAGGCATTCCAGCGGGATGGGGCGGTACTGGTGCCGGGCCTGCTCGCCGATCAGGTCGGCGCGCTCGCGGCAGCGGTCGAGGAGAACATGGCAAAGCCGAGCCCGTTCGAACGGACCTACAAGCCCGACGACGGCAGCTCGCCCTTCTTCCAGGACTTCTGCAACTGGCAGCGCATCGCAGGCTATCGCGACGCGGTGACGCGATCGGACATGGCGGAAGCGGCGGCGCGACTGATGCAGTCGAAGGAGGCCCGCATCTTTCACGACCATGTGCTCGTCAAGGAGCCTGGCAATTCGATGAAGACGCCGTGGCACCAGGATCAGCCGTACTATCTCGTCGACGGACGGCAATCGATTTCATTCTGGGTGCCGCTCGATCCCATTCCACGCGAGATCACGCTCGAATTCATCGCCGGCTCGCACAAGTGGGGCAAGGATTTCCGGCCTGACCGGTTCAACGGGACGGCGCTCTACGAGGGCGACGACAGCGAGGCGGTTCCGGACATCGACGCGCGACGGGGCGATTTCACCGTGCTCGGCTGGCCGATGCAGCCCGGTGACGCGGTCGCCTTCAACTTCCGCACGTTGCATGGCGCGGGGGCGAACACGACGACCAACCGGCGACGGGCCGTGTCGTTCCGCTGGGTCGGGGACGATGCACGTTTCGTGAAGCGGCTCGGGAAGACATCGCCGCCGTTCCCGGATCTCGTCTACGAGCACGGCGCGAAGTTCGAGGGGCCGGCGTTCCCGGCGCTCTGGCCGCGCGCCTGAGGCCAGATTTTTTTCTGAAATCGCTTCGTGGCGGTGAACCTCTTTGCCCGATGGCTCGACCAATGGGCATTCAGGCTCAATCACCAAATCCGGAAGGATCGCCGCCATGAAGTCTCTCGTTTTCGTCGCCACCGCGTTCGCTGCAATTTTCAGCGCCTACAGCCCGATAGGGCCGACGCCCGCCGAAGCCGCGCACTGCCGCTACAAGGGCATCACCCTGGAAGGGCGCGCACTCGACTGGGTGCAGGGCAACGGGTACGCGCTCAAAAAGGGCAACGCCTGCGACCGCGCGCGCCGCGAATGCAACCGCGTTCTCGACCGCAACTACCGCAAGGGCAACCTGCCGCGCGGCGTCGTCTGCAAGAAGACCGCGTGAACCCGACCTTAAGCGTCAAGGCGACGGCGACTGTGGCACGGAGCCACAGTCGCCGTTGTTCATTGCGGGCTACGATGTCCGTCGATCTGCGTGGACGTTACTTGTCCGAGTAGCCGCACTCGTCGAGGAAGTCCTGGACGAGCGGGCTGAAGCCGTGGGCTTTGGCCGGCTCGCTACGGACCGTCGTGGCGCGAGGCGTCGATGCCGCCATGGCGCGCGACGAGGACGC
>DAOMWV010000240.1:0-3027 GCA_035436725.1 Hyphomicrobiaceae bacterium
GATCGAGCGCGCCGGCACCGACCGCGTGCTGACGCTCGACCTGCACGCCGGCCAGATCCAGGGCTTTTTCGACATCCCGACCGACAACCTGTTCGCCGCGCCCGTGATGACGCGCGACATCCTCGACACGCTCGGCAAGGACAACCTCATCGTCGTCTCGCCCGACGTCGGCGGCGTGGTGCGCGCCCGCGCGCTCGCAAAACGCGTCGATGCGCCGATCGCCATCTGCGACAAGCGGCGCGAGCGGCCGGGCGAGAGCGAGGTGATGAACGTCATCGGCGACGTGGCCGGCAAGCGCGCGATCCTGATCGACGACATCGTGGATTCGGGCGGCACGCTGTGCAACGCCGCCGAGGCGCTCCTGAAATACGGCGCGACCGAGGTGACGGCCTACATCACGCACGGCGTGCTGTCGGGCGGCGCGGTGAGCCGCATCCAGAACTCGCGGTTGAAGTCGCTGGTCATCACGGATTCGATCCTGCCGACGGAAGCGGTGCGCGCGGCGAAGAACATCCGCCTCCTCCCGATCGCCTCCCTCATCGGCGAGGCAATCCTCCGCACCAGCCGCGAAGAGAGCGTCTCGAGCCTGTTCTATTGAGGCGTTGGGATTTCTCGTGGTCCGCTGAGGGCCAGGAGCGACCTAACACCGACACGGATCATCAGCCTGCCTGTGCGTTTCCAGCTGGCGTCAGGTCATCGGTTCGCCCGCAACGCGGCATCGGACCGATCTTCTCTGTGCGGGCGGTCCTCGGAGCCCTATCGAACGTCGTGTGACGACGCGGCCGGCCTTTACCCGACAGCAATTCCGCAAGGCTAAAGTTCGCGCAGCGTGGCGGGGGCTTGGTGCATGCGTCTTCTGTACATCCTGGCCGAGATATTCGTTCTCTGGCTGATCCTGGTGCTCATGGGCCTCGGGTTGCTTTGGCTCCGTGGCTTCGACGAGATCGGCCAGATGATCGGCCTGTGTTTCGTCGTGGTGGCGATCCCCGCAAGCATAAAACTGGTAACGATCGGCGACAGGCGCAGTATCTGGACCGGCTTCTACCGTCCGATACGGCCGTTGGCGCTGATCATGCCGGCGATCATGGCATTCCGCGGTGGCAGCACGCTTCCTTGGTACGGCAATCGCCGAACGTTCGCATTCGACTTCGAAGGCAGCCTCACGTCCTACGACGTGGTGGATCGACTGTCTGTCAGCCTCAACCGCAGCGGCATCAGCCATTCCAAAGCCGGCGGCATTCTGTGCGAGGACAACGGCACGACGTGGTGGGTCGAGCCCGAACTCGGTGAAAGGCGACTGACGGGCTGGGTTGAAAGTGCAACTACGGATAATCGGGCGCAGATCATCGATGCAATTCGGGCTTTCATCGAGCGCGACTTGCGCCTGAGAGTCACCAGCAACTCGGACGGCTGAGACTGGACCATGCGCGGACCCGACCAGAGACGGCATGACGAAGCCGCCGATGACTATGCCGAGCTGAAATCTTCGGCCTACCAATTTGCGAATGGCGGCCTGATCCGGCTTTTCATCTGGATTTTCCGTCGCTGCATCAACGATGCGCTCGCTCGCCATCTCACCATCGCCGGTGCAGCGGCTGCCTGGCTTGGCGCGCTCGCTCTACTCGCATTCGCCAACCGGAACGGCTTTGCGCTGCTACGGGATATCTCAGTCTACGCCGTTATCGGCATGCCGCTCCTAGGTCTCGTTGCCTGGGTGTCCCGCCAACAGCGGGAAGCGCTGGCGGAGGAACATGGTCGTGACAGCGAGGCCTACGACAAGGCTATCGAGGCAGGTCACCAGCAGGCCGCCAAGACAGCCATGCAGGACGACTGGGTTCTCGACCCGCCTTGGCGGCGGCCGGAAACGAAGCGGAAACCGCGATTCGGACGAGCAAAAGGCTGAGCGATGATCGCCTGGCTCACGACCCATTGGCGAATTCTGCTGCTCATTGTGGCCGCGCCATTGTTGCTCTGGCTCCTTGCGCTCGCCGCCTGGGTGGTTCTGCTGCTCGCTGGCGCGCTCTATCACGGCGTCATGCTGCTCTGGGCCTTCCTGACTATGGTCGTATTCAAATAGCGCAGGGGAGCCTGCTTCGATGTGGCGTGCAATAACGTTTCCGTTCCGCTTGCTTGGAAGACTTGTCGTCCTCGGCGTCGCCCATCTGCTGTTCGCTCTGGGCTGCATATTGCTCGTCGGATTCTTGACCGCATCGAGTCCGTACCACCTCGCCGATGCGGAAGGGGTGGTCGTTGAGGTCCGCGACTATTGCGTGGCGGAAAAACTCGACGGCACAACGAGGTCCACCAGAGCATCGGGCTACTGCGACCAGTTCGCCGAGCAATTGAACTCGAACCCGACGAGTTATGACGGCCACCCCTGGACGCGTGAACCTTTCGCTCGCGTCAGATATCGCGACGACCAAGGCCGCGAAAGCGTTCGCGCGGCCCGCGCCAGCGAGCTCCAGATTGCCCCCGATGTCCAAGCCGGCGACCGCGTTCGCTTCAAGGCCCAAACAAAAAGGCGGAACTGGCAGCAGTGGCGCTCCGACTGGTACGACTCGCTGCCCTGGCTAGGTATCATGATCGGCTCGCTCTTGGCTTCAGCCGTGCTGTGGACCTGGGGCGGTGGCTGGCGCTTGATGACACGGATCAACCATCGGGAAACTCGAGTCCCCGTGGCCAAGTTCAAGCTCGCAATGCTGGCGGCTGGCTTCATCGCGTGGGTGCTGCATTGGGCCTGGCGGCGGGTCGAGCATACCCGCTTCGGGAAGTCGGCAGCCCGGATACTCCGAGACGCCTCGCGCCCGTAGTCGAGCTGTGTGGCGCTGAACGCGCGCGTTACTCCCGTCCCCGAAAGTTGGGACCTCAGAAGGAAGCTTGCAGCACTCCCGAACGCAACGAAGAGAGACAGTATTGGTGTTGTGTTCTGACCACGCGGATGTTGCTCCCAGGCACTTCGTCCGCTCAGAGTCGGAAGCAGCCCCTATCACATTTGCTGATCGCGCCTTGCCACGCCCGCGGGGCAGA
>DAOMWV010000241.1:0-2997 GCA_035436725.1 Hyphomicrobiaceae bacterium
CGCGCCGCGGCTGCGGAAGGCGCAGGACGACCGCATCGAACGGCCCGGCGGCCGGCTCAGGCGACGCGGGGCGACCGTGCCGCATGTGCCGGTTCCAGACCTCGACGTCGACGCCCGCGCGCCGCAATGCCGCGCCGCCATCTCCGTACTGGTAGGCGGCGAGCACGCGGCACCCCGCAGCCAGCCCGGGGCCGCCTTCGATGATTTCGGCCAGAAGTTGGTCCGCCGCCCCTTCCGGGTCCTCGTGCCAGCGCGTCATGGCAGGACCGCTGCCTCACCCCTGCCGAAGCGCGGCACGGATCTTTTCGGCATTGGCCGCCAGAACCTCCGGCTTCTCCATCTGGCCCGTATGCGGCCTGAGGCTGACGCCGGCATGGCGCGGCAGCACGTGATAATGGAGGTGGAACACGACCTGGCCACCCGCCGCCTCGTTGAATTGTTGTATCGTCACGCCACCTGCATCGAACGCCTTCATCACGGCCCGGCTCATGCGCTGGACGGTGGCGATGCAGGCGGCGAGCTGCGCCGGTGTTGCATCCAGTACGTTGCGCGCTGGCGTCTTCGGAATGACGAGGCAATGGCCGTCCACGCGCGGCATGATGTCCATGATGACGAGCGTGTCGGCGTCTTCGAACACCTGCTGCGACGGGATCTCCCCGCGCAGGATCTTGGCGAAGACGTTACCCGGATCGTAGGTCGGAGTGCTCATTTTCTGTCCCCTGACTTATCCCCTCGCACGACAAAGCCAGCGTTTCACGCCGCCCGTCAATCGGTCAACACCGGGTTGTCGATTAACGATTTAATCACCCTGCCGATATTAACCTAGCCAACCGTCAGATAACGACAAGCCACGGCGAGAGCCCATGCCATCTTCCAACGTGTCGACGCTGCGCACGCCGCTGACCGAAACCAGCACCGTCCTGGTGATCGGACGTCTGAACATAGACCCGGCGAACGACAATGGCGCGACAGAGCGGCGCCACTGGCTGGACCGCCTGCCGCCCGTATCGCCCGCGCTCGCGTTCGTGACGGGCTTCTCGAGCGCAGGAATTCTTGTCGCGGCTGAAACGATGCTCAGGCTTGCCAACTGATCGCTGCGACAGAAAAAACGAAAAGGGCCGCGTAGACGCGGCCCTTGTCGTGTCTGTGCGTTGACATGTCGCGTCACGCCGCGTCGCGGCGAGCGGCGACGTATCTCGGATCGGTCTCGGCAAGACCCTTTTCCGTCACGGTGTCCCGGATCGACAGCACGTCCCGCTGTGCGCTGGCCGCCATCTGCGGAGCCATCGACGCGAGCGACGTGAACCCGGTCGTCCATGCGGCGAGCAGCGCCTTGTTGCAGTTCGTGTAGTCGTCGAACGCCCGCGTCCAGAACGACTGCATGGCATTGGCCACGTCAGTCGGCTGGCGGCACGCCATCAACCGCTTCTGGTGATCGGTCCACGCCGCGACGCGCTGCGACGCGAGCTTGGCGATTTCCGAAGTAGCCTGGGTGGACTGACGGGTCACGGGGAGGAGGGCCTGACTGGCCTGCGTGAAGGTCGAGGCGGCAAAGCCGTTCATGGATTGGGAAACGGGATAGAATTTGCCGTCGAAGGTCTCGGGGGAAGACTGTGCGGTCATGGCTGAACTCCAATACGGATTGCGAACGAAAAAGGCGCGATCTGTCGCGGCATTTGACGCTGCAACGCAACATCAAACCAATGGATCAATGATGACACAGGTCGAGCAGAAAATGCACCAAAATATGGCCACTCACGACGAAATCCCCAAGATTTGAAACGGGTTAAGCTGACGACTCACGTCAATCGACATCTCAGGTAACGCGACCAAGTCATTGATCGGTTTTTATATTGCGGCGCAATCAACCAGAGACTCGAGCACCGTCACGTCGTCCGCCTCAGCCGCAGGTTTGTCCCACCTGAGACGATTGATTCGGGGAAATCTGAGCGCCAGACCCGACTTGTGCCGGCTGGACCTCTGCACGGCGTCGAACGCGACTTCCAGGACAAGGCCGGGGGCGACCGCGCGAACCGGCCCGAATCGGTCCGTCGTATTGGTCCGGATCCAGCGGTCGAGCTGGCGCAGTTCCGCATCGGTGAACCCAGAATACGCTTTCCCGACCGAAACCAGCAGCCGCTGCCCGTCGCCCTCGTCCCGCCAGCACCCGAAAGTCAGGTCCGAATAGAGCGACGACCGTTTGCCCGACCCGCGCTGCGCGTACATCAGCACACAATCGGCGACGAGCGCATCGCGCTTCCATTTCCACCAATGACCCTTCGGCCGGCCTGCCAGATAGGGGCTGTCCAATCGCTTGAGCATGAGCCCTTCGTGCCCCGCCGCGCGGGCGCCCGAGACGAGGTCGGCGAGCTGCTGCCGATCACGCGCCGGAATGACCGGAGAGAGATCGAAACGCGGCCGGGGGCGACCGGGGCTCTCGTACCATGCTTCGAGCCGCCGGCGCCGCTCCCCGAACGGCAACGACCTGAGGTCTTCGCCATCGACGAACAGGCAATCGTAAAGGCGCACGTGCGCCGGATGGAGCTTCAGGTGGCGCGGCGTCACCGCGCGACGGTTGAGCCGTTGCTGCAGATCTGAAAAGGGCTGCACCGCGCCATCGCGCACGACGAGAAGTTCACCGTCGAGCACGGCGTCGAAACCCGCATGCATCACGATGTCCGGGAACGCCGCGCTGATGTCGTCGCCGGTGCGCGAGAAGAGGCGCGCGTTGGTGCCATCGGCTGCAACCTGCACCCGGATGCCGTCCCACTTCCACTCGACAACCATTGTGCCGAAATCGATCGCAGCGAGATCCGCCTCCGCGATCGGATGCGCCAGCATCATCGGCCGGAAGACGAGTGCCCGCCCCGGGTCCGGCCGATCCGCGCGCCCTTCGAGCCAGTCGAACAGGTCGCGATACGGCGGCGCCACGGCGTGCCAGACCTCCTCGACATCTTCGAGCGGCACCGCGAAGGCATCCGCGAGCGAAGCCTTCGC
>DAOMWV010000242.1:0-2996 GCA_035436725.1 Hyphomicrobiaceae bacterium
ATACGGCCCGCGTCCGCCATCCGGTCGAGCGTATCCTCGATCGGGAACGAACGCATGCGGACGGCGTATTCGAGTGTGTCGCCCCGGCCATTGAGCGCGAGGGTACCATCGGGCTCCCGGGTGACGCGGTCCACCCCGAGGTAGATGTCGGGCGCGGCGGGCCTATTGACGGCGATTTCCCTGAGACAGGCCTCCTGCCGCTTTTTCCGGCTGCCGAAGTCCATGTAGGCGAACGCGACGGGCCGCTTGATCTTGAGTGTGAATTCGGGACCGACGAACACGTCCGCCCCGTGTGTCGTGACATGCACCGTGCCGCGTCCCGTCTGCGTCGGCAGCCAGGCGCGGATGGTCGCAAAATCGGCCTCGGATGTATCAGCCATCGGGTCGGTCACGGTTTCTGGTCGGTCACATGGACTTGTAAAGGCCGGAGCAATCGTGTCTTTCAGGCAGTATACGCGGGCGGCCACGACAAGGCGATGCCGCCGCTCGACGCAACCGGGACCGGAGTTGAAACGCTCGCATGGCCATCATCATCGCTCTGCTCGTCGTGGGCGTCCTGCTGGTGGCGCTGCCGGGGATATGGGTACAGCGTGTCATCGACCGTCATGCCGAGGAGCGCAGTGACCTCAAGCATACCGGCGGTGAATTCGCCCGCCAGGCGCTCGACGCCATGAAGCTCTATCACGTCAAGGTCGAGGCGACCGAAGCTGGCAACCACTACGACCCCGCGGCCAAGGCGGTGCGGCTCGAACCGCGCTTCATGACGGGCCGCTCGCTGTCGGCCATGACGGTCGCGGCACACGAAGTCGGCCACGCCATGCAGGACGCGATGGATCTGCCGATGTTCAAGCGGCGGCTGACGATCGCCAGGCAGGCGCAGTACGTGAACTGGATCGGGCAGGCTTTCATCTGGACCGCGCCGCTCCTGCTGATCCTCGGCAAGGCCGGTGCGGCGCTGATGCTCAATCTCGTCGGATTCGGCGCGACGGCGCTCCTGTCGTTCGCCTTGCAGGTCGTCACACTGCCGGTCGAGTTCGACGCGAGCTTCAAGCGCGCGATGCCGCTGCTCGAAAAGGGCAAGTTCATTCCGCCCGGCGACATGCGCGCGGCCCGCGCCGTGCTCCGCGCCGCCGCCTACACCTACATCGCAGCGCTCATCCGTTCGATCCTGACCATCCCGGGCCTGGGGCGACTGCCGAGGGCGTGAACGGCACGCTCACCCTTGCCCGCTCGCCTTTGCCGATGCTCGCGCCACCAAGCGCGGGTGCTGTGTCGGCACCCGAAGCGCCATCGGGCGCGGGTGCGGTGTCGGCACCCGAAGCGCCATCAAAAGTGTCATCCCGTGCGCATCGCAGCGTGAAACGGTGCGATGCAGACACGGGACCTTGGGCCGCATCGTCGAAGTCACCCTCACCTGCATCTTAGTCGCGGCGCCGCCTGCACCCAGCTCCCCTCTCCCTCGAGGGAGAGGGCGCCGCGAGTGTAACGTCTGCCAAATGTGAGATCGGGTGAGGGTGTTTTCGCTCAGGCGATGATGGTCATGTCGTCGAGGATGTAGGACTGGGCGTAGAAGGAGGCGTTCAGTTCGGGGCTACCATCGGCGAAGTTTGATTGCTTCGAAACTGTCGCGTTGCCGATCTGGCTGCCAACCCCGCCCAAGCCATTTTGGGCATTTCCCATTCCCGCATTGTAACCTCGGTTGTATGCATCCATGGCGAGAATGGCCATGAAAAGATCATTTGAAATCGCCATGTGTTACTCGATCCTAAAGTAGCCGTAACGGGGTTGGAATCTGGGTGGCATGTCGGATTGAACCCGCCGAAGCTCTTCCCGATGGGCCACCAAAAAAGGCAACCGCTTCTCGATGCCGCGCGTGATCGGCGTGCCGGTGAGGCCGAGGAAGTTGAACGGCAGACCGAGTGCGCTTAATGGCCAGATGCCGGCCGGCGCGATCTCGACCCACGCACGCTTGAAGGCGTAGCCGTCACCGAACGTCTTCGCGATGTCGTCGATCTTGAGTTCCGGACCCCGGTCGTGCGCCTGCTGGCCGGTATTCGACATCTCGATCTTGTGTCCCCATGCATAGACGACGCGCGCCGTCCTGGGATCTGTCAGGTCATCGAACGTGACCATCGTCGGAATGAGACCGCCGGTGATTTCGCGCGGCCCATCGCCGGGGCGCGGCGATCGGAGAATGGGTGCTCCCTCCGCCGGTCGCTGATACGGGAAGAACCAGAATGATTGGAAGCTGTCGGTCCAATGGGCGCGTTCGCCGTGTCCCATGATGACGACGACGTG
The DNA here is from genome assembly GCA_035436725.1 of Hyphomicrobiaceae bacterium. GTDB lineage: Bacteria > Pseudomonadota > Alphaproteobacteria > Rhizobiales > Hyphomicrobiaceae > JABFRJ01. The sequence continues at coordinate 2,299 of DAOMWV010000242.1, forward strand.
CTTGCCCTGGCCGAGATCGACGAAGATTGCGTCGCCCTTGATCGATTTGTTCACACCGCCACCGCCGGTCCCGATCCTCGGGCGCTCGTCGTAGTGATAGACGTTGGAGGCGGAGCGCACGCCGGACGGGGTGTCGAATTCGACGGTCAGGCGGAAGCGCGACGAGGAGCTGTAGAGCAATTCAGCTGATACGAACGCGAGCAACAGCAGGGCCAGCACGATGAACGGCAGCGCGATGAGCCAGAGGATGCCTTTGGCGAGGGTGGTCATGACGCGCCCCCGCACTCGGAGCGCCGCAGCTGCTGGTAGCCCGGAAATGTCCTGTTCAGCCCCATGTGTTTCCTCGCGCCCGGAGAAACCTCCGATCACGCATCATATCCCCGGCGCGTAAACGCTTTGCCACAACGGCGATCCCCTGCCCGACGCCCCTTAACCCTCTCCGCCGAATCCCGCCCCGAATCTATCCTCGCCCCCCTCCACCGGCCCGATACTTCCCCCATCCGGGACGCCGGAGTTCTTTGACAAGTGAATATGGCCGGCCGGCCCCGCGCGATCCCGTCCTCCGGCTGCGACTGCGTCTCCCATCCTGCACGCACCACCGCCACCCGGCCCCCGCCCTTGCCATCCACCGCGTTTCCGGTTCATGTCGCCTCAACCACACGACACCCGGGAAACGCCCACATGACTGCCGCCCCCTG
>DAOMWV010000243.1:0-2995 GCA_035436725.1 Hyphomicrobiaceae bacterium
CAGGCGCCCGCGCGGGGCGCCGCCGCATCCGCAGCCTCAGTGGATGCTCGCCACCTCGAGCTTGTCACCGATCGCGTGCCCGACCGCCGCCGAATGGCTGTCGGTCAGTGCGAGCGGCGTGCCGTCCGCGCTGTGCAGAGCGAACAGCTCCATGCCGTCGGGCAGCCCCTCGACCGCGGGAAACATCCGCTGCGCTTCGTCCGAGCTCATGGGTTTAATGTACGCGATTTTGCCGTCACCCATGCGGGCAAGGTCGATCGCATTGATCACCGGAGCGGTCCCGACGCGGGACTTGGTGCTCTGCGGGGCCTGTTTCATGACGCTACCCTCCTTCGCCGGAAGATTGAATGCGATCATGCCGTTCCACCGGGGCCGTTTGATGGCCGCGGCGACTCACCGACGACGAGTGTCGGCTGATTCGGCTGAAGTATCTGTTACCCGGGAAACCCACAGGAAAATTTATCGTTCCTATGGTTTCCAGTTGCCTATCTCGATGCGGCGGACGAGCTTGTCCGGCTCGTGACGCACGAGGTCGATGGCCAGGAGGCCGTTCACCAGATCCGCCGACCGCACTTCGATCCCGTCGGCGAGCACGAACGTGCGGACGAACTGGCGCGATGCGATGCCGCGGTGGAGATATTCGCGCGACTTGTCGTCGTCCTGCTTGCCGCGAACGATCAGCTGATTGTCTTCGAGTGTGATCTCGAGCTGGTCTCGGCTGAATCCGGCGACCGCGAGCGTGATGCGGAGCACATCGTGCTTTCCCGGATTGAGCGGCGATCCCGGTGCGACCCGCTCGATATTGTAGGGGGGATACCCCTCGCCGTTGGCCTTGCTGGCACGGTCGATCAGCCGTTCGATCTCCTCGAAGCCGAGGAGCAGGGGCGACGACAACAGCGACATCCGTGACATGACAAAGCCCTTTTCAAGCGACTTGTTTCACCCCTCGTCGGGGCATGAGACGTCCCCGCGGGGCCCGTCCGTGCGCCAACCGATCCCGGTCTGGCGTGATCGTGATATGGAAATTGATCGTCGTTGCGTCAAGGCCCCGCAGGGCCGCCGGGCGCCGAATTCATCCCCAGTTTTGTTTCCTCTAGAATGATGAAAATGCAGTGCTTTTTGTTTTGCTCCGGTTCTGTGCGCAGCCGTCCTTGCGAACTCGCCCCGACTCACAAACTAATCTGCTCGATTCGGTTGCGGAAAGTTCTGAAAGCGAGGCGTGAGGATGAAGCGGGACGGTGGCGAGCCGGTTTTGAGCGCGGTGTTTGTCGACTACGACAACATCTACATGTCGCTGAAACGGAAGAGCGAGGACGCCGCGAAGAAATTCGCCAAGGACGCCCCGCAGTGGCTCAAGGGCATCGAGTCCGGCTCGCTGATCACGCCGACCAACGGTGTGCTCGGCGACGCCAGACGCCGTATCGTCATGAACCGCTGCTATGGCAACCCGGTCCCGCGCCGGAACACGCACGACAGCTCGACCGACATGACGTCGTTCCCCTTCATCCGGCATCACTTTCTGCGTGCCGGGTTCGAGGTCGTCGACTGCCCTCCGCTCACCGCCCAGCTCAAGAACTCCTCCGACATCCGCATGGTCATGGACCTGCGCGATTATCTGACTCACGAAACCTACTTCGACGAGTTCGTCATCCTGTCGGGTGATGCGGACTTTACGCCCGTCCTGCACCGCCTTCGCCAGCATGCACGCCGCACCGTCATCTACGCCAACGAGTATACCGCTCAGCCCTACACCGCCATCTGCGACGGCGAGATCCGCGAATCCGACCTGATCGCTCTCCTGCTCGGCAATACCGACGCGGCAGAGCCGGCCCCGCAAACACGGATCGAGGTGCGCCCAGCGACCGCGATCCCCGCTCCGCAGGCGCCGACGCCACCTGTCCAGACATCCCCCGCCGCCGTGCGCGCCGAAATTATCGCCGAAATCGTCGCTACTGTGCGCACCTCGTCCGTACCCGTGCCGCTCGAAGCGTTGGCGGATCGCACGCTTCGTCTGCTCGGACACGAAAAGACCATCGGCACCGGCTGGGCCGGCGCCGGCAGCTTCCGCGAACTGTTGCGACAGGCACTTCCGCCCGACATCCGGCTGTCGGAAAACCCGCCTTTCCTTGCGTTCGACACGCGCCGCCACGATCTCCCCTCTGCACAGCCTGTGGCCGAGCCGCCGCGCGCGTCGCGCGTTGAAACGCGTCCCGACTACGAGGACGAGGCGATATTCGAGCCGGTCGCGCCTTCACCGGTGGCGCCCCCCGCTCGTCCGGCCCGCACGTCGGTCCAGACCACGTCGCAGCCGACCGCACCGGTCCCGCGTTTCGAGGATCAGCCGTTCCACGCCCAGCCGGCGCACGCTGCGGTTTCTCAGCCGGCCTCGGCGCCGCCTGTGGGCCAGCGTCCAGCGCCTGCCAATTCATCGGCTCCGCCGCTCAAATCTTCGACGACCAGCCTTGCCGTCGGTCAGCCATTCGTCGCGCCGGTTGCTCCACCTCAAGCCCAGGCCGCCCCCGAAAGCACCTCGCGCGCCCAGCAGGTCATCCAGCGCATCTATGAGGCGAGCCGCGCCCCGGCGTTCGCGCCGGCCGAGTATCGCGCAATCTTCGAGATCATCGCCGCCGAGATCAATGAGAACTCCATCGCCGGCAAGCAGACCATCACCAACATTGTCAATCGCGCAGCCGAACGCGGTCTCGACCTGCGCTGGGAAGATGCCCGCTTCGTCTACGACGTCGTCAGCGAGCCGGATCCCTGGTTCGAGAAGGGCGCGTCTCCGAACCTATTCGGCGGCCGTTTCCGCAACTATGTCGTCCAGCGCTGCCGTGATGCGGGCCTGCAATTGACGGCCGGTGATCTCGACATGATCGACGCCTGGTTCGCAGCCAACGTCGCATCGCCGCAGTCACAGCGCCAGATCCCGGCTCAGCCACAGATGGCCGCCCCCGTGCCGCAGCCGCAGCCGCAACCACAGCCGTCGGCCACTGAC
>DAOMWV010000244.1:0-2995 GCA_035436725.1 Hyphomicrobiaceae bacterium
GCCCCGAAGCCGCGATCACACGCGCATCGGCATCAGCACGTAGATCGCTCCGGAGTCACCCAGCTCCTGTAAAATCGTTGGCGAGGCGGCGTCAGCGATGGAGAACCGAGCCTCCTCTCCCTCTATTTGCTGCGTTATATCAAGAAGATAACGTGAGTTGAAGCCGATTTCCAGGGCATCGCCGCGGTAACTGACCTCAAGCTCTTCGGTCGCGCTGCCACTGTCGGGGCTAGACGCCGAGAGCACCAGCGTTCCGTTGGTCATGGCCAGCTTCACAGCCCGCGAGCGGTCGCTCGAAATTGCCGAGACCCGATCGACCGCGGCGGAGAACGCCTTGCAGCTGACGTCGAGGGTCTTGTCATTGCCTGTCGGAATGACCCGCTCGTAGTCGGGGAAGGTTCCGTCGATCAGCTTCGACGTCAGCACCGCGGCGCCAACGGCGAATCGAATCTTGGTCGCGCTCAAGCCCACCTCGACCGCATCGTCGCTCTCGTCGAGGAGCTTGCGCAGCTCGGAGATCGTCTTGCGCGGAATAATGATGCCGGGCATGCCGGTGGCACCGTCGGGAAGCGGCACCTCGACGCTGGCCAGCCGATGGCCGTCGGTTGCGACCGCGCGCAGCACGTCTTGGCCGTCGTGCCGGACTGCGTGCAGGTAGATGCCGTTGAGATAGTAACGGGTCTCCTCGGTCGAGATCGCAAACCGGGTCCGGTCGATCAAGCCGCACAGCGCGCGCGCGCTCAACTGGAAGGCGTGCGGCAGCTCGCCAGCGCTCATCACCGGGAAGTCTTCAACGGGCAGGCAGGCGAGGGTAAAGCGCGATCGCCCACAGCGCAGGACCATCTGCTGGCCGCCGCTTGTTGTCTCGATCTCCGCCTGTCCGCCTTCTGGCAGCTTGCGAACGATCTCGTAGAGCGTATGCGCCGGCACGCTTGTCGCACCGGTTTGGTCAACGGTTGCGGCGGTGGCCTCGGCCACCTCGAGATCCATGTCGGTGGCCGTCAGCCGCAGGGCTTCCCGCTCGGCCTCGATCTTCACGTTCGACAGGATCGGTATTGTGTTGCGCCGCTCGACGACGCTTTGAACATGCGCCAAGGCCCTAAGCAACGCGACACGATCGAGCGTGAGTTTCATTCCATCAAGACCCGAGCAAGTGATCCTTGGCGCACCCGCGCCCTGCGCCCGGTATGATACCCGGACGCCCGGCCCTGCTAAGCGGATCAGATCGGGGTCCTATCACGCCCGCACGGCGGGCCTTACTATATCAGTAGCGATCCGCAGCGGCAGATAATTCGACGCATGCGCTTAATGCAGCGCTTTGGGCGATCCGTTAGCCCTGAAGCAGGCGTCGGAGCAATTCCAAATCGTCGGCGAACTCCGAATCCTGCGTGCAGAGCTCCTCGACCTTGCGAACCGCGTGCATGACCGTGGTGTGGTCGCGACCGCCAAACTTTCGGCCGATCTCCGGCAGCGACCGAGACGTCAGCTGCTTCGCCAGATACATCGCGACCTGCCGTGGCCGGGCGATCGAGCGTGCGCGGCGCGCCGAGTGCATGTCCGAGACGCGAATGTTGAAGTGCTCGGCAACCCGTTTCTGGATGTCCTCGATCGACACCCGCCGGTCGTTCGAGCGCAGCAAATCGTGAAGCACCTCCTGGGTGGTTTCCAGGGTGATGTCGCGACCGACGAGTTGGGCATGGGCCACCACTCGGTTAAGCGCGCCTTCCAGTTCACGAACGTTCGAGGTGATCCGATGGGCGAGGAACTCCATGACCTTGCGCGGGATGTCGGCGTCCAGCCGTTCAGCCTTCGTTTCCAGAATGCCGAGACGCAGTTCGTAGGTTGTCGCGTGAATATCGGCGACGAGGCCGCAATTCAGTCGTGACTTGAGCCGCTCCTGCATGCCCTCCAGGTCGGAGGGCGACTTGTCGGCGGACAGTACGATCTGCCGCCCCTGATCGACCAGGGTATTGAACGTGTGAAAAAATTCCTCCTGGGTCGAGTCCTTGCCGCTAATGAACTGGACGTCATCGATCATGAGCACGTCCACCGACCGGAACTGCGCCTTGAAGTCGACGGTGTTCTGCTCCCGCAACGCGCGAATGAACCGATAGAGAAACTTTTCCGCAGACAAGTAGACGACCGTTCGCGATGGCTCGCGGCGGCGGATGTACCAGGCAATGGCGTGCATCAGGTGGGTTTTGCCGAGGCCGACGCCCCCGTAGAGAAACAGTGGGTTGAACGAGACCTTGCCCGCCTCGGCAATCCGGCGGGCTGCCGCGTAGGCGAATTCGTTCGGCTTGCCGACGACAAAGTTGTCGAACGTGAAGCGCGTGTCCAGCGGCGCGCCGATATCGCCGCCGTCGTGGGCCTCCATGGTTATCGTTGGACCTGAAGACGCTCGCTCGCATGGGCGCGCGGAGGCACCACCCGTGTCCAACCGCGCGGTATCCGGACGACTAGAAACGCCGCCGGGCCCGTCAGCCGCGACGACAATGTCGATGCCGTGAACCGTGGGATTCTCGCCACCCCATAACGCGCGCATCCGGTCTGCGTAATGTGCAACCACCCAGTCGCGCATGAAGCGGGTTGGCACCTTCATCGTAATGAAGCCGTCCCGCTCACCGCAGATCGTCATCGGTCTCAGCCAACTCCGATAAGCCGCTTCACCGATTTCCGCCCGAAGCAAGCCGCTGACCCGTTGCCACTGACTGTCGAGAAACCTTTGGTTTTCACCCACACACGTCATCCCGCCATCGCGTCTGCGCACCACCATGCGCCGCTTTCGCGGGACGACCTTTATGGATCAGGCATCAACCACCCGCACCACTTTAAAGAGAGCGTGCGTTCTGTTGCGGTCTTTACGTCCGTCGGCGCATCACTCCTGCGACAGCGCCCCTGCCTGATCCACTGGTCGATTAGCCGGCAATGCGAGGGCGTGCACCAAACATTCGCGTAAGCTGCTTCAGCATGTACGCAAAACCCTCGTAAGAGG
>DAOMWV010000245.1:0-2953 GCA_035436725.1 Hyphomicrobiaceae bacterium
CTGAGATCCGGCTTGGCGTCGGGACCTTCGTAGGTCGCTTCGAGGTCGATGATGTCGCGAAGCAGGATCTTGGCTTCGTTGAGTTCGTCCCGCCAGATGATGATGGCCTGGAAGGTGAGGGGGCTCTCGCAGAGGCCCGCGATCATGGCCTCCCGGCCGGCCTCGATGCGCTTGGCGATGGCGATTTCGCCTTCGCGCGACAACAGCTCGACCGATCCCATGTCGCGCAGGTACATGCGCACGGGATCGTCCGTCCGGTCGGCCGGCTCGGCGCGGGTCTCGCTCTTGGCGGGCAGCGACTGCTGTGTCACCGACCGCTCTTCATCATCGGCCGGCTCGTCCGCCACCGGCTGGCCTTCTTCGACTTCCTCGCTGTCGACGACGGTGATGCCCATGTCGGACATCATGCTCATGACGTCTTCGATCTGCTCGGAGGAGAATTGCTCGGAGGGCAGCACCGCATTGAGTTCGTCGTAGGTGACGTAACCGCGTGCCTTGGCACTTTTGATGAGACGTTTGACAGCCGCATCCGACAGGTCGAGTAGCGGGCTGTCCTTTTCCTGCGCATCCCCGGCATCCGGCTTGGCCTGCTCCTCGGCCTTCGCCTGGGCTTTGGAAGTCGCTTTCGTCGCCGCTTTTGCCATGTGCGTCCAAACTCCAAAGGGTAATGCATGGCGATCCTCGGCAGGACCCTGGCCATGCAGTACCTGGGGCGCTGAATGCGCCCTCGTTTCAGTTACTCCGATGGACCGAAAGCCGTACCCGGCTACCGGCAACGGAAACGCGACCGAACTGACCTGCGGACACGATTGCTCCGCCCGGTCCGAACGACGCGAACATCCCGGACCCCGCGCATCGCAGGAACGATGCGCGCGATGCTATCACACGTCCTCCAGATCGAGCCGCTGGGTCATCAGCACCTTGATCTCGGCAATGCGATTGAAGTTCTCCTCCGACTGGTCGTCCTCGTAAGCTGCGAGCGCCTGTTCCAGCGCCCGCCTGAGGCCGATCTGGCGGCGGTGGATCTCAAGCGCATGTTTCCATCCGGCGGCGGCGGTCATCTTGTCGGCATCCGGCATGGCAAACCGGTCAGCCCGATGTGTTACGGCGCGCTCGATGAGAGAAATCACGTTGCCGAGGTCCAATCTGGCGAGGTGGCCCCGAAACTCCGTGCTGTCAAGGGGCTTATCTACAAAATCACTGTCGGCGACGATTTCCAGCATCGCATCTCTGAGACGCAGGAGCCCACGGTCCGAGAAATCGAGGTTCGCGATCTCCTCGGCATGCTCTTCGATCAGCCAGGGATGGTTCAGGAGGCCGAGGAGAAGTACCGCTTCGCGCGGTGCGATCACGGGGCCGTGACCGGCTACGAGGCGGCTATGCCGGAGGCTGTCCGAAGGCACTGGCGGCGCAAGAGGCGGCAGCCCGGCGCGTCCGGCCGCTTGACCACGGGACGGCGGTGCAGGCCGGGGTCGCACCGGGAATTGGCCATTGCCATGCCACGGCCGGCCGGACGGAGCACGTCTCTCGAAACCCTGCCGGTCCGGGGGGCCGCCCCGCCCTTGAACCCGCCCCCACGCCTTGTTGAGCCTATCCCGAATCTCAAAGACGTAGTGATCCCGCACGGCCGGATCGGCGATCCGCCCGACGAGCGTCCTGAGGTTGACTTCGAGCTGTGCCCTGCGCTCCGGCGTGGTCCAGTCTCCGCCCCCCCATTCACGATCCCAGAGCACATCGACAAGTGACCGCGTCGCCCCGAGCACGTCCTCCATCGCCGCCGCTCCGTCACGCCTGATGAGATCGTCGGGATCGAGGCCATCGGGAAGGAATGCGAATTTCACGCTCTGTCCGGGTTTCAGATGCGGCAGCACGACTTCCACCGCCCGGAACGCCGCCTTGCGACCGGCACTGTCGCCGTCGAAACAGAGTATGGGCTCATCCGCCATCCGCCACAGCAGTTTGACCTGGTCTTCCGTAAGGGCTGTGCCGAGAGGCGCGACGCTTTCGCCGAACCCCGCTTCGGCGAGTGCCACGACGTCCATGTAGCCCTCGACCGCGATGACACGCCCTTTTTCGTGCGCCGCCGCTCGTGCGCGCGCTGCATTGAAAAGCACCGAGCCTTTGTGAAAAAGCGGCGTTTCCGGCGAATTGAGGTACTTTGCCGGCGCGTCGGGATCGAGGGCGCGACCGCCGAACGCGATGATGCGCCCCTTGAGATCGGTGATCGGAAACATCACGCGGCCTCGAAAGCGGTCGTAGGGTTCCGGGATGTCATCGCCGCCGATGAGCATTCCGGAGACGATCATGTCGGCGATCGAGAACCCCTTCCGGCCAAGATGTTCCTTGAGCGCGTGACGGCTCGCCGGCGCATATCCGATACGGAACGTCTTGAGTGTCTGGACGCGCAGGCCCCGCTTCATCGTGATGTAGCGCCGTGCGTCGGCTGCGTCCGGTGTCTGGAACTGGGCCTCGAAGAAGGACTGCGCTTCCTCCATAAGCCTGAACAACCGGCTGCGCTCGTCCTCCCGGGCTTCCATTTCGCGGCGTGCTTCCGGTGTCCGCGGCTCGATTTTCGGCAGCGCGACGCCCGCCTCCTGTGCGAGTTCCTCGACCGCCTCCGGAAATGTCAGGCCGCCGACCTTCATCAGGAAAGAAAAGATGTCGCCATGCTCGCCCGATGCGAAGCAATGATAGAATCCCTTCTGGTCGTTGACGAAGAACGACGGTGATTTCTCCTGCTTGAAGGGCGACAGCCCGCGCCATTCGCGTCCCGCCTTCTTGAGCTGGACACGCCGCGACACGACCGAACTGACGGGCAGACGTGCCCTGATTTCATCGAGAAGTTGCGGTGGATACTTCATGCCGAGACGATAATCGATTCGCCCTCCCGCCCCCCGTGGCCCACGCCTTCCCCCCGCAATTCACAGCGTCCGAATCGGTTGGCGCCCCGGAC
>DAOMWV010000246.1:0-2923 GCA_035436725.1 Hyphomicrobiaceae bacterium
GCGCCCGCGCGAAACCCCGAACGTGTGGAGCGCGGCAACCACGTCACCAACCGCAGCGAAAGCGCTGCCCCGCGATCTCGCGCGCGCCGTCGCGTGGCGAAGCACGTCTTGAAACCGGTCGGACGCTTGCGGCTTCGGCGTCTCGCAGGAGCGGCGCTCTGCATCACCGGAGACCCGCGCCGAAACTTCAACCGCAGCCGCGGCTCGCTCCAGATCGAACCCCGCCCGCGCAAGGAGACCGCGCCCGTCGTCGTATCGCGACAGCGCCAAGATCAGATGATCGACATCCACGTACCCCGAACCGGCGGCCGCCGCGATACCGAAAGCCCCGTTGCAGACCGCGAGCACGTCGTCATCGACGCTGAACTCGGCGCGCCGATGGCTGGAACTCGGAAGTGGCTGGCCGCAACACGCGCACCTGGACATGATTGCCGATCCGCAGACCCGGTTGAGACAGCGAGCCACCGTGGCCCGGGCTCGATCCGTACCCCGAAGTCTACGCGACTCGGGCACCGCCCCGGCCAGTCATCCACAGAAACCGCCGCCCGCGCACCCTGCCGGCACAGAAAAAAACCTGCCCGCCCGCCGGAAACCAGACGGACAGGCAGGTGCGCTCACGTGAGACGCTCAGCGTGTTTACGCCTTGCGTGCGCAGGTGTTGATCCCGAGCAGCGAGTACGGCGGGCACCAGCCGACGACACCCGTCAGCAGCGGCACGACGCCGACCCAGCCCCAGGCCGACGATCCGAAGCCCGGCAGATACCCCATCGCCCAGGCGATCAGCGCGAGGCCGACGACGATACGGATGATGCGATCGACAGTTCCGACATTGGTGGTCATGGAGGCTCTCCTTGCAGTGCGGAGCGGGATGCCCCGGAAATTGTTCACGCCATGACGCTACCTCCGACGCCCCGCCCCGTCAGTGACCGAGGTCACATTCGGCAATCCACATTTCAGTGCGCGAGCACGGCGAGCCTTTTCCGGTCGACGATCACAATCCTTCGGCGTTCGAGCCGGATCGCCCCGCGGTCGGCGAGCCGCTTGAGCCGCCGGCTTACCACCTCGCGCGCGGTCCCGATGGCATCCGCCAGTTGCTGATGTGTCTCTGCGACAACTCCGTCGCCATCCGCACTCGCCAGAAGCCGCCCCGCGAGCCGGCCCTCGAGCCCGTGAAACGCCACTTCGTCGACGAGGCCCACGAGATCGAAAATGCGCTCGGTCTGGATGGCGAGGACGCGTTCCCGGAACAGATCGTTCGTTGCCAGCAGATCCTGGAACATGGCGCGGTCGATGGCATAACCGCTGATGTCGGTTTCGCATACGCCTTCCGCCTCGTAGCGCTTCTGGCCGACGAGACAGGCCATGCTCATCACACACGTTTCCCCCGGCCGCACGCGATAGAGAACGAGTTCCCGCCCGCCTTCCGAGACGATCCGCACCGCAACCTGCCCCTCCGTCAGCAGCACCAGCGACGTGCACTCCTGCCCGGGCTCGAACACCACCGTCCCCTTCGGCGCATGCACCGGCCGGCCGCGTGCCGTGACGAACGCCGTCGCCACCGCATCGAGCCCTAGCGCCGCAGCGTCGACCCGCACACCTGCCTTGTCAGTGCCCGACACGGCCGACCTCGCGCATTCGGTTGCCCATGGCCATGCACCCTTCCTTCAACACTGCGACCGGGAAATTGCGACGGATCAAGCACACACCTGCTTCATCCTGCATATAATCACACCGATGAGAACTCAGGAGCACCCTATGTCCCGGATACTGGTTCCCTTCGACGACAGCCCCTCCGCCCATCGTGCCTTGGATTTCGCCGTCGATCTTGCCCGCAGGCTCGGCAGTACGGATGTCCATATCGTTACTGCCCACGACAATTTGATCGACGTGACGCGTGAAACCGCCTACCAGCCGCTCGATAAACTGCTGGCCGAGCAGGAAGCGCACAGCCGCAAGGTGCTCCAACCTGCACTCGACAAGGCCAAGGCGTCAGGCGTCGCGGCCTCGTCCGCCATTCTCACCGGCAGTATATCGCAGTCCATCGTCGACTACGCGCGGGCCAACGCCTGTACCCAGATCGTCATGGGAACGCACGGTCGTGGCACCATCGGCACGCTGCTGCTGGGCTCCATCGCCCAGAAGGTCGTCCATCTTGCGACGATGCCTGTCACCCTCGTGAAGTGAGAACAGGCCCGTCCGTTGCGGTCCTGCAGCTTCGTCAGGACCGCGCCACGGGTGCGGCCACGACCGGCGGCGACGGCAGTCGTGCCGGCAGCAGGAAAACCGCACACAGGATCACGAACGCGCACGCCGCCAGAACAAGAAACAGCCGGTCGAACCCCCAGATCCTGTAGACCGCGCCGATCAGTGGCAGCGCCAGCGCCAGCGACGTGAAGCTGACGACATAGCGCACACCGTAGACGCGCGCCCGGAAGTCACCACTCGCCATTTTGCCGATCATGTAGTCGTTGATCGGAATCTGCCCGAAGGCGCCGACCATGAAACCGATGGCGACGGCGAGCGCCATCCCATCCGTGAGCCCCGGCATCATTGCAAAGAACAGCACCTGGATCGCCGCCATCCCGAGGAACACCTTGCGCGGCCCGACGCGGTCGAGCAACAGCCCGACCGCGACCTGCGTGAGAGACGCGACCGCGAAAACGAGGAACGCCAGAAATCCTATCGCCGTTGCCGTCGACGGCCCCGACGCTGACGACGGCGATTTGAGCCAGGTGGAGAACGATGCGGCGAGCCCCTGCAGCTTTTCGTCGAAGATCTTCGGCAGCGCGAACGTCGTCGCCTGGAAGATGATGCTCGACACCGCCGTCGTCAGGAACACGATCACCGAAATCCGGACGAGCAGTCTCTTGTAGTCGGCCGACAGCACCGTCCGGTCGATCGACTTCGACCTCGCCGGCGGGTT
>DAOMWV010000247.1:0-2905 GCA_035436725.1 Hyphomicrobiaceae bacterium
CGTGCCGACCGCCGGATCCGCGCCACACGCCAGGGCCGGTTCGTGCTCGACGCCATCGTGTGCCGCCTGTCGCGCTCTCTCGAGCCGGCATGACGGCGCGGAGCTTCGCCCGCGAGACGCATGGACATTTCGTCCGCTGCCGCCTAATGAGCGGCCCATGATCAAGCGCCTCTACGACTGGACCCTGTCGCTCGCCGGACGCAAGTCGGCCGAAGTCTGGCTAGCCGTCATCGCCTTCATCGAGAGCTCGGTGTTCCTGATCCCCGCCGACGTGCTGTTCGCACCGATGGTGCTTGCCCGTCCCGATCGCGCCTATCGCTATGCGCTCGTCGCAACCGTCGCATCGACGCTGGGCGGCATCGCCGGCTACCTCCTTGGCATGTACGCGTTCGAAGCGCTGGCCGCGCCGGCTCTCGAGCTTTACGGCAAGCTCGACGACTTCGAAAGGCTGAAGGCGTGCGCCGGCCGCGAGACGACCATGCTGATGCTCGTCACCTCCGGGCTCTCGCATCTGCCACCGATCAAGGTCGTGACCATCCTTTCGGGCGTCGTGGGCGTCGGCATGGTGTTCTTCATCGTCTCGTGTCTCATTGCGCGCGGGGCCCGCTTCTTCGCGTTGGGCTGGGCCATCAAGGAGTACGGCGAGACGATCGTGCACTTCGTCGAGCGGCGTCTCGCCCTTGTCGCCGCTGTGCTCGCGGTCGTGCTGATCGCCGGATACTTCGGCGTGAAGGCACTCGTCGGCAGCGGGGCGCTGTCGTTCTGCTGATGCCGTCTCGCGGCGGGTTAGCCCGCCGCGAGCACTGATCGGTGTGTCCAGGAAGGAGCATTCCAGTCATGCGTTCGCCGTCTCGTGCCTCGTCCGCCGCGCACAGCGCCTACGCCACCGGCGCTGCCGCCCTGGTCCTGGCGCTCGGCTCGATTCTGGGTGCGCTCGGCATCGAGCATATCGGCGGCTATGCACCCTGCCCGCTCTGCCTGACACAGCGCCACGCCTATTATGTCGGCGTGCCACTCCTGTTTCTCGCCCTCGTCCTGGTCGCCGCCGAGCAAGGCCGGCTCGCCGGGCTCCTGTTTCTCGCCGTGGCCTTCGGCTTTCTCGCAAACGCCGGGCTCGCAACCTACCACACGGGCGTCGAGTGGAAGCTGTGGGCCGGCCCCGACACATGCGCGGGCGGGGCAGCTGGCGCGCTGACCCAATCGGCCGGCGATCTTCTGAAGAGCCTGTCGGCCACGCGCGTCGTTCGCTGCGACGCGCCGGCGCTGCTCATCCTCGGGCTGTCGATGGCCGCCTGGAATGTGCTGGTCTCGCTAGCCCTGTTCGTGCTCGGACTCCGCGCCGCTTTTCTCTCCGCTGACCATACGCAGGAATTTCGCGAGCGATTTCAATAGATTGACATTTTTCTGCGGCGACGCCCCCTTTTTATCCACAGGCGCGTGGCGCATTTATCTCCCGTAAATGAAATGAACTTGGAAGCGACCCAGCCCGGTCAATTTCTTGCCGCGATGTGGCGGTTAAGTACCACTCGTTCGCGGAACACACGGCGAACCGGTCGAGTGCCTGAAGGTCGAGACGAACGTCGGCGTGGTGCGTAGGGAGGGTTCGGGATGGTTGTCTCGGCGTTGCGCCCCCTCTCCCTGGCGAATGAGGAGCGGCCCTGTCCGCGGCACGTTGTGATGTCGAGTTTGCGTCGTGCCGGCGTAGCGGAGACGGGCCTTGTTGGCGGCACTCCCGGTTCGGTTTCGCGTGAAACAACGAGTAAGCGTTGCGTTGTTGCGTCCCGTAAGCGTCCGTTGCGTCTTGTAGAGTCCGTTGCGTCTGTTGCGTCTCAGTCGGGGCAGCACCCCAAAAGCGTGCTCGTCCGCACGCTCACGAACCTCAGGCGAGCCGCTCTTGGAAAGATGTCGAGGCGTATCCTCGAGCGGCTCGCCGGCGCCTCGGTACGGCTCTCGTCCCCCGGTCCCGTACCTGTCCGTCCGGCATCGGCGTCCCCCGAGTACATGCCGTGGCGCCAGGCGCTGAACTGAATTGTCCGCGTAGAGTTTCCCCCCAGTTGCGTCGCCCGTTGCGTCGGTTGCGTTCGTTGCGTCCCGGTCGTGTCGGTCCGGTCGGTTCGTTGCGTTCGGGTCGGTTGCGTCGGTTCCCTGTCAGTCGCGTTGGCGTCGATCGCGTGCGGGTTCAGTGCGTCCAGTCATGCGTCTGTTGCAGTGCTCCCCCTCCCTCGTTGCCGCGTCCTGGCCGGGAGAGCAGTTTGAAATCTCTGCCCATTGGCGTAGCCTTCTGGCCTGGAATACTTTTCTGTCGCAAGCCGGTGTCGGCGACGGAACACAGGCCAGCCCAAGCGAGTGAGGCGTCATCCGTGTTCGAGGTATCCGAGTTGGCAAGTGGTGCGTTGCTGCCGCAGCAGGTTCGAGGGTTCGACAAACCCGAGGAGGGCTGGCGGCCGTTGAGTGAGGTGGTGAGTGGCGTGGTGCGCGCGGTGCGTGTCGAGGGCAGCGGCGCCCGAGGCTCCACCAGGATCGCGAAGGAGACGAAAAACTGACCCCCCCGTTTGAATTCGGAAGGCCCCAGAAGGGCTTTTCCATCGAAATGGCAAGCACGCCTGGTGTGTGACGGCTGTCCACTCGAGGCACTGCGGTAACCGGTTCCGCGTTGCAGTGTCAGAGCATTGGGTGTGCTTGCCAGCCTTCTCCTCGCGGATCGCTCCGCCTGGTTCACGTTCGGTCTCGCGTCAAACCGTGTCGTGTCGCGTCAGCGTACCCCGTCCAAGACTATCCAGTGGTCCGGACCGCCAATCGGCGCCCGGCATGAGTTCTGAGGAGGCATCCCCCCATGAGCCCCGATCACATCAATCCGATGCAGTGGCAGCATGCGCTGTCGGTGGCGCGCCAGTCCTGCGCCCGC
>DAOMWV010000248.1:0-2870 GCA_035436725.1 Hyphomicrobiaceae bacterium
ACGTGCGCTCGACCAGGTTCGCGAGAAGGGCAGAGAACCGTGGCGTCGCCTCGCTCGGCTTCAGCATAACGACGTTGCCCGCCGCGATCGCGCCTGCCGCCGGCGAGAGGGCCAGTTGCAGCGGGTAGTTCCACGGCGCGATGATGCCGCACACCCCGAGTGGCTGCGCCATCAGCCGGTTCCGGCCCGGCCAGTAGACGATCCGCGTCGGCATCCGGTCGGGCCTCATCCACGACCGCACGTGGCGGAGCGCGTGCTTGATCGAGGCTTCGAGCGCGGCGATTTCGGCGAGCCGGGTCTCATGCCGCGAACGATGGCCGAAATCGGCGCTGATCGCCCCGCAGATCTCGTCCTGCGCGCCGAGCACCATGGACTTGAGCCGATTGAGGCGATCGAGGCGTACGGACGGAGGCGGGTAAAGGTCGCGGCGGGAGGCCGAGCGCAGGCGCTCGAAACGTGACCGCATCTGCTCGAGGGTCGTGTCGTCGAAGCCTGTCATGGAAAGCTCCGTGAAGGGGGATGGCCGTCGCGATCCGATGATAGCGAGGTCGCTGGAATGACGCCGCGCGACAAATGGAAAGGGCCGGATCTTTCGATCCAGCCCGTCAGTCTTGTCTTTGTCACGTGAGCGTCACGCGACGCTGTTAGGCAGCCATCATGCTGCAACGCGCGCCTTCTGTGACCGGGCCAGACGCGGAACCTTGCGTGTGACCGGCTTCCAGACGAGCTTGGCGTCGTCGGTGCCACGGGACAATTCCCGCGCCACGACCTTATCGGCCACGAACGCATGCCGCAGGGCTTCCGCGAGGCCCGAAGGCAACTCGGTCGACTGCGTGAACACGTCGAGGGCGACATAGCCGTTTTCGAGCGTCGACCGGATGGAGATGTGAACATCGCCGATCAGGATCATGCCCGAGACGCCCTGGTCGGACGTCGGCTTCGACAAGTGGATGTGCAGGGCGTGTGCCCCATCTGCCGCGACGCACTTCCGAAGTGCCATCTCGACGAAACCAACATCGTCGATACGGCGAGCACCGAGGAGATCGATGCTGAGGTGCGTCCCCGCGAACCTGATGCCACCGGAGCTTTCCGAACTATCCTTGCGGACCGAACGGTCGACCGAAGTGGACGAACCAAATTCTTCCTTTTGGGTGGTGCTTGAACGAGTCAAGTCCATCCCCAATTGGAAGAGGGTGTCATTAAAGGCCATATGACCCTCCCCAACCAGTAGACAGCGTTTGACCCGTCGCTCCTTACCTTGATGGTTTCAGGTGATCCTTGACCTTTGGGGCAGGTGGACTGACGGACCCGGTGCATATGATGCATCGCGCCCCCCCATGCAACATTTTTTTGCCCCTGCGCCCGAGATTTTTTGCCTGCGAACTTTACCCAAGTTTAACAGCGCCATTTTCGCTCCGGCTCAGCGACTCGGCCTATCGCTTCCGAGGTGTGTGGCGACATTCGAGTTGTGCGCTTTTTTTCGACGTTTTTCGACGCTCGTCGGCCGCGCGGGCGGCTGCGTCTTCGCACCTGCAGGATTCGCTGCGTCGCACAGTCGGTGCATGTCCGATGTCACCGGGGCGCCACGCTTCCACAGCGCTCCCGCCACCGGCTCCGGTCGCGTCACCCGAACCGGACAGGGTTACTGCTGCTTGCCGAGGAACTGGTTGAGGAGCGACTTGGCCTTCGCCTTCGCCTCCGGATCGCCGGACAGCGCGCCACGCACCGTCTGTTCGAGTTCGCGGCCCTTGGGCGACTTCAGGGCCTCCTGCACGGCCTTGGCGGCCTGATTCGGGTCGCGGAGGAGACCGCTGAGGTCAGGCGTAACGGTCGGCTTTTCGAGTGGCCCCGAGATCTTCAGCGGCACCTCGAGCCCGGTCAGGTTGACGGCCAGGTCCTGCCCTGGCACCGCGCCGACGATTTTCGCCTTCATCAGGTAGTCGATGCTCTCTGCCGGCAGGTTGATGGTGCCGGCCCCCGTCGCGCTCAGGATGGGGCTCTTGAGCCTGAAATCGGAGTTCCGGCCGACGCCATTCACGATCTGCATGGTGCCGGCCAGTTCGCTGAAATCGGTCTTTTCGGTCGGCACCCGGTCGAAATTGCCGAGCCGGCCCTGCATGACACCCCGGATGACGCTGCCGACGTTGATCCCCTGGATCGCGCCGTCGCCCATGGTCAGTTCCGTCTTGCCGTTGAGCGAGGAGACGATCTGGCGTTCCGTAAGCCCTTGTCCAGCCGCCGCTATCGCGATCCGAGCCCGCCCCGACAGCCAGTCGAAGCCGCTGAGCGACTTGAGCAGCGGCAGGACCGAGACGCCCTCGGCGACCATGTTGGTCCCGAATACGACGTTGCCGCCGTCGCCGCCGGTGACTGTGACGACGCCGCGCGCGCGGCCGTCATAAATTGCGAGATCGTCGAGCGTGAAGCGGCCATTGCCGTCCCTGAGGCCGACCGAGACCTGCCCCGCGCCCGTGGTCATGTCCTTCCAGACGAGGCGCTGGAAGCCGATCTGCACTTCCGTATCGACCGCCTTGAGCCCCTCGACCTTGATCGGATCGTCCGACCAGCCCTTCCGGCGTGTGTAGCCACGAACCTGCGGCGTCCGGCCGGATTGGGTCGTCGGAGCAGCCTTCTGCGGCTCCGGCTTCAGGAGATCCTCGATCGATTGCGGCCCCGCCTCCGACCGTTGCGGCGCAGGAGTTGCCCCCGCAGCGGCCGAAGCGGGTACCCCGGAGCCGACGATTGCCTGGATGGCATTGAGATCGAGGTCCGCCATCCGGACCGAGCCGCGCACGAACGGGCGCGCCCCGCGCGTGTCGATCGTAAGCGCGCCGCTGGCCGAGATCCGTTCGACCGTGACCGACGCGTCC
>DAOMWV010000249.1:0-2848 GCA_035436725.1 Hyphomicrobiaceae bacterium
CAAGAAGGTCCCCGGCGTCGAGTTCCAATGGGACGGCACGGTGATCGTGGCCCCGAACATGATGACCGGGGCGCCCGGTGTCTTTGCCGGCGGCGACATGGTCCCGTCCGATCGGACCGTGACCATCGGCGTTGGCCACGGGAAGAAGGCGGCCCGCAACATCGACGCCTACCTCCTCGGCGAGACCTACACCAAGCCGCCTAAGGGTGGCTTGGCCGACTTCGACAAGCTTCATCTGTGGTTCTACACAGACGCCGAGCAGCGACCGCAGGGTCACGTCGATCTGCTTCGTCGGCGGGCTTCGTTCGACGAGGTCGTGCAGGGTCTGGCGGAGAAGGACGCTGTCTATGAAGCCAAGCGCTGCCTGTCATGCGGCAATTGTTTCGAATGTGACGGCTGCTTCGGCGCCTGTCCGGAGGACGCGATTATCAAGCTCGGACCGGGCAAGCGTTACGAGTACAACTACGACCTGTGCACCGGCTGCGCCATCTGCTTCGAGCAGTGCCCATGTCATGCGATCCAGATGATGCCGGAGCCTGGGCTCGGCCGCTAAGGCCGCAGATCTTCAGGCACGGATGAACGACAACGTGAAGAGAAATGGCCAACAGCGCGGCGGCGTCCGGGGTGATGCCGCACGCGCGGCCTGAGCGGAGGGAGTCAATGGCCGACAGCACTGTGACAACGATCGACGGAAACGAGGCGGCGGCCTACATCGCCTTCCGCGTCAACGAGGTCTGCGCGATCTATCCGATTACGCCATCTTCGACCATGGCCGAGCTCGCCGACCAGTGGGCAAGCGAAGGCAAGACCAACCTGTGGGGCAACATCCCCGACGTGATCGAGATGCAGAGCGAGGCTGGCGCGGCGGGCACGGTGCACGGTTCGCTTCAGGGCGGTGCGTTGACGACCACCTTCACCGCCTCCCAAGGCCTGATGCTCATGATCCCGAACATGTACAAGATCGCGGGCGAGCTGACCTGTTGCGTCATCCATGTCGCGGCCCGCGCGCTGGCCACTCAGGGCCTGTCCATCTTCGGCGACCATCAGGACGTCATGGCGGTGCGCGCCACCGGCTTCGCCCAGCTCGTCTCGAGCTCGGTCCAGGAAGCCCACGACATGGCGCTCATCGCCCAGGTGGCGACGCTGGAGTCGCGGATCCCGTTCATTCACTTCTTCGACGGGTTCCGCACCTCCCACGAGGTCAACAAGGTCTTCCTCATCCCCGACAAGGTCATTCGCGAGATGATCGACGATGACCTTGTTTTTGCCCATCGGCGGCGTGCGCTCAATCCGGACAACCCGTTCATCCGCGGAACGGCGCAGAACCCGGACGTCTACTTCCAGGCGCGCGAGACCGTAAACGTGTTCTACACGGCGACGCCCTCGATCGTCGAAAGCGCGATGGACAAGTTCGCCGAGCTGACCGGCCGCCGCTACAAGCTGTTTGACTACTTCGGCGCACCGGACGCTGAGCGGGTCATCGTCATGATGGGCTCGGGCGCCGATACCGCGCGCGAAACCGTCGAGTTCCTGGCCGCTCGCGGCGAAAAGGTCGGCGTCGTTCAGGTTCACCTGTTCCGGCCTTGGTCGGCCAAGCATCTGCTTGCCGCCATTCCGTCGTCGGTGCGGGCGCTGAGCGTGCTCGACCGGACCAAGGAACCCGGCGGCACCGGCGAGCCACTGTATACCGACGTGGTGACGAGCTTCGTCGAGGCGATTTCGACGGGGGCCCTGCCGATCGAGGGCATGCCGAAGATCGTCGGTGGCCGTTATGGCCTGTCGTCGAAGGAATTCACCCCCGGCATGGTCAAGGCCGTGCTCGACGAATTGGGCAAGGACGCTCCGAAGAACCACTTCACGGTCGGTATCAACGACGACGTCGCTCACACCAGCCTGACCTACGATCCGCTGTTCAACACCGAGCCGGACAGCGTCTTCCGAGCCATGTTCTACGGTTTGGGCGCCGATGGCACCGTCGGCGCGAACAAGAACACGATCAAGATCATTGGCGAGGATCCGGAATTTCACGCCCAGGGCTACTTCGTCTACGACTCCAAGAAGTCGGGGTCGCAGACCGTGTCCCACGTCCGCTTCGGGCCTGAGCCGATCCGTTCGACCTACTTGATTCAGGCCGCGAACTTCATCGGCTGCCACCAGTTCAACTTCATCGAAAAGATGGATGTGCTCGAGTTTGCGGCACCGGGCGCCACCTTCCTGCTCAACAGCCCCCACGACGCCGATGTGGTCTGGGAGAAGCTGCCGCGCTCGGTCCAGGACACCATCATCGCGAAGAAGCTCAAGGTCTACGTGATCGACGCCGCGCGGGTCGCGCGCGAAACCGGCATGGGCACGCGGACCAACACGATCATGCAGACGTGCTTCTTCGCCATTTCCGGGGTCCTGCCGCGCGACACCGCGATCGAGAAGATCAAGACCTCGATCCGCAAGACCTACGGGAAGAAGGGTGACGAGATCGTCCAGAAGAACTTCGAGGCGGTCGACCACACGATCGCTCACCTGAACGAATTGAAGATCCCCGAGCGGGCCGAGAGCACCATCGCGCTGCGCCCGGTCGTCCCCGATCAGGCACCGGACTTCGTCAAGTCGGTCACGGCGATGATGATGGCCGGCAAGGGCGACCAGTTGCCCGTCAGCGCCATCCCGATCGATGGGACCTACCCCAGCGGCACGACCAAGTGGGAGAAGCGCAACATCGCCCAGTTCGTTCCGGTATGGGAACCGGAGATCTGCATTCAGTGCGGCAACTGCAGCTTCGTCTGCCCCCATGGGGTGATCCGCTCGAAGCTCTACAACAAGGACCGGCTCGACGACGCGCCGGAGAGCTTCA
>DAOMWV010000250.1:0-2835 GCA_035436725.1 Hyphomicrobiaceae bacterium
GTCCTCGGCGGGTCGAGCGCCATCAACGGCCTTCTCTACATCCGCGGGCAGGCGCAGGATTACAACGTCTGGCGCCAACTCGGTAACGTCGGCTGGTCGTTCGACGACGTGCTGCCGTACTTCAAGCGCGCCGAAGATCAGGAGCGTGGCGAGGACGACCTGCATGGCGTGGGCGGGCCGCTCGGTGTGTCCGATGTACGGATGGACAACCCGATCTGTGACGCGTTCGTCGCGTCGGCGGTCGCGGCCGGCATTCCGGCGACGCGCGATTTCAACGGACCAAGCCAGGAAGGCGTCGGGTACTATCAGCTGACGAACCGGAAAGGGCGGCGATGCTCGGCGGCGGTCGCCTATCTCAACCCGATCAGGTCACGCGGCAATCTCTCCATAATCACGCATTTCGAAACCGCGCGTGTCATCCTCGAGGGGAAGCGTGCCGTCGCGGTGGAGGGTCTGCTCAAGGGGCAGCGGACGCAGATCAGGGCGCGCCGTGAGATCATCCTCTGCGCCGGCGCCATCGGCAGCCCGCAGATCCTGGAATTGTCGGGCATCGGACGCGGCGACGTGCTGCAGAAGGCCGGTGTCACGGTGCAGCATGAGCTGCCGGGCGTGGGTGAAAACCTGCAGGATCACTATCAGGCCCGCTTCATCTATCATCTCGACGGGCGCGGCAGCCTGAACGAGGTCTGGCACAGCAACCTGCTCAAGGTGAAGCACGGTCTCGACTACATCCTGAAGCGCCAGGGGCTGCTCACGATCGGCGCGGGCGTCGTCGGCATCTTCGCCAAGACGCGGCCCGACCTCGAAACGCCGGACGTGCAATTCCACTTCATTCCGTTCTCGGCAGAGGGGCCGGGCAAGGGCCTGCACGATTTCCCCGGCGTGATCTCGTCGGTGTGCCAGCTGAGACCCGACAGCCGCGGTTTCATCCACATCAAGTCGGCGGATGCGAGCGTGCATCCGGAGATCGTTTCGAACTACCTCGCCGAGGAGAACGATCGCCGCGTTCTGCTCGACGCGATGCGGCTCAACCGCAAGATCGTGGCGCAGAAGCCGTTCGCGGACATGATCGTGAAGGAGTACCGGCCGGGATCGGACGTGGCGAGTGACGAAGGGCTGATGAAGTTCGCGCGCGAAAACGGGACGACGATCTTCCACCCCTGCGGTACCGCAAAGATGGGAACGGATAAGATGGCCGTGGTCGACCCGCGCCTCCGGGTGCACGGCATCTCGGGGCTGCGCGTCGCCGATCTCGCGATCACGCCGACGATGCCATCGGGGAACACCAATGCTCCCGCGATCATGATCGGAGAGAAAGCCTCCGACATGATCCTCGAAGACGCGAAGGCGCAGCCGGCGGCAGCGGCCTAACGGCGGTCTGAATAGGGTGCTACGCAGTATCCGTCAGTTGCGGAAACCGCTCGCGACATGGCGGCGATGGGTCGCCATGATGGCGAGGGCGACAGCCTCGGGCGGCCGGTGGCGGATGGCCATGGCGATGGCCGCGCTCGCCATCTCTTCGGTCGAGCCCTTGATGGCGTTCCTGCGGTCGATGTCGGTGCGGATCACGCCCATGATCTCGCCCGAGCGATAGAGCGACCAGTTGGCGATGCTGCCCTTTTTCTGGCGGATATTCGACACTGGTCTCTCCCTGGATCTCATAGCGCCGAAGCGCTCGGGGGAGAAGTTGCAAGGTCCGTGCTAGCCCGATCCGGGGCGACAGGCCCGCCATTTCGGGGGCTTCGGCGGCGCATCGAAGCGAAACGTCCGCCAGGGGACGGACGATTGTTTCAATTCGAGATGAATTTTCGGGATCGGGATCGCGCTCAGAGGGCGTTCTCGTGGCGGAAGCCACGCAGGATGGTCAGCCAGAGGATGCGCAGATCGAACCAGAGCGACCAGTTGTCGATGTATTCGAGATCGTGCTCGACGCGGGAGCGCATCTTGTCAGGTGTATCGGTCGGCCCACGAAAGCCGTTGATCTGGGCCCAGCCGGTCATGCCGGGCTTGACCTGATGGCGGTTGGCGTAGCGCTCGAGCATTTCGCCGTAGAGATCGTCGTGGACGAGTGCGTGAGGTCGCGGACCGATCAGTGACATGTCGCCGCGCAGGACGTTGACGAGCTGGGGCAGTTCGTCGAGGCTCGTCTTGCGCAGGAACGCGCCGACGCGGGTGACGCGCGCATCGTTCCGGGTTGCCTGTTGGACGTCGCCGCCGTTTTCCATCACGGTCATGGAGCGGAACTTCAGGACCTCGATCGGGCGCTTGTTGAGGCCATGGCGCCGCTGGCGGAAGATCACGGGGCCGGGGCTGTCCCACTTGATCGCGATGGCGACGAGGGCCATCACGGGAAGTGCCACGAGAAGGGCGATAGAGCCGACGACGAAATCCTCGGCGGCCTTGATGTGACGTCCCCAATCGGCAAAAGGCTTGGTCTTGATGTCGATGAGGCCGATGGGCCCGAGGCTCGACACGCGGTGACGCGAGGTGGGCTCGACGAGATCGCCAGAGATGTGGGTGACGACGTGGAGGCTGACGGGGAGCTGCTCGAGACGGCGCGCGATGTCGGCAGTGCGGTGATCGGCGGACTGCGGCAACGCGATGATCACGCGGTCGAACTGGCCGTCGCGACCGGCGGCGATGAGGTCTTCGAGGCCACCGAGGCAGCCGGGCGCGGTTTCCGCGTGCCGCGCGATATCGGCGCGGTCGTCGTAGGCGCCGACGAAACGGCAATGCAGTTCGGGATCGCCGAGAGTGGAGACGATGCGATCGGCCAGCGCGCCGGTTCCGTAGATCGCGACGCGCGCATCGAAGCTGCCGGACGCGGCTGCGGAT
>DAOMWV010000251.1:0-2817 GCA_035436725.1 Hyphomicrobiaceae bacterium
CTCGACCAATATGGCAAGATCCTCATCTGGTGCCAGGTGAGGATCTTGCCATATTGGTCGAGGTAGATGATGTCGATGGGGATGGGGCAGTCGCGCATCACGAAGGCGCTGACACAGGGCTGGGTGAAGACGAAGAGCATGCCCCCGTCGGCTTCGATGGATTCGCGCCCGCCGAGGCCCTTGGTTCGGACTTCGTCGGTGTCGGCGATCTCGAGGTGAAAAGTCTTGCCGCCGATCTTGACGACCTGGACCTTGGCGTCGTGCTTCTGATCGCACCCGCGCGAGAAGGCGACGCCGAAAATGGCGCCGATGACGACGAGGATGATGCAGGCGCGGAGAAGTGTCCGGCGTGTTGCCCCTGCGCCGTCGCTGCCGGAGAGGTTCAGTTGCCCAGTAGCCACGCGTGGTTCTCCGAGGTGAAGGTGCGATCGTCGGGGGACATGGTATTCAGAGTGAATCGGGCGGCGAAGTCGGCGGCGACGATCGCTCCGCAGATTATGTCGCCAACAGTTATCCAGAGCGTTCGCTCCAGGAACGACGTCAGAACGATGTAGGCGACGATGGCAAGATCGATCGCGAACAGCCGATAGCGGAAGGTGTCGCAATCATCGCCACGGCCGAAATAGAGATGCCGGATGCGGCTGCGCAGGCTCTCGGTCGGATCGGGTGCTGCGATATTCTGGTCCATGCGCAACCGGTTCGCGATGACGATTGAGGCACTCATGCCGCAACCAGTTCGCTGCTTCTGTCAAGGACGAGCCTGTCCCTTACGGTCCTGACAGGGGCGAGCCGCTGTGAGCCGGGAACGCTCTGGCGGCCTCAGAGGTTGCGGCCGATGGCGAGAAACTTGTCGTGACGCTGGCGGCGGACGGACTGCGGATCGCTCGTGTCGAATTCCTTCAGGGCCTCGGCGATGGCGTTGCCGGTGCGGGTGATCATGGCGTCGCGGTCACGGTGGGCGCCGCCGAGCGGCTCCTCGACGATTCGATCTATGACGCCCATGCGCTGGAGGTCCTGGGCGGTGATTTTCATCGAGTTGGCGGCGTCGCCGGCACGGGCGCTGTCGCGCCAGAGGATGGACGCAGCGGCCTCGGGGGAGGCGACAGTGTAGATGGCGTGTTCGAGCATCAGGATGCGGTTGGCGGTGGCGATGGCGACCGCGCCGCCAGAACCGCCCTCGCCGATGATGACGGCAACCATGGGAACACCGAGCGCGAGGCAGCGATCGGTCGAGCGGGCGATCGCTTCGGCCTGACCGCGCTCCTCGGCGCCGATGCCGGGGTAGGCGCCGGCGGTGTCTACGAAAGCGATGACCGGGAGCGAGAACTTGTCGGCCATGTCCATGAGACGCACGGCCTTGCGGTAGCCTTCGGGACGGGCCATGCCGAAGTTGTGCTTGATGCGGCTTTCCGTATCGGAGCCCTTCTCGTGGCCCATGACGACGACGGAGCGGCCGCGGAACGTGCCGACGCCGGCGACGATCGCGGCATCCTCGGCGAAGTAGCGGTCGCCGGCGAGCGGGGTGAAATCCTCGATCAGGCTGTCGATGTAATCGAGGGTGTGGGGGCGCTCGGGATGGCGGGCGACCTGCGTTTTCTGCCATGGCGTGAGCTTGGCGTAGGTGTCCGACAGGGCCACCTTGGATTTCTGCTCGAGCTTCTTGATCTCGTCGGCGATGGAGACGTGATTGTCGTCGTTCTCGATGGCCTTGAGGTCAGCGACCTTGGCTTCGAGTTCGGCGATGGCCTTTTCGAAATCGAGATACGTGCGCGAGGTCCGCGTCATCGGAAGGTTCCCGGGCTGGCGCGCCGTGGCGCGTCGCAACGCCCCTGCTGGCGGGGCGTCAAGTCGGGCGGACAATCGTTTCTCGCGCCGCCGCCGTCAAGGCCGGGCCGCGGCGCCGGTGAACGATGCCTTCGACCGGCTGGCAGCACTCACTGTCGCGTGATACTAATTATTTGATCTGCAATAATAATTTGCGTCAGATCGGGGATTCGCTCTAGCATCCAGGGGTGGCGACCATCGGGTTTGCCCGATCGGATCGCCGTTCACGACGTGGCTCATCACGAGGGAACCGCATGTCCGATCGCGACTTTCTCAAGACCTTGTCGGGCTTCAGCCTCACGACCGCAGAGATCCTCTATCGCCTTCCAGATCACCCGTCCCTGCTCCAGACCTATATCTGGCAGGACTACGATCTCAGTCCTCGATTTCCGAAGCTGCTCGGGTTTCTCAAGTTCTGGTCGGACAATCTCGACGGCAAGCTGCACAAGGTGCGTGTCGCTCACTCCGGTCTCATCAAGCCGCAAGAAATGCGATTCGTCGGGGCGGAATTGCGGCTGCACTGACGCTCGCCGGGCAGCAGGCGGTCGACAGATGCCAGAGTTGCTTTGGGGGGCGGGAATGGCGCGAGAGACGGGACTTGAACCCGCGGCCTCCGCCGTGACAGGGCGGCGCTCTAACCAACTGAGCTACTCCCGCAAGCGGGAAGCGCATTCCGGGGAGCGAGATACGTGTTCGCCCGCTATAAGTCAAGCAGACTTGCGGGCCGACAGCGCAATCCGATTCCGGTACGTGCGCGAGCGCCGACGAGGCCTGGCATTTTCGAGGACCGGGGGGCGAAACTGGTGGGCGGTGAGAGGGTCGAACTCCCGACATCTTCGGTGTAAACGAAGCGCTCTACCACTGAGCTAACCGCCCGCTGAGCCTCCTGTAGACCACGCCGCGCCACGCGCCAAGCCCTACGACTATCGGCGGCGCTGCTGCTGCGAATGTCGCAGCACCATAGTGCTCTTGCGGCACATCAGCATCCGAAGG
>DAOMWV010000252.1:0-2786 GCA_035436725.1 Hyphomicrobiaceae bacterium
ATGGCCCTCATTGCACCGGCGGCCGCTCCCCGCGGCCGCCGGATGGGCGAGGCGGGGTGGCGATGTTCCGAGGCGGTACGGACCTGTGCCCGTCCAGTGTCGAAACCAGTGTCGAAAGATGCGCGGGCGGCGGCCCTGCAGAGATGCCGGACATGGACGCGGATTTCCGCCGCGGCCCAACGGTGACTGGAGGCGACGGCAGAGGCGCGACCGGAAGGGCCGTCGCGGGCATGTCGGTTTGGGGGCCGGCTGCTGCCGTGCGCCGCAAGGCGCATCCTGCACCGCGCGGCGATGCGTCGTCCCGCTGGCTGTCGTCACCAACTGTGAGGTGTGGCTTCGGCAGGCTCTTGTCGGGAGGGTCCGCTGTCAGGGGCTTCGCGACGGCCGGATGTGACAGTGCCACCGCGCCTTGTCCTATGCGATCGGATGTCGATCATGCCGGCGATCTTGATCGTGTCGCCGGCCGAAATGCAGAGGCATCGCGCGGTGCTCTCGAGCTTGGAATGGCCGGGCAAGAGTTGAGCCGCACTTAGATTGCTCTTGCGGCGGCAATGACGAATGGATGCTCGTTGGCTTGGCGCATTGGGTTCAGGGCCCACTCAATGCGCCCTTCGCCAGTACGTCAATGGCGTCAAGTCGGGTTCGCATGGTTCCGTGCCGCCGTCCATGCCGGGACCACGAGGGACGTCGTCCGCTCGAGTCGCAAGGGACGCCGTCACGATCTTCTCAAGGTTCTCCATCGCCGCCTCAACCCGCCCAATCGCTCCGTCTTTTGGAGTGATGATGACCGCAGCGAGCAAGGCGATGAGGAGTGCTTCGACGGCGTCTTGCCTCTGTGGGTCGCCGGCGGCGATGCTCCTCGGTTCGAGAGCATGACGGATGCTGTCGACGACCGCTTGTGCCGCGGAGATGCCGAGCACACTTTCGATTTCGTCAAATGTCATGTGATGGCCTCCGAAGAACAAGCCCTCAACAGCAACTCTCAGAGCACGAAACGCGCGAGCATCTCACCGATCAGGACGAGAACCATTGTGGATATGACGATCCTGCCTGCGGAACCGCTCAACTTGCTCATCATCTTGGATTTTCCTTTTGTTGGGGAGGTGTGGCGTTGCCCGGCCCTTGGGGGGTGCCGGGCCGGGCAACGCGGGATCGCTTCGGGGGGCGGGAAGCGATCGGAACGCCGAGGGTAAAGGTGCTACGAAGCCGGCTGCATCGACCGTCCCGCGAGAAACTCGAGCCGGCTGCGGTCGACGAGGCCGATGCGCGAAGGGCCAAGCCTCTTCAGGACACCCACGTCGACGAGCGTGTCCAAGCCGCGCGCGACCGCATCGTCAGACATGTCGAGCAGAAGGCCCCAGTCCTTTGCGCTGCCGCGCAGCTCGAGCATCTCGATGTCGCCGATCTGGCGTCCGCGGCGATCGAAGTCGAGAAGAATGTAGGCGGCGAGACGCGAGATCAGATCCTCTATCTGGCAGACCTGGAGGTAGCCGAGGATGTCGGACATCGGCTTGGTCGCAAAGGCCGCGACCCGGGCCGCAGCATACGGGTGCGCGGCAACCGCGTTCGACAACTCGAGCGGACGGAAGGCGATGACGCGACTGCGATTGACGGCAAGGACGGTGAACGGCTCGAAGCGCATGAATGTGAGGCCAAACGTCATGCCGCGCTCGAAGTAGCCGAGCAGCTCGGGTCGGCCCGAATTCGATGTGTACTCGGCGCGAAGCAGGCCATCGGCCAGGTAATAGACGAAGCGCGAGCGGTCGCCGGTGCGGAACAGGAACTCGCCGGGTTCGAGCACGATCCTCTTGCCGAAGCGGGAAAGTGAACTGTCGCGGCCGGTCGTGACGGCGACGGGCGTTCTGGGCTTTGACGGACCTCTGGGCTTTGACGGACCGTGGGGGATCGTTGAAGCGGTCGGGCTGGCGGGCATGATACAAACCGATCTTGGTAGGGAGCTGTTGCTGGGAGCAGTTTGAGGACGCCGGTCGGCTCCTCGATGCGTTCGAAGATGCTCCGAACAGGTGCATCGCGATATTCAGCCAGACGCGCTAGCTGGATGCCCCGCAGCCTAGACCGATCGGTCTAGGGCATGACGTCGAATGGCTGGCAGGCATCGGGCCTGCTCATTTCACCGGTCAGGACGTTCATTCGAGGAGATCACAAATGTCCCGCGCGTCATCCGAGGCTCCCCTGGTCGTCATCATCGAGAACGATCGGGCCATGGCAGAGGCCTTGTCGCTGCTCGTCGAGGACTGGGGGTATGAAGCGGTCGCGACAGCCACGCCGGCCATGGCCGTCCGGCGCCTCGGACCGCGCGTCCACGACATCGCAGCGATCATCGCCGACTATCACCTGGACGACGGCTTCACGGGGATGAAAGGAGCAACGGCGTTGGCGCAGGCCTCGGGACACCGCGTGCCGACGATCGTCACGACCGGCCATCCGGTCATGGCAGAGCACGAGAACCTCTTCTCGGTCCTGTGGAAGCCGTTTGATCCGAGTGTCCTGCAGCGATGGCTGGTCGATCACGTCGGCCGGGCATCCACCGCGCGGATTGCTTAGCGCATCAACGCCTGGGCGCGGGTGGCGAGCTCGGTGCGGTTGCGCACATTGAAATGCACGAACAGCGCCGCGAGATGGATCTTCACCGTGCCTTCCGCAATGTCCAGCTCGCGTGCGATCTCCTTGTTCGACAGTCCCCGCAGGATGCCCTTGAGGACGTCACGCTGCCGGGGCGTCAGCGCGTCGAGCCGTGGCTCCGCCCCTTCGGGGGCCGACGGAGC
>DAOMWV010000253.1:0-2771 GCA_035436725.1 Hyphomicrobiaceae bacterium
GTAAAAAAATCTTTGCGACGGGTCTTGCGACGACAATCGGCGCGACCCAACTTTCCAGTGCGGCGCCGCCAGATGGGGCACCGCGTCGCAAGCGATCGGCCTTAGGGCGATCACGGCGGCATACACACATTGCTTGGCAGGAGGATGTGTCGCAATGACGACCTTCGATTTCTCTCCCTTGTTTCGCTCGACCGTTGGGTTCGATCGGCTGATGCGGCTCATGGAGAACTCGACCCAGATGGCGGACGCAACGAACGGGTATCCGCCCTACAACATCGAGAAGACCGGCGAGGACCAGTACCGAATCACGCTTGCGGTGGCTGGATTCGGTGAGGACGAACTGAACGTCGAAACGCATGAGAACACCCTTCTGATCGAGGGCCGCAAGCGCGAGTCCGATCAGGAAAGTCGCTACCTGTATCGCGGTATTGCAGGGCGATCATTCAAGCGACAGTTCCAGATTGCCGATCACGTCAGGGTTGTCGGCGCGTCCTTGAGCAACGGCCTCCTTGTCGTCGACCTGGTTCGGGAGATCCCCGAGGCGATGAAGCCGCGACGGATCCCGATCAGCGCCGGAACGCCGGCGGCTGAGGGTTCACTCGGGGCTGATGGCGCCGCCGACAAAGAGCCGAAGCAGATCGAGCTCGCCTCGCACGCAGCCTAGACGAGGACGAAGCCAATAGGCTTTTTGGAGGGCGCAGCACCACGCTGCGCTCTTTTTACGTCGCTCGCAGGCTAGCGGACCGTCATTTGACAGCGCACAACCGCCGGACGTCGCACAAGATGCGTACGCGTCATGGTCGCGCTCGGCGAACAATTTCTACTTTGCCTGAGCGCGGATGGTCTATAGCGTAGCTGAAAATATTCCGGTCGAGGACAAAGCGATGAGGATTGCCCAGGTTGCTCCCCTGATTGAATGTGTTCCGCCCAAACTCTACGGCGGCACCGAACGTGTTGTGTCTTGGCTAACCGAGGAGTTGGTTCGACTTGGTCACGACGTGACGCTATTTGCGAGTGGTGATTCGGAGACCAAGGCCGAGCTGGTTGCCGTGAGCGACCGGGCGCTGCGTCTCAATCCGAACGTGAAGGATGTCACGCCGTACAACGTCCTGGTGCTCGAGGCGATCCGCAAGCGCGCCGCCGATTTCGACATCCTCCATTTTCACGTAGATTTCATGTATTTTCCACTGTTCCGGCACATGGCCGACCGAACACTGTCGACCCTGCACGGGCGCCTGGATCTTCCCGATCTGCAGCCGCTGTTTCGAGAGTTTCCGGACATGCCGTTGGTATCGATCTCCAACAACCAGCGGCTGCCGCTGCCACCGGTCAACTGGCAGGCGACGATCTATCATGGCCAGCCCGACGACTTGCTGGTCTATGAAGAAAATCCCTCCCTCGAGTACATCGCCTTCCTCGGCCGGGTCTCGCCGGAGAAGCGGCCCGACCGGGCAATCGATGTCGCGGTTCGCGCGGGCGTTCCGCTCCACATGGCGTCGAAGGTGGACAAGGTCGACCAGAAGTACTTTGACGAAGAAATCAAGCCGATGATCGACGCCAATCAGAACCTCGTCAGCTTCACTGGCGAATTCGAGAACGACGAGAAGCAGAAGTTCCTCGGCAACGCCAAAGCCGTGCTGTTTCCGATCGATTGGCCGGAGCCCTTCGGCCTGGTCATGATCGAGGCCATGGCTTGTGGCGTTCCTGTCATCGCCTATCGCTGCGGCTCGGTGCCCGAGGTCATTGACGAGGGCGTCACCGGCTTCATTGTCAACAACGACGATGAGGCGGTCGCGGCGCTCAGTCGTGTGGACAGCCTCGACCGGCGGAAGGTCCGCGCGCGTTTCGAGGAGCGCTTCACGGACCGGCGAATGACCGCCGACTACGTCAAACTTTACGAGAAGATGCTCGCAAACGCGCGCTCCACACGCGCCGCGTGAGGAGCATCGTGCTGCCATAAGCCGGATCACCCGTCGTTGGCGCGAAGACTGCGGCTAAAGGTATGTCGGCCGCGTCGGGCATTGATATCCAGTCGCAAGCGGCGTAGGACAAGGCGAGCGCTGAGGCGCTCGTCGAGACGGGTGCCAAAGCTCAATCGCGGGTCCGCCGAGACCGCGCCGCCGAGATGAGGTCGACCATGGCAACAGTCCGACAGGGCGGAGAGCCCTCTCTACCCGGCGGAAGTGCCGGATTGCCCGCCGTTATCTTTGACGTCGACGGGGTACTTGTCGATTCGCCACACGAACGCGCCTGGCAGGAATCACTGGCGACGCTGATGGCCGGCCCATGGAGCGGGTTCGTCGGCGAAACGACCTACGCGCCGGATCGTTTCACCTCCGAGGTGTACCAGACCCGCCTTTCCGGCAAGCCGCGGATGAGTGGTGCCCGGTCGGTCCTGGAGTACTTTGGCGTTCCGGATGTGGAGCGCCACGTCGGCGAGTACGCCGACTACAAGCAGGCGCAAATCGAGAGCCTGATCGATGCCGGCGAGTTCGTCGCCTACGCCGATGCCTTGCGCTTTGTGTCTGCGCTGAAGGCGCATAAGGTTCCGCTCGCTGCCGCTTCGTCGTCGAAGAATGCCAATCGGTTCATGGTCCAGATTCACCTCGACGATGATGGAACGCTGCTCGACGTCTTCGACGCCAACGTCTGTGGCCGCGATCTGAAGCACGGAAAACCGCATCCCGAAATCTTTCTCCTTGCCGCCGAAGCCTTGGGCATGCCGCCCGAGCGCTGCATCGTCGTTGAGGACGCGGCAGCCGGTATCGCTG
>DAOMWV010000254.1:0-2734 GCA_035436725.1 Hyphomicrobiaceae bacterium
TGACTGAAGCATCTCTGGTCTTCGCGGCCAAAGTTTGGCTCATCGTCTTCGCTGGATAATCAATTGATTTAAATGTCAGAATTCTGAATCACCGGTACGGGGAACGCAAAAAAAGGCGCGCGTCATAGACGCGCGCCTCAATTCACTTGAAGACAGAATTCACATCAGAGGTGCGCCAGGGGCGGACCGCCGAACCAGGCCGTACCGTAACCCGACGCCGTCACGCCTGGCCGGAGGCTTCCTGCGCCTTCAGCATCTCGGCGTGCCGCTCCTTGTCGGCCTTGCCCTTGGCGGCTTCGTCCCGATCGACAAGTTCGATCACCGCGCGCGGTGCGCTGTCGCCATAGCGGAAGCCTGCCTTGAGCACGCGCGTATAGCCGCCGTTGCGGTCCTTGTAACGCGGCGCCAGAACCTCGAAAAGCTTCTTGACCATCTCGTCGTCGCGCAGACGCGACGCCGCCAGACGGCGCGAGTTGAGATCGCCGCGCTTGCCGAGAGTGATGTACTTCTCGACGACGCGCTTGAGATCCTTCGCCTTCGGCAACGTCGTCACGATCTGCTCGTGACGCATCAGCGCCGCCGCCATGTTCGAGAACATCGCCTGACGGTGGCCGCTATCGCGGCTGAAGCGCCGCCCGAGTTTCTTGTGTCGCATGTAATGACCCTTTCGTTGTTGCTGGACCGGCCACCATCAGTGGTGAACCGGTTGTGCGGGGAGGTTCTTCGGCCTCGCCTCGCAGTTCCACGTCCATCTCTGCTGTCGCTCGCCAATCACGTTGGACCGGCTCGATCGCGACTGCAGGTCTGCAGCGAGGATCAGTACTGATCCTCGAAGCGCTTCGCCAAGTCCTCGATGTTGTCCGGCGGCCAGTTCGGCACTTCCATGCCGAGGTGCAGGCCCATGGACGCGAGGACTTCCTTGATCTCGTTGAGCGACTTGCGCCCGAAGTTCGGCGTCCGCAGCATTTCCGCTTCGGTCTTCTGGATGAGATCGCCGATGTACACGATGTTGTCGTTCTTCAGACAGTTCGCCGAGCGAACGCTGAGCTCGAGCTCGTCGACCTTCTTGAGCAGCGCCGCGTTGAAGGCGAGTTCCGGATGGCGCTGTTCCTCGACGGCCTTCTTCGGCTCCTCGAAGTTGACGAACACGGCGAGCTGGTCCTGCAGAATGCGTGCGGCAAGCGCCACCGCATCTTCTGCCGAGACCGAACCGTCCGTATCGACGGTCATGATCAGCTTGTCGTAGTTGAGAATCTGGCCCTCGCGCGTGTTCTCGACACGATACGAGACGCGCTTGACCGGGCTGTAGAGGCTGTCGACCGGAATGAGACCGATCGGCGCATCGTCCGGACGGTTCCGGTCGGCCGAGACGTAACCCTTCCCCATCGTGGCGGTGAATTCCATGCGGATCGCCGCACCCTGGTCGAGCGTGCAGATGACGTGATCCGGATTGAGGATCTCGACTTCCGACGACGCCTCGATGTCGCCGGCCTTCACGACGCCGGGACCTTCCTTCTTGAGCACCATGCGCTTCACGCCGTCCGAATGGATGCGGAGCGCGATGTCCTTGATGTTCAGGATGATGTTGGTAACGTCCTCGCGAACGCCCGGGATCGACGAGAACTCGTGCAGCACGCCATCGATCTGGACGGTAGTGACGGCCGCACCCTGCAGCGACGACAGCAGCACGCGCCGCAGCGCATTGCCGAGCGTCATCCCGAAACCGCGCTCGAGCGGCTCGGCGATCACCGTCGCAGAACGCATCTTGTCGCGACCGGCCGAAATCTGGAGCTTGTTCGGCTTGATAAGATCCTGCCAGTTCTTCTGAAGTATATTTACCACGGGGCGCCTCGTGCGGTTCGACCGGCTACGCGACCAGGGGATGGGCCGTCGTCCGGTCTCGGTCAACATTCGTTACGACTGAGGCCGACGCCGGGCGTCCGCCTCCTTGTAGAGCCTCGAGAATGATGCTTGGCCAGAGGGGCCCGGCATCACTACGGGCCGTCAGACGCGGCGACGCTTGCGCGGACGGCAGCCGTTGTGCGGGATCGGCGTGACGTCGCGGATAGACGTGATCTGGAAGCCGATGGACTGCAGCGCACGCAGCGCCGACTCACGGCCCGAACCAGGTCCCATAACTTCGACTTCGAGCACCTTCATGCCGTGCTCCATCGCCTTCCTGCCCGCATCTTCAGCGGCGACCTGTGCGGCGTAGGGCGTCGACTTCCGCGACCCCTTGAAGCCTTTGGTGCCCGAAGACGACCAGGAAATCGTGTTGCCCTGCGCGTCGGTGATCGTGATCATCGTATTGTTGAACGTCGCATTCACGTGCGCCACGCCAGAACTGATGTTCTTGCGTTCACGCTTGCGCGGACGTCCCGCTGCTGTCGCTTCTTTCGCCATCTTGCTCTACTCGTCGTGAAGTGTTGGAACGTCAGTTTTGGAACGGCGCGCCCCGAAAGGCGCTTCGATCTCAGAATGTGTGGGCAAAATGCTCGCTCCGGAGTGCGCGAACGCCGACCGGAGAATTCCTGAGCGGCCCGTCAGGCCTTCTTCTTGCCGGCGATCGCCTTGGCCGGTCCCTTGCGGGTACGCGCGTTCGTATGAGTGCGCTGACCACGAACCGGCAGACCCTTGCGGTGACGGAGACCGCGATAGCAAGCGAGGTCCATGAGCCGCTTGACGTTCATCGCCGTATCGCGGCGCAGGTCGCCTTCGACGACGTAGTCGCGGC
>DAOMWV010000255.1:0-2716 GCA_035436725.1 Hyphomicrobiaceae bacterium
CTAGAACGGCGACGACAGTTCAATCGTCGAGCTATCCAGCAATGTCGCCGGCAACACTTCAACGCAACAGCATAAACTGCAACCAAATGGGCCGAACGCTCCGTTAGATTGGACGCTCAAATGACCCAAGACCCTGTCGACGGGCGCTCTGCGGCTGATTTATGAGCCAGGCTAAACTGTAGATAAGCGACAGAGTTGCAGCTTGTATGTCAACGACGTCACAGGGCGGTACTAACCCGCGCCGCGCTCACCGCGCCACGAGCCCGCCGTCGACGAGCAGTTCCGAGCCCGTCGTGAAGCCCGACGCGGGGGAAAGCAGGAACGCGACCGTGTTCGCGACTTCCTCCGGTTTGCCGAGGCGGCCGAGGGGGATGTCGGCGACGAGCTTGCCGCGCATCTTCTCGGGATCACGGCTGATGGCGATGATCCCGTCGACCATGTCGCTGTCGATGAAGGCGGGGTGGACCGAATTGCAGCGCACCTGCGGATTTTTCCGTGCGCCCCAGAGCGCGACGGATTTCGTGAGCATGCGCACCGCCCCTTTCGATGCGTTGTAGGCGGCCATGCCGGGGCCGGCGACGATCCCGGACACCGAAGACAGGTTGACGATCGACGGCGCCTTGGATTTCAGCAGCAAGGGTGCCGCATACTTGCAGCCGAGGAAGACGCCCTCGACGTTGACCGCCTGCACCTTGCGGAAGTGCTCGAGCGTCTCCGTCTCGATGTCGCCCACGGTGCCGAGGCCGGCATTGTTGACGAGGCCATCGAGGCGACCGTACTTCACGCCCACCGCCGCCATCACGCGCTGCCAGTCGCCTTCGCGTGTGACGTCGAGGGCGAGATCGATACCTGGCTTGCCGTCGAGATCGGTGCGGATGGCCACGCCACCGGCGTCCTCGACTGCTTTCGCCGTGGCCCGGCCCAGCGTGCCGGATGCTCCCGTGATCAGGACGACATGGTCTTGCAGGTTCAATGACGACATGGTGCCTTCCTCGATGCCAGTTGCGGCCAGCGTAGTGCCGAAACGGCCGGCGCGAAAAGCAAAAAGGCGGTAGCCGCAGCCACCGCCTCGCGATTTCAGAGCCGTCGCAATACGCCTTACTTCGGCGCGAGGATCATCACCATCTGGCGGCCCTCGAAGCGCGGCTCGCTCTCGACCTTGGCGATGCCGATACCCTCGGTGTCCTTGCGGACGCGGTTCAACACTTCCATGCCGAGCGAGGTGTGCGCCATTTCACGGCCGCGGAAGCGCAGCGTGATCTTGACCTTGTCGCCTTCCTCGAAGAACCGCTTTATCGACCGCATCTTCGTGTCGTAGTCGTGATCGTCGATGCCGGGCCGCATCTTGATCTCCTTGATCTCGACGATCTTCTGATGCTTGCGGGCCTCGGCGGCTTTCTTCTGTTCCTGAAATTTGAATTTGCCATAGTCCATGATCTTGCACACCGGCGGCTGCGCCTCCGGAGATACCTCGACAAGATCAAGACCGAGCTCTTCGGCGCGGACACGGGCGTCGATCGTCGCGACGATCCCGACATTGTTGCCGTTTTCATCAATCAATCTGATTTCACGGAGCCGGATATGCTCGTTGATCCGGGGACCGGTAGGCTCGCGCTCTGGCGCGGCTCGCATTGGACGGCGTATGTTGCATTCTCCATCGGTTGTTAAAGCGAAATGCTGACCCGGCGCGGCCATCAAAACGGGCCCACCGACACTCCAAATATAGCAGAAAAGCCCGGCACACGACCAGGATTCCCCTTTCGACAGGGGAACCCGAGTTGCAGCGGCCTGTCAAGGGGACGGCCGGGAAATCCGTGTCTCATTCGCACGATACCGGGCGAAAGTCGGGGACAGGGTGGTCCCGAGCAGCCGGTCGTAGACGGCGAGGGTGTCGCGCTGGAGGTTGAAGAGGGTGAAGCGCGATGCGGCATGCGCACGCGCCCGGGCGCCGAGCGCGGCCCTTTCAGGTCCCTCGACAGACAGTGCGGCGGCGAGCGTGCGGGCCAGGTCGGCGGCGTCCCTGTTGCGGAAGACCCATCCCGTCTCCGTTCCCGGAGGCACACGGCCAGCCGCGAGGATCGTTTCGGGTGTGGCCCCGATATCGGACGTGATGACGGGGCAACCGCTCGACTGGGCCTCCGCCGACGTACGGCCGAAGGCTTCCGGCTCGATCGAGGGGACCACAGTCACGTCGGCGATGGCGTATCCCGCCGCCACGTCATCGAGGTGGCCGACGCGCCTCGCGACGCCCGTGAGGCCGGCGGAGGCGATGTGCGCGTCGAGTTCGGCTTCGTAGTCGGCACGACCTTGCGCGGAGCCTGCGAAGATGACGACGAACGGCCTTTTCACGACTCCCGACCGAACGAGTTCGGCCACGGCATCGATCACCACCGCCTGTCCCTTGCGGGGCGCGAGGCGCGCGGGCACGAACACGAGTGCGGTTCCGTCCGGCACGCCCCAGAGTTTTCGCAGCTGGTCGGTGCGCTCCGGCGCGACCGCTTCCCGATCGAACACCGCCGGGTCGATGCCGCGTGGGATGACGACGAGTTTTTCGTCCGGTGTGCCGTAGCGCGCCCGGATCAGGTTCGCCGTCCAGTCCGAATTGGCGATGACGATGTCGGATCGCACCATCACCGAGTTATAGAGCTTCTTGACGGCGTTAAATGGCCAAACCTCTCCGCCGCCAATCCACCATAAGAGATTGTAGAAGGTGAAT
>DAOMWV010000256.1:0-2714 GCA_035436725.1 Hyphomicrobiaceae bacterium
AAACCAAACCCAGTTCTGCCGCCGTGCATCCGCTCGATCCCCTGTCGGAGGTGGAGATCGCGGCGGCCTGCCGGCTGCTCAAGACGAAAAAACGCCTTCCCGACACGACCCGTTTTGCCTTCGTGCAGCTCGAGGAGCCGTCGAAAGCCGAGGTCATGTCCTTCAAGCCGGGGGGGGGCTGTCCCCGACGTGCGGCGGCCACGATTTTTGACGCCAAAACAGGTGTGACGCATCTCGCGGTCGTCGATCTCGTCTCCAAGGCAGTCACGCGTTGGGACCGGCACGACACGACCAGCGCGCCGTACGGCCAGCCGCCCATCATCATCGAGGACTTCTTCAAGGTTGGCGATATCGTCAAAGCCGATCCGGGCTGGCGCAAGGCCGTCAAGCGGCGGGGGCTTACGGACAAGGATATCGACCTCGTCCAGGTCGATCCGTTTTCCGCCGGATACTTCGGGCGTGACATCGACAAGGGTCGCCGCCTCGTTTCGGCCGTGAGCTACTATCGCGAGAACATCAAGGACAACGGCTACGCCCATCCGATCGAAGGTGTCGTCGCGCTCGTCGATCTCATCGCGGGCAAGGTCGTCGAACTCGTCGACGAACCCGAAATCATCCCGATTCCGAAGCGCAAGCGCAATTACAACCGCGAGGCCTATCCGAAGACGCGCACGACAGTTAAGCCGCTCGACATCGTACAGAAGGAGGGGCCGTCGTTCACGGTCGATGGCTGGAACGTGAAGTGGCAGAACTGGGATTTCCGGGTCGGCTTCACCGCGCGGGAAGGTCTCGTGCTCAACACCTTGTCCTGGCGGGACGGCGCAAAGGCGCGTCCCGTGATCTATCGCGCCTCGATCACCGAGATGGTCGTTCCTTATGCCGATCCGACCGTGAACCACTTCTGGAAGAACGCATTCGATGCAGGCGAATACGGGCTCGGCAAACTCGCCAACGCGCTGGAGCTCGGATGCGATTGCCTCGGGCAGATCCATTACTTCGACGTGCCGGCGGCCGACGACATGGGCAATCCGATGCTCATGAAGAATGCCATTTGCATGCACGAGGAAGACTACGGCATCTTGTGGAAGCACTACGAATTCAGGAACGACACGTTCGAGGTGCGGCGCTCGCGGCGTCTCGTGATCTCGTTCTTCGCGACCGTCGGCAACTACGACTATGGCTTCTACTGGTATCTCTACCAGGATGGCACGATCCAGCTCGAAGCGAAGCTGACCGGCATCATACAGACCGCAGCCGTCGCACCCGGCAAGCCCTATCCGTGGGGCGGGATGGTGGCGGAAGGGCTCGGCGGGCCGACGCACCAGCACTTCTTCAACGCGCGGCTGCACATGATGGTCGATGGTGAGACCAATACCGTCACCGAGCACGAGTTCGTGCCGCGGCCCTGGGGCAAGGACAACCCTTACGGCAACGTGTTCGACGTCACATCGCGACCGCTCGTCACGGAGCGCGATGCGGCGCGGGAGGCGGATGGCCGCACGGGCCGATACTGGAAGATCGTCAATCCCACCAAGAAGAACAGCGTCGGCAATCCGCCGGGATACAAGCTGATCGTCACGCCGTCGCCGCTGATGCTGGCGCAGGAGGGCTCTCACATCCGCAATCGTGCCGGGTTTGCGACGAAGCATGTGTGGGTCACGGCCTACGATCCGGCCGAACGCTATGCGTCGGGGGAGTTTCCGAACCAGCACGCCGGCGGCGACGGTCTGCCGCGCTACATCTCGAAGAACCGGTCGATCGAGAGTACGGACATCGTCGTCTGGCATTCGTTCGGGCATACTCACGTCTGCAAGCCGGAGGATTTCCCGATCATGCCGGTTGAGTACGCGGGGTTCATGCTGAAGCCGAACGGCTTTCTGGCCGAGAATCCCGGGATGGATCTGCCGCCGGACCGGAACGCCGCCAGTGCCGATCATCGCAGCGAGGGCGGGGCCGCAGGCGGGGGCAGCTGTTGCTGTGATTGAGCAACACTTCGCAGGGGACAGGCGGCAAACCTTGCCGCCTTGTTCCTGATCAATTGGCAGGTTCGACGAACGAACCTATCGAAGCGGAGCACGCTGCGCGATGGCGTGCTGGAAGACGGGGGGAGCAGGATGGGCGGCAAAGCTCGGTCTTCGTGGAGCGACGGGGCGCTTTTCACGCGCGTTCTCGGTACCGCTCTCCCCCTTATCGCTTTCGTCGTCACCGGAAATCCGACGCCGTCGCTTGCAGAAGGCATAGATCTCGCTCGCGGTGAGCGCATCGCCGCGGAGCGGTGCGCCAAGTGTCATGCCGTCGGGCCTGCGGGGGAAAGTCCGCAGACCGGTGTTCCGCCGTTCCGGATGCTGGCGCAGGATTTTCCGATACCGATGCTGGAAAAGACGCTGCGCACGGGCATCGTCGACGGGCATGAAGAGATGCCGATGTTCGAACTCGGTTTCATAGATGTGCGCAACCTTCTCGCCTATATCGACAGTCTCGATCCGTCAGGTCCGGCGTACGTCCTTCGGAAGTGAAGGCTGCGGGACAGAAAAAGGGCGATGGATCGCTCCATCGCCCTCGTTTGTCAGAATCGACGCTGTCGTCAGCGGCGGGCTTCGACCTTGAACGTGATTTCTGCCGACTTGCCTTCGCTGCCTGTACGAACAATCGACCTGCCGCAGCGCGGGCTGCCGGCGAAACCGATGACACGGCAGGGGCGCGTGCTGACCTTG
>DAOMWV010000257.1:0-2710 GCA_035436725.1 Hyphomicrobiaceae bacterium
GATTGCACGGTTCTGTTGAGGGGGCAGGGCGCTGTCGCATGACGGGGCATGATGCGTCGGGACCGGTCTCGTTCAAGGTTCGGCGCGGGGAATCGCTCAGCCGATGGTAGCGCGTGCTGGCCCCGGCTCGGTCGCTTATCCACATGAACCTTGGCGACGGAATGGCTGCCCGTCCGCGAGAGCAGCGACCTCGACGCGGCAGGACGCGGCAAGTTCGTCACCAGCCTGCAAGCAGCAGCCCGTCTTCGGCTGCACCAGGGCCGTGCCACACCGCGGGGCGGCGTAACGGCTACTGCACCTTGCGATCCTGCTGCTCGTCGCCGCCGAGGAAGTCGAGCGCGTCGGTCTTGTACTTGTACTCGCCGATATGCTTGAGCTCGAAACGGAGCATGAACGTGCGATCGGGCACGATGTCGCGGTCCTTGTCCTCGTAGCCGGTCTGCGTCAGCGAGGCAGTCAGCACGAAGCACTCGTCGGCATAGCGTGCGGCGATCATGTGCGACAGGAACTTGTCGTTGCCGATGTCGTAGCGCGTGCCGCCACTCAACGACCAGCGCTCCGAGAGCTTCAGGCCGCCCAGCACCAGGATGTCCTGTTCACTTTCCTTCAAGCCGAGCAGCGGATCCGACTTGGAAAAGGCATAGGCGGTCTGGAGGTAGGCCATGCCGAGGTCGAGGCGCGCGGCGAGATCCTGACGCTTCAGATCGAAGCCGGACTCGTCGAAGCGGCTCTGCGAGATGACCCGGAATATGTCGGTCGGCGCGAGGTAGACGCCGAGAACGTAATCGGAGCGGTCCGTATCCAGGCCGCTCGACGGATTGAACACCGGCTTGCAGTCGGCGTCATAGCCCGGCACGACACCGCTGACGTTCTGCAGGACACCATCGCTGTTGCGAAACGTGCACGAGCTATTGCTGGCAGCAAACGCATTGGTCCCAGCCAGATGGAAACTCTGGCCGGCGAGCATTCGGGCGTAAGGACCGGAATTCAACTGGAAGGTGTACTGCACGCCGACGTTGGCGCGCGTGCCGGTTTCGACACGATCGTAGCCGGAGAACTTGTTGGTATCGAACAGGTTCGAATCGTCGAACACGAGGCTGCGCGCATCCTCGTTCGGAAGGCGGCGCTGATCCACGGTCGCGCTGCGGCCGATGATCTGGCCGATGGGCTCGAACATGTGCGTGGCGCCCGGCGAGTTGGCGACCCAGGGGTAGGCGACGGTCACACCGCCGGCCGCCAGACCACGGACAACCGTGTCGTCGGACACGAGCCGGTTCTCCGGGGTGCCGGTGAGCGTCGGATCGATGAAATCCGAGAGCTGATAAACGTCGCCCCGCACTTCGCCGAACGGCGTGTAGGTGATGCCCGCGGCATCCGTCAGGCGGCGGCGCCATTTGAGCTCGGTCGAAGCGCGCGATACGTCCTGCCTCCGGCCGCTGCGGCCGATGTCCTCGCGTCCGAACTGCAGGATGTTCGACGTCCAGGTCAGCTCACCACCGAGCACGCCGTCCACCACGTAGTTGTGGTCGATGATCGGGTGAACGACGGATTCGGCGTCGCTCGTGTCCTCGAAGGTCAGGCCGCCGAAGTGGTACATCTTGGCGCTGAAGTAGTTGCGATCCGACAGGCCGGTCAGGAACAGCTGGTTGACGCGATCGGTGAGCAGAATGCTGTCGAGCTTGTAGAAGCGGCGGAAGCTGTCGTCGCTCTCGATGATGGCGTCCCAGCCCGCGCTCCACCAGCTGCCGAGCGAGAACTTGCCCTTCGTCTCGATCGAGCCGCGCCAGCCCTCGAGATCCGCACGCTTGGCCGGATCGGTGACGTTCTCCAATCGATCGGAGTTCTGATCGATCGCTGCGAACTTGACCTGATACTCGCCGTTGGCGAGCCGTTGGCGCCAGGTCCCCTGATAGAGCACACCCTGGGTGGACGAATACACCGGGTTGAACAGGAAGTCGTACGAGGGGTCCAGGGCGAAGTAGTACGGCACCTCGGTCGTGTAGCCGAGTGTCTCGGAGTAGCCGATGCCCGGCATCAGGAAGCCGCTCTTTCGCTTCACGGACGGGTCGGCATGCTGGAAAAACGGCAGGTAGACGACCGGCACGCCGAGGATCTCGAACTGGGCGTCCTGGTAGGTGATGGTCGCAGCCTGGACATCGTGGATGATCTTGGTCGCGCTCACGCACCACAGGGGCGGCATGCCGCCCTCGCTCTTGCACGGCGAGAACTTGCCGTTCTTGAACTCGGTGATGTTGCCGTCGCGACGCTGCGCTTCCTCTGCGGCGATGCGTGTGTCGTCCTTGGCGACGGCCGAAAGCTGCTGGATGAAGCCGTCCTTGAAATCCGAGGTGAAGACGTAGCGGTCGGCGCGGATGATGTTGCCGTTCGGCTCCTTGAGGTACACGTTGCCGGCCGCCGTCAGCGTGTCGGCGCCCTGATCGTAGATCACCTCGTCGGCGGTCAGGATGTTGTTGTCGAAGAAGATCTCGACGTTGCCGCGCGCTACGACGCGACTGCCGCTCGAGTCGTAGACCAGCTGGTCGGCCTGAAGGTGCAGCGGTTTTGCCGTGTCGGGGCGGTTGATCTGGCCGAACGGACCGCCCTGCTGCTTGGGGAACGAGCCAGTGGAGGCGGGCGACGAGGCGCGCATGGTGGGATCCTGCGCGACGGCGGACGGAGGCGCCAGGAGCGCGGCCGCGAGCAGGCCGGC
>DAOMWV010000258.1:0-2672 GCA_035436725.1 Hyphomicrobiaceae bacterium
AAATTCGCGAAAGTCGTCGGCGAAAATCACGTCCGCTGTGTTCTCGAGGCGGCGGACGGCTCGCGCATCGACGGCG
This sequence comes from Hyphomicrobiaceae bacterium, assembly GCA_035436725.1. GTDB lineage: Bacteria > Pseudomonadota > Alphaproteobacteria > Rhizobiales > Hyphomicrobiaceae > JABFRJ01. The sequence continues at coordinate 77 of DAOMWV010000258.1, forward strand.
TGGCGTTCCGCGCCTCCGGCCAGCCGCTGGGCGACGCTTTGACCACGGCCGGTCAGGCGCGGACGATCCATGTCGCCGGCCACCTGAAACGCGACACCTGGGGCGGCCGCGACCGCGTCGAGCTGATGATAGAAGACGCCGCCGACCCACACCGCAAGGGTTGACGACAGCCTGGCGCAACCAGGCGATGCGCCTCGGACGCCGATAAATGAGAAGCGCGCCGGCCCAACGATGGACGCGACGCGCGCGGATCCCCGAAACGAACGGCACTGCCGCAGCAGTTACTTGCTCAGGCTGAACTCGGCCTTGCCGCCGCCGCCTTCGAGAGCCGCAGACATGCGCGAGCCCGAGACTGTGATGCGGATCGAGCCGGTGATGCCGTAGTCGGGATTGTTGAATTCGCCCGAAAAGCGGTTGCCCGTGAGACGAGACACATTGGCCGTCTGTACCACGCGGGCCGAGGCCGTCGCGCAGATTGCGTTCATGCCGTAGCTGTCGCCCGATTTGCGCGTGAAGCTGGCCTTGCAGCGCGCCACTTCGGTCTCACCCGACGGGAAGAAGATCTTGCCCGACCCGCTCCACGATCCCTCGAGGTTGCCGTCGTTCGAGATTGCGGTCGTACCGAAGGCGGCGAGCCCGGCAACGATGGCAGCAACGGCCAGGCCGAAGGCGCGGAAGGAGGAGGGCGAGGTCATGGACGTGATCCCAGGTGAAGGACGCTGACGACCGATCAGTCGCGACAGAAACATTCTTGTGACGCGATTCCCCACAATCGTACACCGTCAGGAATGACGCGCAAATGAACGGGACCAGCCGATCACGCATCATTTCGTCGTGATTGCGAGGCGCAAACGCGCAGCGCGCGGGGCACCCATCTGTCGGTAGCCTGTTGCCGCAGATCTGCCGAAGCCGTGTTACGACCGCCGGTAGATCATGCGTGCACGAATGGTGCCCGGAAGGGCCCGGATGTCCTTGACCACATCCTCGGCGTCCGCGACCGACCCGTCGGCATCGAGCACGACGTAACCGACCTCACCGTCGGTCTGATAGTGCTGCGCGGCGATGTTGACCTTGCGGCGGGCGAACACTTCGTTGAGCCGCCCGAGCTCGCCCGGCAGGTTGCGCTGCACCTGGATGAAGCGCGTGCCTGCCGGCCGTGGCGAGAGCTGGACCTGCGGGAAGTTGACTGCCCCCGTCGTCGAGCCGACATCCGAGTATTCGACGAACTTGCGCGCCACCTCCGATCCGATCCGCTCCTGTGCCTCTTCGGTCGATCCGCCGACGTGCGGCGACAGGATGACGTTGTCGAGACCCTGCAACGGGCTCACGAATTTCTCGTTGTTGGAACCGGGCTCGACCGGGAACACGTCGATCGCAGCACCGGCGAGATGCTTCGACCTGAGCGCGTTCGCCACCGCGTCGAGATCGACGACGGTCCCGCGCGCGTTGTTGATGAAGAACGCCCCCGGCTTCATCTTCGCGATCTCGGCCGCCCCGATCATGTCCTTCGTCGCCGGCGTCTCCGGCACATGCAGCGTCACGACATCGGATTTCGCGAGGAGTTCGTCGAGTGTGCCGACAGGCTCGACATTGCCGTGCCGGAGCTTGTCGGTGTGATCGTAGAAGATCACGCGCATGCCCATCGCTTCGGCCAGTGTCGACAACTGCGAACCGATATTGCCGTAGCCGACGATGCCGAGCGTCTTGCCGCGCACCTCGTGACTGCCGACCGCACTCTTGTCCCAGCCGCCCGCGTGCGCCGCCACCGATTTCGGATAGATCCGCCGCATCAGCATGACAATCTCGGCAATCGTCAGTTCCGCGACCGAGCGCGTGTTCGAGAACGGCGCATTGAAAACCGGGATGCCCATCTGCCGGCAGGCGTCGAGATCGACCTGGTTCGTGCCGACCGAAAAGCACCCGACCGCGACCAGCGAGCGGATGCCGTCGATCGCGCTGGCAGTCAGCTGCGTGCGTGAGCGGATGCCGAGCAGACGCACACCCTGAAGGGCCTTTCTGAGGTCGTCGCCGTCGAGCGCTTTCGTCAGCCGCTCGATCTGCGTATAGCCGGCATCCCGGAGGACATCGACCGCTGTCGTCGAGATGCCTTCGAGCAACAGGATGCGGATCTTGTCCTTCGGCAGCGAAAACGGGAACGGCTGTTTCAGGGTGTCGGTAAGCGGCATGGAACGTCTCCTTTGCCGGCTTCTGTGGCCGTCGGCCCTCGAAGCGTCAAGTGCCGGAAGTGCCGCAGACGTCGTTCCCCGGTGCCGACACAATTCGGGTGAAGCCTGCCGGGATTGGAGTGGGAAGGAAACGATATGAAATGGTTCCGATGGCTGGCGATCCTCGGTGTAGTCTTCGCCATTGCACCGATGCTGTCGATGCTTCTGGCCGGCACGATCGCGTCGCACTACGGCTGCACGCTGAACGAGGGCAATCCGCACCCGTGTGTGATCGCCGGCGCTGACCGGGGGCATACGCTCTACAACATGGCGATGATGGGGTGGCTGACGATTTTCACCCTGCCCTACGGTGTCGGCGCGGTGCTGCTCTGGCTCGTCGCGGAAGTCGTGGCGTTCGTCCGCCGCCGCCG
>DAOMWV010000259.1:0-2521 GCA_035436725.1 Hyphomicrobiaceae bacterium
GAGCCGGGCCGCCCCCGTCGTCTCCGCCGGCCCCGACACCACGACCGCGTGACCGCGCGTGTACTTGTGGGCATCGGCTGCAGTCGTCGGCAGTGCCGCACGCCAGAGCGGAGGTGAGTTCAGATACTGAAGCGCCGGCGAGCGGGCGACGATTGTATCGCCGATGCCAATGTCGGCGACCACGAGCCGTCCGCAGGCGATACGCCCCGGCAGAAGATAGTGCCCCGGTTTGGCGCGCACGAAGGTGACGGTTTCCGCTGCCTTGAGCACGGGTCCGAGAAATGCGCCGGTTTCCCCGTCGAGCCCGCTCGGCACGTCGACCGCGATGACAGGGACGCTGCACACGGACATCGCCGACACCATGGTTGCGGCGATGCCATCGAGCGGACGGGACAGTCCGGCGCCGAACAGGGCGTCGACGACGACGTCCGCGCTCTGGAGCAATGCAGGGTCCATCGGTGCGACATTCCCGGTCCAACGCCGCGCCATCTCGGCAGCATCGCCGGTCAGCGCAGACACTGGCACAAGACAGCCGACGCGAACGTCGAAGCCCCACGTAGCGAGATGACGCGCCGCAACGAAACCGTCGCCGCCGTTGTTTCCGGGACCGCAGAGGATGGCGATCCGCCCCCTTTTGGGCGCCGCGCGCTCCGCGGCGAGCGCTACCGCCCGCCCCGCCCGCTCTATGAGACGAAGCGACGCAAGACCGGAGTCGACGGCGAACCTGTCGACGTCGGTCATCTCGCGCGGTGTGAGAAGGACGGGATCGTCCGGCGAAAAAGTCATGCGCGGGTGTCTCGGAACAACGTGGGCGATCAGGGGCTTGGCCGTAGCCTGCGTGAAATGTCCGATCGAACCGGACAGGCGGACCTGCACACTACCAAGGCCGAATGCTCAAGCGCGAGTCAGTAGCTGTGGTCAAAAAATAGGCGACATGCCCAAATTTAGAGCTGAAAATGCTCCTTGCTCCGGTTTTCCGGCCCGCCCCTATGGTCTATTGCCAAGAATATGGCCTGCAGTGGCGGGCGCGTCGACAGTTTGGCTCATGCAACTCGAAACCGCAGCAGCCGATGCCGGCACGTCGTCGAGGCAGCATTCCCCCGCCAGAGGATCTCCGAGGCACCGATGAAGAAGATCGAAGCGATTATCAAGCCCTTCAAGCTCGACGAGGTCAAAGAGGCGCTGCAGGAAATCGGCCTCCAGGGAATCACGGTGATCGAGGCCAAGGGCTTCGGCCGTCAGAAGGGCCACACCGAACTTTATCGCGGCGCCGAGTACGTCGTGGACTTCCTGCCCAAGGTGAAGATCGAAGTGGTGCTCTCCGACGAGATGCTGCCCAAGGCGATCGAGGCGATCCAGCGTGCCGCAAAGACCGGCCGCATCGGCGACGGCAAGATCTTCATCTCAACGATCGAGAACGCCATCCGTATCCGCACCGGCGAAAGCGGGGCCGACGCGGTCTGACACACGAATACCCTTCCTTCTCATGCGACCGTCGGCGCCTCGATTGCTGCCGCCCGTCGGACAGGAGAAAGGGCTGAAAGTTGCAACAGTTGATCAACAGGGGAGACCCCATGCCAGACGCGCCTAAGACAGCAGCCGACGTCATCAAGATGATGAAGGACAAGGACGTTAAGTTCCTTGATATCCGTTTCACCGACACCAAGGGCAAGCTCCAGCACGTGACCGCCGACGCCTCCTGCGTCGACGAAGCCATGTTCGCGGAAGGCTACGCGTTCGACGGCTCGTCGATCGCCGGCTGGAAGGGCATCGAGGCCTCCGACATGCTGCTCATGCTCGATCCGGCGACGGCCCACATCGATCCGTTCTTCGCCCAGACCACCATGGCGATTTTCTGCGACGTGCTCGAGCCGTCGACCGGTGAGATGTACGAGCGCGATCCCCGTTCGATCGCCAAGCGCGCCGAAGCCTATCTCAAGCAGACCGGCATCGGTGACACCGTCTACGTCGGCCCCGAAGCCGAATTCTTCATCTTCGACGACGTGAAGTTCTCGTCGGATCCCTATAACACCGGCTTCAAGCTCGACAGCACCGAACTGCCGTCGAACATGGACCGCGAGTACGAGATGGGCAACCTCGGCCACCGTCCTCGCGTCAAGGGCGGCTACTTCCCGGTTCCCCCGATCGACAGCTGCCAGGACATGCGCTCCGAGATGCTCTCGGTCATGGCCGAGATGGGCGTCGTCGTCGAAAAGCACCATCACGAAGTTGCCGCCGCCCAGCACGAGCTCGGCATCAAGTTCGGCAAGATGGTCACGATGGCCGACCACATGCAGATCTACAAGTACGTGATCCATCAGGTCGCGCAGGCATATGGCAAGACGGCGACGTTCATGCCCAAGCCGATCTTCGGCGATAACGGCTCGGGCATGCACGTCCACCAGTCGATCTGGAAGGACGGCAAGCCGACGTTCGCCGGCAACAAGTACGCCGACCTCTCGGAGTCCTGCCTGTTCTACATCGGCGGCATCCTGAAGCACGCCAAGGCCATCAACGCCTT
>DAOMWV010000260.1:0-2459 GCA_035436725.1 Hyphomicrobiaceae bacterium
CCGCGTCGCTCCGAAATGCCGGACGCATCCATGCAGAAAAAGCGCGTGTCGAACCTGCGCGGCCGGCCGGGAGGCGTGATCGCGCGCGCGAAGAACGTCAGCCCCGAAAGGGCCGGCGCATGCCCCGTGTCGAAGAACGGCACCCACGACGGCGCCGACGTCTGCCCGCCGTTCTGGGCAGCACCGATGACGATGCCCGCTTCCTCGAACGCCTCTCGCACGGCCGCAGCGGCGAGCGCACGCGCCCGCCCCTCGCTCGGGCTGCCGCGCATGCCGATCATCAGCTTGGCGATCTCGTGCGGCCTCAGATCCGAACCGATTGCGACAGTCCAGTCGGCGCGATCGAGCCGACCACCGGGAAACACATACTTGCCCGCCATGAACGCGAGATCGTCACGACGCTTGCCCATCAGGACGCGCGGCACCGCGCCGTCGCGGTCGACAATGACCAGCGTGGCCGCGTCTCTGGGCCTCAGTGCCTGTGCCGTCGATTTCGTCTCGCTCGGGTTTACCGGCTGATCGTCAGACATTCCTGCTCCGGACTTCGGTCTTCACTCTCACCGGCGGCCAGTTTTCTGGCAACGCCGGATCGGGCGCAAGTCCGAAACCGTGCATACGCATCGCCCATTGTTGTCCTATCAGGACACCTTTGACGCGTGGCAGGAACCACAGAGACATCAGGATCGTCATCGGGCCCCACAAAGCGGCGTGGACCCAAACGTCCGGGGAATACTTGCGCTCGACGATCAGCATCAGGGCGACCACGATATGGCTGACGATGAACATCGTGAAATAGGGCGGAGCGTCGTCGGCGCGCTGGTGGTGCAATTCCTGACCACAATGGCTGCAGGTGTCGGCGACCTTGAGATACGCGCCATACAGCCGCCCCTCACCGCACGCCGGGCAGCACTGCTTCCAGCCACGCGTCATCGCCGTCCAGGAATCACGTTCTGTCATGTCCGAGCCTTGTTTCTCCACGGCGATGCCGGATGTCGATCGAATCCGGCCCTGCCTGAGCATGCTGCAAACTGCTGATCCATGTCGGCTTCGTCAAGGAAACCGGGGTGCGGCGCACCGTCTCGCCCCTGGATGCGGTGCAATTTCAACGGCTTCTGTTGCGAAATCCGCCACCCCGCTGCCGACCGCCCATCCGCCGCTGCCCACGATGCCCCTTATCGGAAACCGCATGCAGCGGTTTCGGTGACGACAGCATCTCGAACCTGAGCGCCCCCGCCGACGGAATGGCCTCGATCAGCCGCACACGGACGTCGTCGCCGAGCGAAAAACCGCGCCGGCTTCGGTCGCCGATCAGCCGGTGATGCACCTCGTCGTGATTGAAGTACTCGTCGCCGAGCGACGAGATCGGCACGAGCCCGTCCGCCCCCGTCTCCTTGAGGCGAACGAAGAGCCCCGACTTCGTGACCCCGGAAACGCGCGCGTCGAACTCGGCGCCGACCTGGCCCGACAGATGCGCCGCGATCAGCCGGTCGGTCGTTTCCCGCTCGGCGAGCATCGCCCGCCGCTCCGCCTGGCTGATGGCGATGGAGATTTCGCCGAGTTCCTCGATGTTGTCGTCGGTAATGCCATCCGGACCGAGCCCGAGCGCCCGAATGAGCGCGCGGTGCACGATCAGATCGGCATAGCGCCGGATCGGCGACGTGAAGTGGGCATAGCGGCGAAGATTGAGGCCGAAGTGGCCGAGATTGTCGGGTGCGTACACGGCCTGCGATTGAGAACGCAAAATGACTTCGTTGACGAGATCGGCCACCGGCAACGTCTTGGCCTTGCCGAGGATGACATTGAAGTGCTGCGGCTTGAGCTGCCCCGCCTTCGGGATCACCATGTCGACCGAACTCAGGAATTCTGAAAGTGCAGCGAGCTTCTCCGCACTCGGCGGCTCGTGCACGCGGTAGACGAGCTGCATCCGCTTGGCTTCGAGCACCTCCGCCGCCGCCACGTTGGCCTGGATCATGAATTCTTCGATGAGACGATGCGCTTCGAGCCGCTCCGGCACGTAGATGCGCTTCACCTTGCCGTCCTTGCCGATCTCGATCTTCCGCTCCGGCAGGTCGAGATCGAGCGGCCCGCGCAGATCACGCGCGGCAGCCAGGATGCGATACGCCGCCCAAAGCGGCTTGAGTGCGCTCTCGAGAACTGCGGCCGCCTTCTCGCTCGGCTTGCCGTCGATCGCCGCCTGCGCCTCCTGATAGGACAGCTTGGCGTGGCTCCGCATCATCGCACGATGGAACGTCTGCCGCCGCTTGTGGCCGTGCGCGTCGTAGATCATCTCGACGGCGAGGCACGGGCGGTCTTCGAGTTCCCTGAGCGAGCACAAGTCGTTGGAGATCTTCTCCGGCAGCATCGGCACGACGCGATCAGGAAAATACACGGAGTTGCCACGCACGCGCGCTTCCCGGTCGAGCCGCGAATTGGGCCGTACATAGTACGCGACGTCGGCG
>DAOMWV010000261.1:0-2451 GCA_035436725.1 Hyphomicrobiaceae bacterium
TCTGCTGATGGGTGATCATCTGGCCTTCGCCGGCCTCGCCCATGCCGAAGCCCTTGACGGTCTTGGCCAGGATCAACGTCGGCTGCCCCTTGTGCTCAACGGCCTTCTTGTAGGCCGCATAGACCTTGATCGCATCGTGCCCGCCGCGCGTGAGTGTCCAGATCTTCTCGTCCGACCAGTCCGCGACCATCGCCGCCGTTTCGGGATAACGGCCGAAGAATTTCTCGCGCACGTAGGCGCCGTTCTTCGACTTGAAATCCTGATACTCGCCGTCGACGCACTCTTCCATCAGTTGGCGGAGACGTCCCGTATAGTCCTTGGCCAGAAGCTCGTCCCAGCCCGAACCCCAGATCACCTTGATCACGTTCCAGCCCGCACCGCGAAAATCGGCTTCGAGTTCCTGGATGATCTTGCCGTTACCGCGCACCGGTCCATCGAGGCGCTGCAGGTTGCAGTTGATGACGAAGACGAGATTGTCGAGTTTTTCCCGACCGGCGAGCCCGATCGCGCCGAGGCTCTCCGGCTCGTCCATCTCGCCGTCGCCGCAAAACACCCAGACCTTCCTGTTCGACGTGTCGGCGAGCCCGCGCCCATGGAGATACTTTAGAAAGCGCGCCTGATAGATCGCCATCAGTGGCCCAAGCCCCATCGACACCGTGGGGAACTGCCAGAAATCCGGCATGAGCCAGGGATGCGGATAGGACGGAATGCCCTTGCCATCCACTTCCTGGCGGAAATTCTTGAGCTGGTCTTCCGTGAGACGGCCCTCGACGAACGCGCGCGCATAGATGCCCGGCGCGGAGTGACCCTGAACGAAAAGGAGATCGCCACCATGTCCGTCGTGCGGGGCATGCCAGAAGTGTGTGAACCCGGTCGCATAGAGTGTCGCAGCCGACTGGAACGACGCGATGTGTCCACCGAGCTCCGAGCTTTCCTTGTTCGCCTTGAGTACGATCGCCGCCGCGTTCCAGCGGATGGCGGCACGAACCTTCTGTTCGAGCTCGCGGTTGCCAGGATATGCCGGCTGCTCGTCGGGATGGATGGTGTTGATGTAGGCCGTGTTCGCTGCGAACGGAAGGCGCGCGCCATGCTTGCGGGCCTCGTCGACCGATGCGCTCAGGACGCGGTCGGCTTCGTCGGGCCCCTCGACGGCGATAACGGAGCGGATCGCATCTACCCACTCCCGGGAAGCACCGTCGCGGTTGTCGTCCATTGCGGCCTCGTTCTGTTTCATACGAAATCATTGATGCGATCGCGCCTCTATCGCGCGGTCGATATCGTTGTGCGTACCATTTCATGCCCTGCCGTTCAAACGCTAGAGAGGGCCGTCTTGGTTAAGCAGCCGTGATCCGGAAGCCGGGCAGTGCCGACAGTGCGTTCCGATGAAACAAGTGTGCGCCCGCGCGCATTCGCCCGCACGAATGTTGCGATGCAAAACGAAAACGCGGGGTCAGGGTTTCAGCCAGCGATGAGCGGCTTGAGGCTGTCGGCGATGAGGCGCAGCTGCACATCGCCATCCTTGAGCGCGAGCTGGCTCTCGAACCATTGCGTCACGAGGCGGCACACGTCCTGCGGCGGCGCCTTGGCGAGGGCGCGGCTGTCGGAGAAGAGCTGCATGTCGGCTTGTGTCCAACCGCGTGCCTCGAGTTCACCGAGCAGCGCAGTGTAGTCGGCCTGCCGCGGCATCGGGTACACGCGCGGCGTCGAGCGGCCCTGCTCGACCGCCGAAAAAATCGCATGCAGCTGCCGCTGCAACGGACCCGACAGGTCTTTCGACTGGAACAGCGGAACGATGCCCGGCGCCGTCTCCCCGTTCGATATGAACTTGTAGCATGCGTCGATGCTGACGCCGCGCAAGAGACCGAGGTTCGTCACGAAACTGGTGGCGATCGCCGTGAGATGCCCGGCGGGCGCGGACAGCACGTCGCCGGCATGTTGCCGCCTCAGTTGCGCGAGAGCCTGGACGAGACCCTCCGCCGCCTTGGCATCCGAGCCGCCGTCCTGGATCGCCTTCGTAACTTCGTCGAGACGCTGACCGTACCATTCGGCGTGTGTGCGTTTCAGGAGCTGGAACAGTTCCGTTTCCTGCAGCAGTGCGTCGTTCTGTCGCCGGTCGGCGGTGAACCCGGCGAGGACGCGCGAAGCGCCAGATGCATCGGCGACCGGGGCGCGCGAGGTCGCACTCGGGATGGCGACCGCGACCGACCGAACGATGCGGTCCTTGTACGGCAACAGCAGCCAGCCCGCCGCGCCCAGGGTGATGGCGAAGAACACGATCGCGGCTGCGATCTTGACGCGCCGCCCGATCCGACCCTCGGTTTCGTCGACGTTGCCATCCTCGTCGTCGTGCTCATCGACGTCCTCTTGCCGCGCGACCGGTCGCGGCTGCCCCCCCCGCTCGTGACGGGCCCGCCGCCCGGCGATCCGGCCGGGCGGACGCGGGCTGTCGGT
>DAOMWV010000262.1:0-2445 GCA_035436725.1 Hyphomicrobiaceae bacterium
TTTCGCTGACGTCGTTCGAGCGGGGGACGACCGCAGTGTCGTCCGATACGCCGCTTTGGATACCGCAGATCCTCATCACGTTCGGGATCAGCCTGCTGGCACTGCAGTTTCTCACCCGCTTCCTCCGGGCCGTGCTCAACGTGCCGCTCGAAGATCATTCGATGCGGCCGCAATCGAGCATGGAGTGACGGGGATGCTGACGGTCGTATCGACGATGTTCGCGCTGCTGTTCGGCCTGTTGGCGGGCGGCGTCTGGATCGGGCTCACGCTCGCGGTGACGGGCACGCTGCTCCTGTACCTCTTCAAGAGCGTGCCGATCGAAAAGCTCATTCCGCAGTACGCCTGGAACATCCTGACGACGCAGGAACTGCTGGCGCTGCCGCTGTTCATCCTGATGGGCGAGTTGCTGTTCCGGACACAGCTGTCACGCTCGCTGTTCACGGGCCTGGCACCCTGGGCGGGACTGCTGCCGGGGCGGCTCCTGCACGTCAATGTGCTCGGGTGCTCGATCTTCGCGGCGATCTCGGGATCGAGTGCGGCCACGACGCAGGTCGTGGGCCGGATGACGCTCACGGAACTGACCCGGCGCGGGTACTCGAAGGAAATCGCCATCGGTTCGCTGGCCGGCGCAGGTACGCTCGGGTTTCTCATTCCGCCGTCGAACATCATGATCATCTACGGCGTGCTCGGCGACGTCTCGATCCTGAAGCTGTTCACGGCGGGCTTCATTCCGGGCATGCTGCTCGCGCTCTCGTTCATGACGTGGATCGTGATCTACTCCAAGATCAAGCCTGGCGTGGTGCCGCAAGCCGAGCAGGATCTGCGCAACCTCACATGGGGGCAGAGGTTCGCAGCACTCAAGGACCTGTGGCCGGCGCTGTTCCTCATCGCGTGCGTGCTGGGCTCGATGTATGGCGGGATCGCGACGCCATCGGAGGCGGCGGCGGTCGGGGTCGCGGGCGCGCTGATCGTCGCGTGGGCCCAAGGCGCGATCTCGGTTCCAGTGTTGCGGGACGTCGCGATGGGCTCCGTCATGACGTGCTCGATGATCGCGCTCATCGTTCTCGGAGCATCCATCCTCGGTTCGGCGGCGGCGTTCCTCGGGATTCCGAAGGCGATCGCGGACTGGGTGGCATCGCTCGGACTCAGCCCGTTCATGCTGATTCTGGCGCTGATTGCGTTCTATCTCGTTCTCGGATGTTTCCTCGACGGCTTCTCGATGATCGTGATGACGTTGCCGATCGTGCTCCCAATCGTCACGACGGCCGGCTTCGATCCAATCTGGTTCGGTGTGTTCCTCGTGCTCGTGGTGGAGATGTCGCAGATCACGCCGCCGGTCGGGTTCAACCTGTTCGTCATCCAGGGGCTGACGGACGAAAGCCTCGGCAAGATCGCGAAGATGTCGCTGCCATTCCTCATCATCATGGTGCTATTCACGATGCTTATCACGGTGTTTCCGGAGATCGTACTGTGGCTGCCGCGGGTGTTGTAGGCGGGCGAGCGCGGCCGGGAACGGCCCCGGATACGATCCCGTCGCCGTCGGCGCCGGTATCGTTCCGGGGAAGAAAAAGACTCAAAGCGAGGGCAGGTCGAGGCCTTTTTCTCGCGCGCAGTCGATAGCGATGTCGTAGCCGGCGTCGGCGTGGCGCATGACACCGGTCGCCGGATCGTTCCAAAGCACGCGCTCGAGACGGCGGGCGGCTTCGGGAGTGCCGTCCGCAACGATGACCATGCCGGCGTGTTGCGAGTAGCCGATGCCAACGCCGCCGCCGTGATGCAGCGAGACCCAGGTGGCTCCCGATGCGCAATTGAGGAGTGCGTTGAGCAGCGGCCAGTCGGAGACGGCGTCGGATCCGTCGCGCATGGCTTCGGTTTCGCGGTTGGGGCTTGCGACGGAGCCGGAATCGAGGTGGTCGCGGCCGATGACGATCGGCGCTTTCAGTTCGCCCTTGGCCACCATCTCGTTGAAGGCCAGGCCGAGGCGATGGCGATCGCCGAGACCGACCCAGCAGATGCGCGCGGGCAGACCCTGGAACTTGATGCGCGTTCTGGCCATGTCGAGCCAGTTGTGAAGGTGCGCATTGTCCGGCAGCAGTTCCTTGACCCTGGCGTCGGTCTTGTAGATGTCCTCGGGATCGCCCGACAGTGCGGCCCAGCGGAAGGGGCCGATGCCGCGACAGAAGAGCGGGCGAATGTAAGCGGGGACGAAGCCGGGGAAGTCGAAGGCGTTGGCGAGGCCCATGTCCTTCGCCATCTGGCGGATGTTGTTGCCGTAGTCGAGCGTCGGCACGCCCGAAGCGTGGAAGTCGAGCATGGCCTGGACGTGGCCGACCATGGATGTCTTCGACGCGCGTTCAACGGCCTTCGGATCCGAGGCGCGCTTTTCTTCCAAGGACTGGCCGATCTGGGTGATGAGCTGGTCGTTCTTGGCGTCGCTCTCGCTTG
>DAOMWV010000263.1:0-2438 GCA_035436725.1 Hyphomicrobiaceae bacterium
ATGATGGTTTCCTCTCCCTTGAGGGAGAGGACGCCCCCGGAGTTGATCCGGGGGCAGGTGAGGGTGACTTAGGTTGAACTGGACCTTGATCTCATTCGCCGCCACGGCCCAATGATCGTAGACAGCGCCAGTCATCTTTCGTCCATGGGGAGCAGAAAAAATGCCTCTTTTCTCGGTCCTTTAGTCAGAGGTCGCTTCCGGAACGACGAGTGTGGTGCAGTCATGATCCGCTTCGAGCGCATGCGTATCGGATGAGTGACAGATCAGCAGTCGCGGCGTAGCTCCGGACTGCGGGATGTTGCGACACTGGCGAAAACGCCGGGAGGAGCACATGGCTGCAATCAAGGACGTCGTCACAGGGCATTACCGCATACCGCTGAACCCGCCACTGTCGGATTCGACGCACGGCATGATCACCGCCTTCGAGATCGTCACGGTCCGCATGCGCGACGCGGATGGCGCGGAAGGCGTCGGCTACACCTACACCACCGGGCACAACGGGGCTGCGATCGCTGCGACCGTTCGTGCCGAAATAGCGCCGCTCGTGACGGGGCAGGACGCGGATCTCGTCGAGGCGTTATGGACGCGTGTGTGGTGGGGGCTGCACTACGGCGGTCGCGGCGGGGCGGCGGTTCTCGCGCAGTCGGCGTTCGACATCGCACTGCATGATCTCAGGGCTGTGCGCGCGAAGACGCCACTGTGGAAGATGCTCGGCGGCAACGACGCGCGCGTGCCGGTCTACATGGGTGGCGTCGACTTGCACCTGACGCCGGACGAGCTGGTCAAGCAAAACGAGAAGAACCTGGCGAAGGGCTTTCGTGCACTCAAGATCAAGGTGGGGCACGAGAAGGTATCCGAGGACGTGGCGCGGATCTCGGCGATGCGGCAGTTCCTCGGTGACGGTTTCCCGCTGATGGTGGATGCCAACATGAAGTGGACGGCCGACGAGGCCATCAAGCGGGCGCGAGCGTTCCAGCCCTATGATCTCGTCTGGCTCGAGGAGCCGACGATCCCGGACGACGTGGCTGGGTCGGCGCGCGTGGTGCGCGAAGGCGGCCTGCCGGTTGCGACGGGCGAGAATTTCCGTACGCTCTGGGAGTTCAAGCAGATGATCGCGGCGGGCGGCGTGACGTATCCGGAGCCGGACGTGACAAACTGCGGCGGTGTGACGGTGTTCATGAAGGTGGCGCATCTCGCGGAGGCGTACAACCTGCCGGTCACGTCGCACGGCGCGCACGACATCACGGTGCACCTGCTGGCTGCGTGTCCGAACCGGAGCTATCTCGAAACGCACAGCTTCGGGCTCAACGAGTTCATCGCAGAGCCGTTGAAGATCGTCGACGGGCTCGCGGTTGCCGGAGACAAGCCGGGCCACGGGATGGCCTTCGACTGGAAGGGGCTCGAGAAGCTGGCACAATAGGACTTATGCAGGTCCATTGGGGCATCACCTCGCATTGTCCTTCCAGCGCTTCAACACTTTCGTCTCGGGTTCACTCGGGACCGGCCAAACATGCAGGGCGTACCGATCCTCGCCCTCCAGGCGTTCAACCGGTTCGATCTTGTCGAGGTCGTAAGACAGAAAAACGACGCCTACCGGACCCGCCCGCATTTCGAATGTGAACGCATCCGGCAGGTACTCCGTGCAACCGGCAAGTTTCAGCGCTCCCGACGCGCACGCAATGCCGCCCTGAACCGCGTGATCTGCCGCGACAGCCAGAGCATTTACGTCCGGCGGTGCGGCGTGGATGACGATATCCACCGGAACCATCATATTGCGCCCGGTGCAGAATACGGCGGTGTGCTTCAGTGTGACTATGCGATCATCGAGTGTCTGATCGTTCCATTCCGCTGACCAATCCTCGAGATGATCGGCGTCGCAGAGATAGATCTGGAAATAATCAGCGAAGATTTCTTTTGTCGTCATGGATCAGGGGGCGGCTCGTGCCTTCGTGTCGGCTGCCTCACGTCCTTTCGAGCACGACCGCGATGCCCTGGCCGACGCCGATGCACATGGAGACGACGGCGTGCTTCTTGCCTGAGCGCTGCAGCTCGCGGGCGACCGAGAGCGCGAGGCGTGCACCGGACGCTCCGAGCGGATGGCCGACCGCAATGGCGCCGCCGTTCGGATTGACGCGGCTATCGTCGAACGGAACATTGAGGCCACGGAGGCAGCCGAGCACCTGCGCTGCGAACGCCTCGTTGATCTCGATGATGTCCATTTCCTTCAGCGTCAGGCCGGCCCGCTCCAGCGCCTTGTTGATGGCGGGTACGGGGCCGTAGCCCATGATGCGCGGGGGCACGCCTGCGACGGCTGTCGCCACGACACGTGCGATCGGCTTCCGGCCGGCGCGGTCGCCCGCGTCGCGGCTGCCGACGACTATGGCCGCGGCGCCGTCGTTGATGCCGGAGGCGTTACCCGCCGTCGTCACGCCGCCTTC
>DAOMWV010000264.1:0-2395 GCA_035436725.1 Hyphomicrobiaceae bacterium
TGCCGTGGGTTTGTCGCGCGAGGCGGTCACGTTCCAGGGCCGCGGCTTTTCCCGCGGCAGCCGTATCGCCTTCACCGCCGAGCCGCACCGCCTGGCCCGCGACGAGGACCGTGCCGAGCGCATCGATGGGGCGACGCTCCACGAGACCTACCGCCGCGCCCACGAGATCAAGCTGCAGCATGGCGAGACCATCGTCGTGCTGGCAGCTGTCTCCGACGAGGAGGGCGCCAACGCCATCGTGCGCCGTCTGCAGTCGGCCGACGACGAGGCCGCCCGCGGCACCGGCGCATTCAGCAAGGGCACGGTGTTCGGACCGCGCCAGCAACCGGAGTAGAGGACATGAACCAGAAGCCGTCACCCGCACTCGCCGCCTTCGTCGCCGTGGGCATGTTCCTCACCGCCTGGCACCTGTCGCCTTCACCCGGCGACCACCAGGGCCGCTGGATCCTGACCGTCGCATTCGGATTTACGGGGCTCGCGCTCATGCTGCGGACGGTGACCGCGGCCGAGCGGCGGCCGTCGCCCTGGCCCACGCCAACCGGGAAAATCCTCTGGGCGCTGCGTCCGCGCGCGTGGATGATCGCCTGGGCGGCAATCCTCGTCTCGGCCATGCTCGTCGGCACGCCGCACATCCTGTTCGAGTATCCGCCGCGCACACGGGGCGGCTGCGTCTATGTCGGGCTGTGGGGTGCGGCGCGCGCACCCGTCAACGGTGGCGACTGGAACGGTTGCCGGCTCATGGCGCTACTCAAGTAACACCGCAATCGATGTGTCGGCTCTCATTTCCGCGCCGGTCTTGAAAGCCCCGCTCCTGCAGCGGGGCTTTCCACATCAGGCCTCGGACGGGGCCGGCTCGGACCAGGGCCGGGCCTTGCGCGCCGAACGTCGGGCAGGCTTCAGCTGCGGCAGTCCGATCCATGTCCTGAGAGCCGGATCGGTGATCTCGCTCTCGGGAACGAAATCTTCGAGGATCGGCTCTTCGTCGACGCGCTGCAAGAAAACCGTCGGAAAGGTGAAGTACCGTCGTTCCGGCTCGAAGTGCATCGCGTAGGCGACCATCGACTTGATGCGCCCGGTGGCGTGGTCGCGGAGCATCGGACGCATGGCGTAGAACAGCGGCGTCGCATCCTGCTCGTCGGTCTCCGTGCGCAGCAGTCCGTAGTAAACCTCGTTCCGCTGTGTGGCGAACCCATGCCAGCGCATGGTGTGGCTCGGATGACTGCCGATCTTCGGGCGGACCTGGCTTTCCTTCACCTGCAGCCGCCATTTTTTGGCATCATACTCGAAAATCATCTTTCCGCGCCGGACATACCCTTCGACGGTCGTCGACTTTGCGAACGTCTGGAAATGGCCTCGAACCGCTTCGCCGGCCTTATCCAGCTTGGCGCCGCGCGTATAGAAGAAGCCCGCGATATCAAGATCGACTTTCGGCAGCTCGGGGGGAAGCAGCGTGGCATCCTGCCGGCGCACGAAGCCCGTCAGAATGTCGCCCGAGCGTGGCGTGATAGCCTTGCCGGCAACAGCATTGGCGACGACCGTCTGCGAGAAATTCTCCGGAGCATCGTACTTTTCCGGATTGTCGGCGATCTCTTTGTGGATGCGGTAGGTCGTCCAATGGGACTGACGCTCCTGGAGCGTCTTGAGCGCGTCGTGCAGGGCGATATGGACACGGCCTTTCGGCATGCCGCTTCTCCTCGTTCTGGAAAGTTTCGGGGAGTTCTCGAGGCGTGTCAGCGCTGACTGATTCTTTGTAACCATTGAATTTGGCAATCGAGTGGCAAGAATGGTTAATTGCCGTTCTTTGACGCGTTTATCGAACACTCTACTTGAGTTCCAATCGCTCCATTGTGGCCAACCACGAAAACGGTCGCAAGTCGCAACGATGCGAAAAGGAGCGCAAATCAATGCCTGCAAGACCCAACACCTCGAACCATCGCCCATCTCCGGGACAGACGAGCTTCCCGTTCCAGCTGCTCATTGCGTTCTTCGTCTTCGTGATGCTGCTCTTTGGCAACATCGAGCTACTGCCCGGCACGGGTGCCGCAGCGACCTTCAAGGACATCCTGATCGCGCTCGCGGGCGCTGGCCTCGTGTTTGGCGTCAACCATTACGCCAACTCGATAGGTGCCGAGCCCGCGGCCAACGGCGATACGATGGCAATCATCGTCTGCGTGGCGGGGTTCGTTCTCACTGCGACGCTTGTGGGCACCCAGAGCTTCGGGGGCATGACGACGGGGCTCGCCGATCGCGCTGAGCTCGAGCGCCACGGCCGCGAACTGGCAGTCGCCACTGCAAAGGCGGACCAGGGACATTTGCAGCTTTTGGTTGCCACGATGAAATCGGCAGGCGTCGACTTTGGCTCGCAGGCCTCCGGCGAACGACATGAGGGGAAAAC
>DAOMWV010000265.1:0-2360 GCA_035436725.1 Hyphomicrobiaceae bacterium
TGCCCCCGCCCGGGGCGTGACGGTCAGCCGCCCGGTCGCGAAATTGGCTGTTGCCTCCGCGACCCCGGGCAGCGCCTTTACGGCCTTTTCGACGCGCGCGACGCAGGATGCGCACGACATGCCCTCGACAGGGAACGTCCTGACGTCTGCCGCTCCGTCGGCGGTCTCGTTTCTTGCAGCGAATGTCGACATGTGAGCCTTTCGTGCCGCCTTCATGAACCTTCCCATCGTTGGAAGGTCAAGGGACGGGAAGGCGCCGCTTTGCGTCCGCCGCTGTCGGCTTCTACATTTGGCGTCGGACACTGGAGGCAGACCAATGCGCATTCTCGGCCGCGAAAAGGGTAAATCGGGCGATGGGGCGGACCAAAAGCCGCTTCTGCCGGTGCGCCGTCCGCGCCTCGGCCTGGCGCTGGGCGGCGGTGGTGCGCGCGGCCTCGCTCACGTCGTCGTTCTCGAAGCCTTCGACGATCTCGGGGTCAAACCGGATGTTATTTCGGGCACCTCGATCGGGGCCATCTATGGTTCGGCCTATGCCGCCGGCCTCAGTGCGAATATGATCCGAGCGCACACGGAGGAAGCGCTGTCGCAGCGCTTCGATCTCGTGCGACAGGTGCTCAATGCGCGCCCCGACCCTGTATCGTGGCTATTGAAATTCCTTCCAATTCGTCCGGCGCTGCTCGATCCCGTCGCGCTTCTGAACGCGCTCCTGCCGTCAGGCATGCCCGGCACGCTGCAGGCCCTGAACATCCCACTGCGTATCGTCGCGTGCGACTTCTATAGCCAGACCCAGGTGGTCATTACGCACGGCGACCTGAAACAGGCCGTAGCCGCTTCCATGACATTGCCCGTGCTGTTCGCCCCCGTGAAAGTCGGCGGCCGCGCGATGGTGGATGGTGGCTTCGTCAATCCGCTGCCGTTCGACATCCTGTCGGATGCGGCCGATCTCACTGTCGCAATCGACGTGTCGGGCGGTGTCCCGCCAGATCAGAACGACGCGCCGACCCCTCCGTCGTCTCTCGACGTCCTGAGTGCGTCGTCGCAGATCCTGCAGCGCTCGATCGTGCGCGAGAAACTGAAAAGCCTGCAGCCGGACGTACTTGTGGAATGCCCTGTCGGCGAATTCTCCGTCATCGACTTCCATCGCTGGAAGGAAGTGCTTCGTGCTGCCGAACCGGTTCGCGATCAGGTCAAACGCCAGGTCGACCGCCTGCTCAGGAGCGAGACGATTTCGCATGACTGAGAGAAGCATTACCGCGCGAACGACTGGCAATTTCCGACCCCACGAAACCCGCACCGTAATGCGCGTGCTTCTCCTGTCCACGTTATCCACACCGCAAAAATAAACCGCTTCCATAAGGTGGCCGGATCACTATTAGGTTGCGCCCACAACAACGGGGCGCCGGGTGGCAAAAGCTGGACCGAGAGGGCGGCCGGCGAGAGCGATGCGTGGGGAAGGGGACTTCCGTATCGATGTCGATCTCGAGGAGGCGGAACGCGCGGCAGCGCGCGTGCGTGGATGGCTGGTGTCGTTGCGCCAGCGTCACGACCTCGCGCGCTTCGAGTATACCCGTCACGTCCGTATCGTCCCGGCATCCGCGACATACAGCCACCCGATCCTCACCCTCGGCACACGCTTCGCCGAGAGCGAGGACCATCTGCTCGCAACCTACCTCCATGAGCAGATGCACTGGTACCTCTGGCGCCTCGGTGGTCCCGATCACGATCCGATCGCGCCGTTCTTCGACGAACTCGTCCGCCGCTACCCGAAAGCGCCGACGCGCCTGCCGGAAGGGGCGCGGAACTACGAGCAGACCTATCTCCACCTCGTCGTCTGCTGGCTCGAGCTGAAGGCCGTGAGCGAGTACATCGGCTGGGACAGGGCCGCTGCCCTGGCCGAGACCAACTTCGGCTATCGCTGGATCTACAAGACGGTCATCCGCGACTTCGCCGCCCTCGAAGACCTCTTCACCCGTCACGGCATCCTGCCGATGCAGCCGGCCGAGAAGTTCCTCGTGGCGCGGCCCGTGCAGGCATTGCCGCCAGCCGAATCGCGTGTGCAAAAACGCGCCGCAGCACCGAAGCGCGCGCCCGCGCGGGCCGCCAGGAAGGCGAAGCCGAAGACCCGTCCGGTCAAGTCCGCCGCTCGGAAAAAAACGCCCGCAAAAGGTCCCCCGCCTCGGTCTCGGCGATCCCCCCGTAAACCTCGGGCGCGTGATGGCAGGTCTCGGCGTTGAAAATGCGCGGCCCGTGCTCGACCCCGCCGCTCTTGGGATCGGACGCACCGAAATAGAGCCGCCTGATCCGCGCGAACGAGATCGCCGCCGCACACATCGGGCACGGCTCGAGCGTCACGTAGAGGT
>DAOMWV010000266.1:0-2328 GCA_035436725.1 Hyphomicrobiaceae bacterium
GATATCCAGTTCGGCCGGGAATACACCATCCAGGTGGCGCGCGAAAAACTGGAGGACTATGCAAGGAAAGAAGCCGCCCGGCGCGGTTGGAAGAACGGCTACACCCGCTCCAACGAGACCGCGACCTGCGAGGACTATCTCTGGCTGCCGATCGGCGGACAGGAATACAAATGTCTCGTGACGGCGACTTTTTGCCAGAAATGACGCGGCCGCTGTGGCCTTCCGGTCAAATTTCGGGATTACGAATCGCTTATACGGGCGCTCGAACCGTCTCGGCCGGTCCTCTACGTGCTGCCAGGCGCGCAATCCTTGCCCGGAGTTTCCGATGAAGAAGATCGCTCTTGCCATGACCGTCGCCGCTGTCGCTTTCGCAGGTACGGCTCAGGCCCAGGATGTCGGTGTCGCTTCGTGCGACAAGTTTCTGAAGTCCTTCGACGCCTGCGTCACGAACAAGGCCGCGCCAGCCCAGAAGGACGCTCTCGTGAAAGCTCGTGACGCCATGAAGGCGAACTGGCTCGACGTGGCCAAAACAGCGGACGGCAAGAAAAATCTCGAGGCCGTCTGCCTGCAGACCACGGACCAGATGAAGCAGCAGCTTGCCGCACTCCAGTGCGCCTGGTGACCATCTGACCACGATCGGAGCAGACGGGCCTGCCTATTGCGAGGCAGGCCAATTTGCTTACGGCGTCGATTGAAACCAGCTACGCCCGCTCGTCGATCTGGGCGTCCCCGGTGAGCCAGACGCCTGCGCCGGCGTCGCCCTTGTTCGCTTCTGTCACCGCGATCCTCGACGGCCGTCCCATCGCTTCTCCCTGACGCACGCGAATGGTGCGCCGCGTGCCGATGAGACCATACTGCTTCAGGGCATAGTAGAGCGCCGCTGCGGCGACGCCCGTTGCCGGGTCTTCCGCGATGCCGGCGCCAGCAGGGAACTGCCGCGCGTGATACGTCCGTTCGTCGTCCCAGTCACAGGCGAAGGGATAGAGGCCGGTCGAGCCGAGTTTCGCACAGACATCCTCGACAGCGGAATGATCGGGCCGGAGTGCATTCACAGTCTGCGGACTGGTGAGGGGGATGAAGGTCTTCTTCCGGCTCGTCGTTGCATTCAGGATGGGAAGGGCGAGAAGGTCGCGCTCCGAAAGACCAAGTGCATCGAGCACCTCTGGCCTGAGCACCGGATTGACGGCTTCGACCGTTCCTGACGGCTGCGATATGGCGACGGCTCCCGAATCCGATACGCGGGCAAGAACGATCCCGCTGGCTGTCTCGATGCGATGTGTCCCCGGCCTGAGCCGTCCCTGCTTCGCGAGCAGCCAGGCCATTCCGAGCGTCGCGTGCCCGCACATTTCCATCTCGGTACGGGGGTTGAAGAAGCGAAAACGGACGTCCGCCTTGCCGGCATCCGTCGGCGGCAGGACAAATCCGGCTTCCGTCCCCGCGCGTTCCGCAATGGCGCGCATATCGTTCGGCGCGGCTGGACGCGGCTCGATCACGGCGACGACGGGGTTGCCGCCATTCGCGCTGTTTGCGAACACGCGCAAGTGTACGGTCTCGTCCGCAGTCTGGGGGCTTGCCATGAACAACTCCACGATCACAAATGAACCCGCGGTGACACTCATGTGACGATGACCGACAGCGAATTGCAAGGGGAGAATCCGTGTGACTTTCGTTGTGCCGGCGGACGGCATTTTTCATTTTGAGGATATAGCCGTCGGCCGATCCGCGCCGGTCGGTCGCTATCTCGTGACCCGTGAAGCGATCATATCCTTTGCAGAAAAATACGATCCTCAGCCGATCCATCTCGACGAGGCGGCGGCGAAGCGCTCGATCGTCGGAGGCCTCTGCGCGAGCGGGTTTCACACCTGCGCGATAATGATGCGCCTGCTATGCGACAACATCCTGCTGCGATCGACCTCGCTCGGCTCGCCCGGTCTCGACGAAGTGAAATGGCTGAAGCCGTTGAGGCCGGGCGATACTCTGTCGCTCGTGCTCGACACACACGAGGCGCGCGTACTCTCATCGCGTCCCGATGTCGGCATCTCGAAGCTGACGATCGAGTTGGTCGACGCAGCTGGAAGCCCCGTCATGACCGCTCTGACCAATCAGCTCATGCGTCTGCGCAATCCCAATGCCGCAGCCGTCGCAGCGGCCGCCGCCATGCGAAAAGCGCGACCGACCGAGCAGCGCGCCGTCGAGCCGGATCTCTGGTCGGAGCCGGAAGCCTTCCTGAGCGCACCCGATCGCAATCATTTCGAAGACGTCGCGATCGGTGATTTAAGGGATATCGGCAGCCATACTTTCGAGCGCGATGCGGTCCTCGAATTCGCG
>DAOMWV010000267.1:0-2223 GCA_035436725.1 Hyphomicrobiaceae bacterium
GTCGGCGTCTTCCTCGGCGACTACTTCGCACGCCCCTCGAAGCGCTCGGGCGCCTGGATGAGCGCCTACCGCGGCCAGGACAAGCTCGACGGCGGCACGCGCCCTGTCATCGTCAACGTCTGCAATTTCGCACGCGCTCCCGACGGCCAGCCGACGCTGCTCTCCTTCGACGACGCCCGCACCCTCTTTCACGAATTCGGACACGCCCTGCACGGGCTCATGTCCGATGTCACGTACCCCTCGCTCGCATGCACCGCCGTCGCCCGCGATTTCGTGGAACTGCCGTCACAGCTCTACGAGCACTGGCTCGGCACCGACCAGATCCTGTCCGAATTCGCCCGCCATCACGAAACCGGCAAGCCGATGCCGAAAGCCCTCATCGACCGCATCAACGCGGCCCGCACCTTCAATCAGGGCTTCGCGACCGTCGAATATCTCGCCTCCGCCATCGTCGACATCGACGCGCACGAAGGCTCGGGCGACATCGATCCCATGACGCTCGAACGCCGGACGCTGGATCGCATCGGCCTGCCGCGCGAAATTGTCATGCGCCACAAGACGCCACATTTCGCCCACGTCTATTCCGGCGACGGCTACTCTTCCGGCTACTACAGCTACATGTGGTCCGAAGTCCTCGATGCCGACGCCTTCGCCGCCTTCGAGGAGAAGGGAAACATCTTCGAGCCCGAGACCGCCGCGAAGCTCGCCGAGTTCGTCTACTCCGCCGGTGGCTCTCGCCCGGAGGACGAGGCCTACGACCGCTTCCGCGGCCGCGCCCCGACCATCGGTGGCCTGCTCCGGAAGCGCGGTTTCGCGACGGCATGACCGGAACGCAGGTGCGCCCGGAACCGCTGGCTCCGGGCGCACACACTCTTCTGGGGTCGCAATCAGGTATCAGTCGAGGTGCAGCAGGTCGTCCGCCATGTTCGCGGCCCGCTCTGACACGACACCCATGAAGGCGCGTGTCTGCTGGACGTCGTAGACGGCGTCGACATTCCGGACGAGACCGCCCCTGACGACGCAGCGATAGGTCGCCATGTCCTCGTGCACGAGACCGGTCAATCGGTGTCTGACGCCATACTTGATGAAACAGCGCACCACGCCGTCCCGCATGTCCGTGTGTTCGGGCCGGAAATAGAGCGTTTCGAACTGTGCCGCCGCAGCCGTCATTACATCGGCGATCGCAACCTTGCCGCGGCTCTCACCACCAAACGGTATGAGCTCGCGAGGAAGGTTGATCGACCAGACGGCGTCATCCGCGTACCAGGACAGGACGGTGTCGACGTTGCCGTCGGCCCATGCCGACCAGACCGCGTGCATGACCTGGACGGGCGGTACCTCGTCCGCGAGGTCCTTCCCTGCCTGTACTTGCGCCGGTGGGCACGACGCCCCGCTCCGACCATCCAACTCGGCTCGAACACTCGTCTTCATCGCACTCGTCCGTCCCGCTGACCACCACCGTGATCAACGATAGGTCATCCGCCCTGCGAACCGCCGTGATTTACATCACAGAATGAATATCTTTTTAGCTGGCGGCGCAGGGGATCATTAAGACTTCGGCTGGCCTGCCGCTTCGGCACATTTCAGGACGATCCGCGCCGCAGCCATGCTCGGCGGTTCCGCGCCCACGTCGAGCCGCGACGGGATTTCAGCGAGTGCCGCCAACTGGTTACGCCGCTCCGGCGTATCGGAAAGCAGCGGCAGCAGCCTCTCTGCGAAAGCCGGCCCGGTACACTCCTCCTGCAGGAACTCCGCAAATACGTTGCGCCCGAGCACGAGATTGGCGAGCACGACAGACGGCGTCTTCAGAAACGGCCGCACCATCGCCCCGACCCTGTCGACCTTGTAGCCGACCACCATCGGCGTGCCCGCAAGCGCCAATTCCAGCGTCACCGTGCCGCTGGTGGCGAGCGCCGCATCCGCCAGCCGGAAGGCGCGAAACTTGTCGTCCTCCCCGGTGATGTAGACCGGCGCGATCGGCCAGGCGGCAGCGCGCGCTTCGATCTCGTCACGAATGCTTTCCACCACCGGCACCACGACCACAGGCGTCACGCCACGTTCTCGAAGAACCGTGAGTGTGGCGCCGAACGGGTCCATCATCCGGGCGATTTCCGACTGCCGGCTCCCCGGCAGCACGACGAGGATGGGCTGGCCCGGCCGCGCATCGAGACGCGCCCTGAGCGGTTCGAGATCGAGCCCGCGGATATGGTCGAACTTCTCGAT
>DAOMWV010000268.1:0-2220 GCA_035436725.1 Hyphomicrobiaceae bacterium
AGTGATCCTCGCCGGCGTCCACCTGTTCGTGTTCGTCTTCATCATGACCGGGCTTGTCTACGAGACCCAGCACTGGTCGAACCCGCACATCCGAAACTATGCCGACGCGCTCTATTTCACGGTGACCGCACTCACCACGACAGGCTTCGGCGACATCACACTGATCGGCACGTCGGGCCGCCTGCTGTCCGTCGTCATCATGCTGGCGGGCGTCACGCTGTTCCTGCGTCTCGCGCAGGTCCTGTTCCGCCCGCGCAAGGTGCGCTTTCAATGTCCGAGTTGCGGTCTCCAACGCCACGACTACGATGCGGTACATTGCAAGGCCTGCGGCGTCGTCCTCAATATTCCGGACGAGAACGACTGAGCACGCCACATCCGCTTCACGAGACGGGAGACACGCATGTCGATCCTCAAGCGACTTTTCGGCGGCGGCACGTCGAAACACGCAGAACCCGTAACCACGGCCGAAATCGACTACAAAGGGTATAAGATCGCGGCCCGGCCGTTCATGGCCGAGGGCCAGTATCAGGTCGCAGGCACAATCTCGAAGTTGACCGACGGCGGCGAGGAACGCACGCACCGCTTCATCCGCGCCGACCGCTGCAGCTCCAGCGAGGACGCGACGCAGATCACGCTCGCCAAGGGCCGGCAGATTGTCGACCAACTCGGCGACCGGATGTTCGACTGAGAGTACCGGATGCGTCAGCACCAGTGCCAGTTTCACGTCGACACCCGCGGCCAATCCCTCGTCGAAATCACCGCCCACGTCGCCGATGCCGTCCGCGTGTCCGCTATCTCGACGGGGCTCGCCAGCATCTTCGTGCGCCACACCTCGTGCTCGTTGCTGATCCAGGAGAACGCCGATCCGGACGTGCAGCGCGATCTTCTCGTCTTCTTCCGCCGCCTCGTCCCTGATGGCGATCCGCTCTTCGTGCACACCTCGGAAGGTCCCGACGACATGCCGGCCCACGTGAAGGCCGCACTGACCCAGACGTCGTTGACGATCCCCGTCGCCGGTAGCCGCCTCCTGCTCGGGACCTGGCAGGGCATCTATCTCTTCGAGCATCGCCGCGCGGCACACCGCCGCAGTGTCGTCGTGCATGTGATCGGCGAGTAATGGCGCTGGTCACGAGAGGCACGCCATGACGACCCAAGCGCCGAAACCGCCCGGAGACGATGCCGCCAAGGCCATCCGGTTCATGCTGGTCAAGGCCGGCATCTTCATTCTGATCCCGGCCGCCGCCGCCGCCATCGCCGTTTACTTTACGCTCAAGTGAGCCCCGGAACGCGAGGCTCGCCCCCGCTGCCGTGTTGCCGATTCCTGCGCTGGATTTGCGATCCTGGGCGCGTCCCGGTTAGCCCCGCCACCCTACCAGCCGGACGCATGAGAAATGCGTCTGCGATTGAATCCTGCGCAGGAAACGCATTAAGCGTACCCCGCCCGGTTTTAACCTTTCACCGCCAGTCTCCGAGCGTAGCGTTGACGAGCGCCAGTGCTGCCACCGCCGCCGTGTCCGCCCGCATGATGCGAGGTCCGAGCGACAGACTGAGCGCGAACGGCTTCCGGGCGATCGCCTTTCGCTCCGCCTCCGAGAACCCGCCCTCCGGCCCGATCAGGACGGCCATCGGCCCGGGGCCCAGCGAGGCGAGCCGCGCCACGGGATCATGCCCGTCTGCGCCTTCGTCACAGAAGACGAGATGCCGACCCTCTGGCCAGACAGTGAGGCATGCCTCGAGCTTCGCCGGCTCTGCGATATCGGGAATGCGCAACACCCCGCACTGTTCCGCCGCCTCGATCACGTTGGCGCGCATGCGTTCGAGGTTGATCCGCTCCGCGACCGTGTGCTGCGTCAGCACGGGTACGAGCCGCGACACGCCCAGCTCCACCGCCTTCTGCACCATGTAGTCGAGCCGTGCCCGCTTGAGCGGCGCGAACACGTACCAGAGATCCGGCCCTGCCTCCTGCGCACGCGCCAGCGCTTCGATGTCGAGAACGGCACCGCGCTTTCCCTCGTGCCGGAGCCGCGCCCGCCATTCCCCGTCGCGGCCATTGAAAACGAGTAGGCTCGCACCGTCCGCCATCCGCATCACCGAGCGGAGATAACTCGCCTGCTCCGGCGACGCAGCAACGCGCACGCCCGCACCGAGCCCGTCCTCGACGTAGAGACGCTGCGATGTGAAGTCGCGGATCGCCATTCCGAACCCTGAAACCTTGTCGTC
>DAOMWV010000269.1:0-2165 GCA_035436725.1 Hyphomicrobiaceae bacterium
GAGATCGACGTCGACGAATGCGCGGCGCCGAACGGATCGTAGACGCTCTCGGCGCGCTTGGTGAAACCCGAAAGCCCGCCGCCCTGCCGGAGCGTGCGGATGCGGTCGCGGCGCCCGGTCAGGATCTTGTGCGGGTAGGCCTGGTGGCCGACGTCCCAGATCAGCTTGTCGTCCGGCGTGTTGAAGACGCGATGCAGCGCCACCGTGAGCTCGACCACGCCGAGCCCCGCGCCGAGGTGTCCGCCCGTGACCGAAACGGCCGCGATGGTCTCCTGGCGCACGTCGTCGACGAGCTGCTGAAGATCGGCTTCAGGCAGAGCCCTGACATCGGCGGGGTTGCTCACTCGATCGAGCACCGGCGTTTTGATCGTCTGGGGTGACATGAGGCTCCGGACCTTGAAGGCGTGAGGGCCAGCGGATGCGGCCCCGGGTTAGAACCATTTTAACGACAAGCGGCAGCCACCGCCATACCGTTGTCATAAATGATCAGCGGGCGGAACGCAGCGGTGTGTTGGCGCTTCCCGTTCACGCGTCTGCGCGATCCACGTGTCTGCTCAATCCACGTCGAACGGTTCGGTTCCGGTCGGCGTGCCTCCGGGCCCGATGGTGAGCCGTTCGACCTTGGCCTCCGCCTGCTTGAGCACCCGGTCGCAGTGCTCCTTGAGCGCTTCGCCCCGTTCGTAGATGGCGATGCTCTCCTCGAGTTCGACATCACCCCGCTCGAGCCGCCCGACGATCTGCTCGAGTTCCTTGAGCGCCCGCTCGAACGACATCTCCTTGATGTCGGCGTGCCGCGATCCGGGTTTCTGTGCCATCGTCGAGCGCTCCATGTCGCAGTTCCGTCAGTCGCCCGCGTCCATCAGCGCCTTGACGTGGACGGCAACCGAGCGGGCCAGCGCGGTCAGGTCATAGCCGCCTTCGAGCATCGAGACCAGCCGTCCCTTGCACTGCCTCTCGGCCACCTCGACGAGTTTCTCGGTCGCCCACATGAAATCCGCCTCTTTCAGCCTGAGATTGGCCAGCGGATCGGCCTCGTGCGCATCGAACCCGGCCGAAATGAGCACGATGTCGGGGCCAAAGTTCCTGAGTGCGGGGAGCACGCGGGTCTCGAAGGCGTCACGGAACTTGTCACCGCCGTCGCCGGGCCTCAGCGGCGCGTTCCAGATATTGCCGACGCCGGTTTCG
This sequence comes from Hyphomicrobiaceae bacterium, assembly GCA_035436725.1. GTDB lineage: Bacteria > Pseudomonadota > Alphaproteobacteria > Rhizobiales > Hyphomicrobiaceae > JABFRJ01. The sequence continues at coordinate 1,186 of DAOMWV010000269.1, forward strand.
CCGAGTTCACCTGTACCGGGAAAGAGGGGCAATTGGTGCGTGGACGCGAAGAACAGGTCCTTGTCCGACCAGAAGATGTCCTGCGTGCCATTGCCGTGATGCACGTCGAAATCGACGACGGCGATGCGTTCGGCACCGTGCTTCTGACGCGCGTACATGCCCGCGATCGCCACGTTGCTGAATAGGCAGAACCCCATCGGCCGTGCCCGCTCGGCATGATGGCCGCATGGCCTGACCTCGCAGAACGCGTTCTTGTACTCTCCGCCGACGACCGCATCGACCGCCCTGAGGCCGGCGCCGACCGCCCGTAGCGCGGCCTCCCAGGTGCCCGGCGACATGACGGTGTCGGGATCGAGATGCACCGCCTCCTCACCTGCGCCCGGCCGGGCCGCTTCCAGCATGTCCACGTACGCCTGCGGGTGCGCGAGCGTGATCGCAGCCATGACATCATCCCTGAGCGGTGCTTCCTCCCTGACGAGCGGGTTGAAGATCTCGTGGCTGAGCGCCCGGTCGATGGCCCGGATCCGGTCCGGCCGTTCGGGGTGCCCGGGCCCGGTGTCGTGAAGCAGAAAAGAGGGATGCGTGAGGAGAAGTGTCGTCATGTCGGCGTGCCGCTGGCTGTGAGCCCGTCACAGTAGAGGCGAACCGGTTCGATGCGAAGGGACTTGTGACACATCTGCACGGTCGTCCGACGCGTAACCGTTCCAGACGGGCGATCAGTTAACTGAATATTAACGCGTCGACGCAGGTTGATTCGCATCCAGATAAATCTCTAACAGCATGTAAAAGTTAACAAATTGCCTGTTGCAAATGTGCGGGCGAAACCGCTTTTCGATCCATTTTCCGCGGAAAGATTTTTACAGCCACACCGAATCGGTCGAATCAAAAATCCGGAAGAATCAAGTGTGGAGTCCGTTCTTTCACAGTTTTCCGGACAACGCCGCTTCGTGCGCCCAGGATAGGAAGTTCACATGAAATCC
>DAOMWV010000270.1:0-1987 GCA_035436725.1 Hyphomicrobiaceae bacterium
CTGGCAGGGTGCCGATCGTGGCCCCCGTGTCGACAGGGAGCGTCGTCGCGACGAGGGCGGCCGCTCGTTCAGGGACGGCCCGCGCCGTCCCCGCCCAGACCGGGATCGCGCTCCGTCCTCCGCCGAGCGCAAGCCCGACACGGATGCCTGAGCAACCTGCACGCGCACCCGCTGGACACCCTTTCGATCTCGGCTAGAGTTACCCTTGGCGACGAAAGAGATCGCCCGCACGCAGCTCGTCGTCCTCGGATGAACGGGCTGCGGCAAGCGGCAGGGGAGGGTGCGTGGCAGATCAGGTATTGGCCGCTCGTGGAGTATCGTCCGCGTCGATGGTCGGCTCGAACCCGGGAGCGACCTCCCGTCCGGCCATCGCGATCGATCACATCACCCTGCGTTACGGATCGGGCCCCAAGGCGGTCACCGCGTTGGACGACATCGGCTTCGACGTTTCCGAGGGCGAGTTCGTCTCCGTCGTCGGGCCATCCGGCTGTGGCAAGTCCACGCTTCTGAAAATCCTGGCCGGGCTGCTGCCGCCGACCGCCGGCACCGCCGCTCTGAACGGCACGCCGATCGACGGCCCCCGCCGTGACATCGGCGTCGTCTTCCAGTCACCGGTTCTGTTCCCCTGGCGCACGGTACTCGGCAACGTGCTGCTGCCGGCGGACGTGCAGGGCCTCGATCGCGCTGCCATGCGTCAGCGTGCCCTCGATCTCGTCAAACTCGTCGGCCTCACCGGCTTCGAGGACAACTACCCGAGGGAACTCTCGGGCGGCATGCAGCAGCGCGTCGGCATCATCCGCGCTCTCATCCACGATCCCGCGCTCCTCTTGATGGACGAGCCGTTCGGCGCCCTTGACGCTATGACGCGTGAAAACATGAACGTCGAACTCCAGCGCATCTGGATGGAGCGGCGGAAAACCGTGATGTTCATCACCCACTCCACCGCCGAAGCTGTCTTCCTGGCCGATCGCGTCGTCGTCATGACGCCGCGCCCCGGGCGCGTTGGCGACATCTTCGAGGTCGATCTGCCGCGCCCGCGCAGCCTCGAGGTCATGAATACGGAAAAATTCGGCGGCTACGTCAGCCGCATCCGCCGCGCCCTGAACGCGAGCGGCGGATCCGCCTCGGGCGGCCTGGATTGAGGGGCGAGAGATCAGATGCTCAATTTCGTCCTCCGCCTCGGCCTCATCGGTCTCGTGCTTCTCGTCTGGGAGCTCGCCGTCGGTTACTTCAAGATACCGCAGTTCATCCTGCCGCCGCCGACTGCCGTGTTCCGCGGCCTCTACAACGGTTTCGCGTCCAATCTCTACCCCGAGCACATCTGGGTGACGCTGTCTGAAACACTGCTCGGCTTCGCCGTCGGCTCGCTGCTGGCGTTCGTGCTCGGCACCGTCGTCGCCCTGTCGCGCCGCGTCGAATATTTTCTCTATCCCTTCATCGTCATGTTCCAGGCCATGCCGAAGGTCGCGCTCGCTCCGCTGATCGTCGTCTGGTTCGGCCTCGGCCTGACCTCGAAGGTCATCAATGCCGCGCTCGTCGCCTTCTTCCCGCTGATGGTCAACACCATTGCGGGCCTGCGATCGGCCGAGGAGGACCGCATCAACCTGATGCGCTCGCTTGCCGCCTCCAAGTGGCAGATCTTCTGGATGCTCCGCCTCCCGAACGCACTTCCCTTCATCTTCGCTGGCCTCGAGATCGCGATGATCTTCGCTCTTATCGGTGCCATCGTCGCCGAATTCGTCGGTGCAGAGCGAGGGCTGGGCATGCTCATCCAGTCCATGAACATCAACATGGACGTCGCCGGTCAGTTCTCGATTCTCTTGATCCTCTCGATGCTCGGTCTTGTCCTCAACGGCGCGGTTGCCTACGCACGCCGTCGCCTTCTCTTCTGGGACCCCGCCACCAACAATCAGACAACGACGACCAAGGGAGACGCCTGATGAAACTGTCACGATTGAAAGCAGCACTCGCCGCAATGGCCGCGCTC
>DAOMWV010000271.1:0-1862 GCA_035436725.1 Hyphomicrobiaceae bacterium
GGGCGGCCGCTCCGGTCAACCCCAAACATGGCGGAAGTGGGCCAGGATGCAAGACGGCGACCGTTCCGGGCGGGACTTGTCAGCAACTATCGGTCTTCCCTGCGGCCCGAGGCCGACAGCGGTGGCCTTCGCTGTTCATAAGGCGCCTCGGAGCGATGGTTTGGCCTGACAGACGCAGTGTGCGCCGGCTTTGATCGGCAAAGACAGGCGCGGGTGACCTTCGATGCCAGCGACGCCCCGCCATGCATGCATGGCCCGCCTGCCCGGTCCCCGTTTACAGCCGCCTCGTTCCCCCTTACCGATAGCGTCCAATAATCACACTTTTGGGAGGCCCACATGAAGCTCGTCCGTTATGGAACCGCCGGCAAGGAAAAGCCCGGCCTCGTCGACGCCTCCGGAACGGTGCGCGATCTCTCGGGCCACATTGCCGACATTTCCGGTGCGACGCTGTCGCCCGACACTCTGGCCAAACTCCGCAAGATCGACCCGGCCTCCCTGCCCGCCGCACCGAGTGGCGTGCGCCTCGGCTCACCGGTCAATCCCGATCTCACGCGGAATTTCATCGCCGTCGGCCTCAACTATGCCGATCACGCGGCAGAAGCGAACATGCCGATCCCGTCGGAGCCGATCCTATTCAACAAGCTCGCGAACTGTCTCGTCGGGCCGAATGACGACGTCATCATTCCGAAGGGGTCGCTGAAACTCGATTGGGAAATCGAGATCGCGTTCGTGATGGGCAAGCGCTGCCGCTATGTCGAGGAGAAGGACGCGCTCTCGTACGTCGCGGGCTACGCGGTCTGCAACGACGTGTCGGAGCGGCATTTCCAGCTCGAGCGCGGCGGGCAGTGGATGAAGGGCAAGTGTTTCGAGTCGTCGGGTCCGCTCGGGCCGTGGCTGGTGACGACGGACGAAATCAAGGACGTGCAGAACCTCAGCATGTTCCTGGATGTGAACGGCAAGCGCATGCAGACCGGCAACACCAAGACCATGATCTTCTCGATCGCGCACCTCGTGCATTACATCTCGCAATTCATGGTGCTCGAAGCCGGAGACGTGATCACGACCGGCACACCGCCCGGCGTCGGCCTCGGCATGAAGCCGCCGGTGTTCCTCAAGGAGGGCGACGTGATGCGTCTCGGTATCGAAGGGCTCGGCGAGCAGGTGCAGAAAGTGGTACCGTTCCGGATGTAAATCCGGCCACCACGACAGGCGTGATCGGCGCTGCCCCGGCCGGGGTGGCGCCGTTTCGTCCCGTGGGACGGAAATGATTGTTCAGGGCGTAGTTGCGGCCGGGCTTTACAGGGAGCGGGGACGGGCGCTACCCAACGGGCCGTAGACGGTTCCAACGGTCAACGCGAGAGTTTGCGCATGGATCTGTTTTCGAGGCCCGATGATCTTTCCCGTGTTCTCCGCGACCTTCCGGCGCGCGCGCCGATCTATGCGGTGCGGGCGGGGCATCGCCAGCAACAGCTCGTGAAGCCACCCGGCTCTCTCGGCCGACTCGAAGACATCGCGCAATTCCTCGCCAGCTGGTCCGACGACGGCACGCCGCGTGCTTCGGTCGTGCGCGGCATCGTATTTGCCGGCACGCACGGCGTGGTCGCGCAGGACGTGAGCCCGTATCCATCGTCGGTCACCCAGCAGATGGTCGAGACATTCCGCAGGGGTGGTGCCGCGATCAACGTGCTCGCGCGGATGCAGCACATCGATCTCGACATCGTACCCCTGTCGCTCGATCAGCCGACGGGCGACATCTCGCTCGGACCCGCGATGACGCCCGACGAGACGCTCGAAGCGCTCAATGCGGGCGCCGATGCGGTCAAATCCCTGACGGACGTGCTCGTGCTCGGGGACATGGGGAT
>DAOMWV010000272.1:0-1696 GCA_035436725.1 Hyphomicrobiaceae bacterium
TGATGCGCCGTCCCGCCGACCGCCGTCGCCGGCGCGCGGTTCGCAGGGCTTCCAAGAACGGGCGCCGGCGTGGTTCTATGACGGGCGTGTCACGATAGCGCCACCGCGAGACTGTAGGCGGGAAGCGTGACCCGCTTCACCCCGCCACCCGTCCACCTGCCGTCATCCGTCCATTGGCATCCGATCCGAGGCCCTCGAACCCATGCATGCGTCGATCGCGGTGATGAACACCAAGGGGGGCGTCGGCAAATCGACCCTCGTGCTGGCACTCGCCGAGACGCTCACGGCCATCCACGGCAAGACCGTGCTCGTCATCGACAGCGACAGTCAGGCCAGCGTCTCGGCGATGCTGATGTCGGTCGCGAGCCTGCACAAGCTGCAGAGCGAGGGGCTCACCATCGTCGACTACCTCGTCGCCGCCGTCCTGAAGGGCGAGGCCACGGATTGGTCGCGCTTCGTGGTCGGCAACGTCTCGGACGTCGATGATGCGCGTTCGCTCTACGTGCTGCCGAGCGACATGCAGTTGACGCTGTTCGAGCGCGAGGTGTCCAAAGAGAGCCTGCACGGCCGGCTGCGGTCGGCGATCGGCGCGCTTCTCGCCGACGTCTCTCGCGTCTTCGACGTGGTGCTGATCGACTGCCCGCCGGGTCTCTCGGTGCTGACGGAATCCTGGCTCCGCGAGGCGCGCTTCCACATCTCGCCGACCAAGCCCGACTACGTCTCGGTGTGCGGCCTCGAGGTGTTCCGACGCTTCAAGGCGCTCAATCCCGAGATGGGCTTTGCGGAGAACCTCGGCGTCATCGTCAACATGAAGGACATGGCCTCGCCGGTCGACGCCGAGTACCACCGCTGGCTCGCCGACAACCCGGAGAACCGCTGCTTCTCGGCCGCCGTGCCGCGCATGGGTACGCTGCAGGACGCGGCGCGCTTCCGCACGCCGGACCGGTCGTTCATGGCGAAGTATCCGGGCCCTGTCGGGCATGCGATCCGCGCGCTTGCCGACGAGGTTCTGGCCAGGGGCGCTGCCGCGATCGCGACCCCTGGGGCAGTGGATGGCCGTCGCACCGATCCGACGGCACGCCCGGCAGCCGCTGCGCCGCAACAGGTCGGCGAGGTGCGTTCGGTCTCCGAGGAAGGCTCCAAGGCGCCGGCGTGAGGCACGGCACCGCCTAACTCATTTGGCGGGGGCAACTCATATGGCGGGGAGAGATTTGGCCGGGAAAAAATGGAGCGGGCGAAGGGGATCGAACCCTCGACCCTCACGTTGGCAACGGCCAAGACGCCCGTTTTATCCAGTTTTATCAAGGTGCGGCGTGGTTTTCTTCGGAGCATACGCGAAAAGTCACATCGTGGAAAAACAGGTACTTAGTGGCAATCGGTTGAGGCGCGTGCGTGTGGGTTGCGTGCGGGGGTGTAGGGGGGGCATCGTTGCGTAGTGGTCCAAGTCATCACGCAGACGAGAGCCACTCACATCAGAAGCAGCGATCGTTGCCGACGTCGGTCAATTCCCGGAGGCCGGGAAACTAACCGCGTAGGAACGCGCAGTCGGTTGCTGTGAGCTGCATCAGCGTGCCTCCCTTTGCGCGTTTGACCTGTCGGTCTTGACACGGATGACGAGGCGTCCATTATTGCCGACGGGCACTAACCTGATCTATGCATCACGTTTGAGAAATCGGTTGGCGGGTGTGGCGCAGGT